>CAKMJS010000093.1 GCA_927405585.1 uncultured Desulfosporosinus sp.
GCGGTGTTCCTGCACGAAGAACAGTTGGCGTATCAGCTTTACCTAAAGATGCTTTAGTCCAAATCGATGCAGTTGTATCAAACGCTGAAGGAACACCTCCAAAAGCATAACAGGCATTTGTTTGTAAATACAGGAACTATCAAAGTTACTTTTGTTAATGCCGACGGTGAACGCGAAATCGCATATCCTAATCATAAAAAAAGGGAGGGTCGTGAATAAGTTGTGAATAACTTATGAACATAACAAGTTACCTAGGGTTTTTGAAAGAGAAAGCATCCTACATAATTGACAATGTATATAGAGATAATATGTTGGAGTTTAATAAAATAATTGAAGGAGGGATTTATTTATATGATGGGTGGTTGGGGCTATGGGGATTATGGAAGTGGTGGCTATGGGATGATGGGGATGGCGGGATTTGGAATGCACCTCATCTTCTGGATTGGGATTATTTTGCTGGGAATCTATATTTTTCGGCGTACTGATTCGCACAATCATACCGGAGGGCAAAGTAAGTATAGTGGAATGGATATCTTGCGTGAACGATATGCGCGTGGTGAAATAGATTCGACAGAGTATCAGAGCCGAAAAAAGGATCTAGAGGGTAAATGAACAGAAGACAATAAAAGGCGGCTGAGGATTTTAACCTTAGCCGTTTTAATATGCTTGCATCCCCTTCTTCATGAGAGAGTTACAACTTTTTCATGAGATATTCTAAACCAAGAGTTACACTTAGAACATGGAAGATCCTCAAAGCGATTGCTCATTAGCCGCCATATCCATAACAGTGTAAGAGTCAGCGTATAATCAGTTCAGAGGTACGGTTATTCTATTCGTATTCCCAACCTTAATACATAATTTTTCTATAAATGCTAACGCTAGATTTAGAAAATATTATGAGGTGGTATTATGGCCAACACAGTATTTAAATCTACAGTTCGGTGGGATGGACAAGGAGTTCAATGTACTGGAGACATAAGAGGGAAAAAGGTCATTATAGATGAACCGATAGAACTTGGGGGAATGGATAATGCCCCTAATCCAGTGGAATATTTATTAGTTGCCTTAGGTAGCTGTTTGAACATTCTTATCACTTCGTTTGCGGGTAAATATCGAGTTGAAATTAAGGATGTCACTGTAGTCGTTGAGGGTGATCTGGACCCCGATGGTTTCATGGGCAAGAATCCAGATGTGAGGACCGGCTTCCAAGAAATTCGTTACAATATCAAAATTGACTCGCCCTCTCCAGAGGAAAATATCCAGCGACTTCTTGGTCATATAGAGAGAATTTGTCCTGTAAAAGATACTCTAAGTGGGGCCCCTATAGTTAAATTTTAATTGATGAATCCACAGAAGCTATTAGTAACTGATAAAGCCACAAAAAAGCTCTATAGAGTTAATAAGGATACAATGAAAAAGCAAAAAGGGTAAGCATTATTATATAATGCTGGCCCTTTTTGTCGTGGAATACTGTGATGGGGCGACTCTGAGTTACCCTGACAATGGTCGATTATTAAAAGAGCATGAAATTGTAGTGCAGTAGTCATACTCTCAATTGTCAAAAAAAGAAATGACATTTAACCTTCTTGTAAATTCACAAGAAATTCTTAGCTTATTCAAATTGATTAAGTATCAGAGCATAGGTGATTAACATTATATATAATTGCTGAATTTGAGTTTTAAGCACTTTGACAGGAATTTTTATCCAGTCGTAAGACTCCCACTTTTCAAATGGGGGTGAGTGGTCTGCCCCGTATTAATTATAACTAACTAATGGCATAAGTAATGAGATTTATTATTCATATAATCATTTCTGTTAGAGCATAATACTAGTGAATTTAAAACAAAGGAGGAGTTCTAATATGACTGGACATGCTAAAAAAATGTCTCAACCTAACGGTGGGATCAAATGTATCGTAAACACATGCCATTATTATGGCTCAGGGGATCATTCCCAATACATACAAGAAATGGCTGAAATGAACCACCAGGACATTGATAAATGGCTGCTGTTCTTCTTTTTTTGTTTCTAAGGTCTGAGTCACGGGGAAAGCGTCGGTTTCGACCAGGATTTTTATCCTTTCAGCCAGCTCCGTCCAGGACAGCCC
>CAKMJS010000094.1 GCA_927405585.1 uncultured Desulfosporosinus sp.
GCCACCTCGCAACCCTACAATGCGAACAATTCTCGTTACCTACAGCATGCAGATGCTGCCGGAGTGTTCGCGTTGCGGCCGTCCAATACCGTCGAAGTCCTGTATCACGACCATCACCTCTGGCTGACCGGCTGGTTGCGAGGTGGCATTCGGCAATCAGCAGGAGACCGATGGGGGCTTTATAGCCGCAACAGAACCCTGTGGGAGCAGGCAAGCCAGCTCCCACATTGGAAATCCATTCCCCTGTGGGAGCTGGCTTGCCTGCGATGAGGCCCTAAAGATCACCCATGATCTTCCCGGCAAATTCGCCATCCTTGGCTCAGTTGCCGGCTTCGCACGTCCTGTGCTCAGCCCCGTATCTGGGGTCGCTTACGCGGAGTTTGCTAATCTGCTTACGTAAAGACGTCGCGCCGTGTGACACTGCGTCCCGGGCTTGGAAACGGAACGCGGGAGTGGGGACGGTTCTTACTTGCACTACTTGTGCGTAATCCCGTTTGGGAGACGGCACATTTCATGTGCACCGTCTCGGAATTGCCTTTTACTTTGGTGGACACACGCTATACTATGGCGTTGTTTATATAATAAACTTACTTTATACGGAGTTTTAGCTCCATCTTGAAGTTTAGTTGAACTAATCGAGTGTCTAGTGGGCATTCGAGCCACAATTTTCTTTTTAAGGAGGTGAAAACATGGCTACTAAAATTCGTTTATGCCGCATGGGAGCGAAAAAGAATCCTTTCTATCGAATGGTTATTGCTGACGCTAAAGCGCCTCGTGATGGACGTTTCATTGAACAAATAGGAATTTATGATCCAACAAAAAGTCCTGTAGTTTTGAACATCGATGAGGAAAAGGCTATGAAATGGCTATCAACAGGAGCGCAACCTTCGAATACTGCGAAGTCTCTTCTGAGCCAAGCTGGTATCTTAACCAAATTCCACGAGTCCAAGAACTAAGTGTAAGTGAGAGGGGTGGTTCCTGTGAAGGAACTTGTAGAAATCCTCGCGAAAGCGCTTGTCGATCATGCTGATCAAGTTTCCGTTACTCAGTCTGAGACAGATAAGAGTGTTCATTTGCAATTGACTGTTGCACCAGAAGATATGGGTAAGGTTATTGGGAAACAGGGCAAGATTGCGAACGCTATTCGTACGCTCGTTAAAGCGGCAGCCGTCAAGGATGGCCGCCGAGTTCATATGGACATTGATCAATAACGTTGAGAAGGGCTTAGTGCCCTTCTCAACGTTTAAAACTATCTGCTTATAAGGGGGCAATAAATATGGATGATGTGTTGATTGGGGAAGTGTTACGTCCGCACGGGTTTAGCGGCGAACTGAAGATTTACCCGTTAACAACTGACCCTGAGCGATTTCTGAAGCTGCAGGAAGTCATCTTGCGGTGTGGACAGCTCGAGAGAAACTTCAAGATTATTTCTGCCAGAGTACAGATGGATTTAGTTTTTCTCAGAGTGGAAGGAATTGACGGGATTGATCAAGCAGAAAAGTATCGAGGGTGGGAGGTTGTAATTGACCGCTCAGAAGTTCCTCCTCTGCAAGAGGGATGGTACTATTTCGAGCTTGAAGGGATGCAAGTTTATGAGGGGGATGTCTTGTTAGGCACGTTGTCTCAGGTCCTAGAAACCGGAGCGAATGATGTTTATTTGGTCAAGGGGCCTAAAGGCGAAATCTGTGTTCCAGCCCTTAAAAGTGTCGTCTTGAATGTGGATGTTGAGGGTCGACGTATGGATGTCGCGCTTCCACCAGGACTTTAGTGCAATATTCGATATTCGATATTTGATATTCGATGTTCGAACCACGAACCACGAACTACGAACCACGATTTTGGGGGTTAAACATCGGATGATGAAGGTTACCGTCTTAACATTATTTCCTGAAATGTTTGCGCCTCTACAAGAAAGCATCCTCAAACGCGCACAAGAAGCGGGATTGGTTAAAATACATTTGGTGGATTTCAGGGATTATGCTGCCAGTAAACATAAAAATGTGGATGATGTCCCGTACGGCGGAGGAGCTGGAATGCTCTTAAAGCCCGAACCTATATTTGCCGCTATACGAGATTTGCCTCAACCTGAAGGTAAGCGAAGGGTCATTCTCACCTCTCCACAAGGAAATGTTTTTCATCAAGCGAAGGCTGAGGAATGGTTTGAACAAGATGAATTAGTTTTTATATGTGGTCATTATGAGGGGTTTGATGAGCGAATCCGTGAGTTGGCCGACGAAGAAGTGTCCATCGGGGACTATGTTTTGACAGGCGGAGAACTCGCTGCAATGGTCATGATTGATGCAGTAGTGCGACTGATACCTGGAGTACTTGGAGAAGATACTTCTGCCCAAGAGGATTCGCACAGCATCTCACTCTTGGAATATCCTCAGTATACCCGTCCAGCCGATTTTGAAGGGCGACAGGTTCCTGAAGTTTTATTATCCGGTCATCACGCGAGGATCAAGCAGTGGCGTAGAAAAGAGTCTCTAAGGCGCACTTTTTTGCGGCGTCCGGATTTAATTAAAGCAGTTACTTTTGGAGTAGACGATTATCCACTCTTAGAAGAACTCCTCCTTGAACATGAGGAAATTGCAGAATGGCAGGTTTTATGGAAACATCTCTGCCCGCGACCGAAACGACGGCGGAAGTCCTTGAAGAATCCCGAGGGGAAGCAGAGCCAGGAACTCCCGCTAAGAGAACTGGAAGTCTCGGAAATAGATATTTGAAAGATTGACCCAGAACCCTCTGGGTTTACGAAGTTCGTTGGGAGGCACTCCATGGCAGACATATATTTAGCTTTAATTCATGCTCCTGTTTACAATAAAAATATGGAGACGGTAGCGACTTCCATTACAAATTTAGACCTGCATGATATTGCACGTTGCTCAACAACTTATGGAATAAAACGATATTTTGTGGTTCATCCTGCAGAAGCACAACGGCAGTTGGCCAATCGTATAATGGGTTTTTGGCAAGACGGGTATGGAGCAGAGTATAACCCTGATCGTCAAGAAGCGTTTGCTCGGGTAAAAATTGCGCAGAATTTACTAGAAGTTTATGCAGAAATTGAAGCAGAACATGGAGTAGCTCCTGTTAAAGTGGCAACGGATGCACGAAAATATGCCAATACAGTGACTTATGCACAACTCCGTGAGGACATAGAGACTAAAGAAACGCCAATTTTATTATTGTTTGGTACTGGCTGGGGACTGCTTAAAGAAGATGTCGAGCAGATGGATCGGATTCTGGAGCCAATCTATGGACCCACAGATTATAATCATTTATCCGTGCGTTCTGCTGTAGCTATAATTTTAGATCGCTTACGTGGACACTAAAGGCTGAATTTGGGATTACTGCCATTTTTTCGAGGTGGCAGCCTCATTGGTCTGTATCGAAATTACAATCTACAAAAAGGGGCATTAAGTTGAAAGTTGTTGCATAGCTAAATGGGTTGTGATAAAATAAGTTGGTCTGATAATAGGTGGTCCGCTCACTGAGAACAGCGATGAACATCTAGACAAGGAAGGAGGGAATTTTATAATGGATTATATTCGCATGATTGAAGAAGAGCAAATGAAAAAGGATCTTCCTGACTTCCGTCCAGGGGATACAGTGCGTGTACATGTGCGTATCGTTGAGGGAACCCGTGAACGTATTCAAGTGTTTGAAGGGCTTGTCATCGCAATGAGAGGTGGCGGCATTAGAGAGACCTTTACTGTTCGTCGTGTCGTCTCTGGCGTCGGGGCAGAACGTACTTTCCCTTTGCACTCACCTCGCTTGGATAAGATTGAGGTGGCTCGCCGAGGTGTGGTTCGCAGGGCTAAGCTTTATTATTTACGTGCACTTTCAGGTAAGGCGGCTCGGATTCGCGATCGTCGCATGGTCTAAGGTTAAAAACGAGCTGGAGCAATCTGGCTCTTTTTTTTTCCTTAGCACGACCATTTTCTAATGATAAGATCAAAAATTTATATATTATAGAGAGCTTTTTTATTGTACGATGGCGTATGCTCCGAAGATTCTTGTTCATACTAAAGAGTAGTGCAAGAGAGGAGCGAAATGATGGTACAAAAATCAAAACGAAAATGGGTTTTTGGGATTATCGGTGCGGTAATAGTGATTGGCGGAATTCTTCGTTGGGGGGTATTTCAACCCTATCTCATTAAGCAGCCTTCCATGGAACCTGGCCTAGCATCAGGAGATCGTATTGTCGTCAACCGACTTGCGTATCGCCAATGGACTCCCAACAGAGGGGATGTGATCGTGTTTGCGTTTCCGAAGGACTTAAAACGAACCTTCGTCAAACGAGTGATTGCGGTCGAGGGTGAAACGGTCGAACTTCGCGACAATAAAGTTTTTGTGAATGGCGACGTAATTGATGAACCCTACGTTAAACCCGGTGATTATCCGCCTTATGGTCCAGAGGTTGTTCCAGTAGGTAAGGTGTTTGTCTTAGGCGATAACCGACGTGAAAGTGAAGACTCACGAGAATGGGGACTTCTCCCGAAAGTCGATCTCTTAGGAAAAGCTTTAATGGTATACTATCCCTTACAACGGATTAGGTTCTTTTAGTGAGGCGAATCAAGGTCACTTATGTTGGCCTTAAACGTCATACTCCAATAGGGGCATGACGTAAAGTTTTTTGGTTTAACTCAGCTTAAAAATTGGGAGAACTTCATCGTTAGCGGTGAACTTTCAAGATTATGATTAGGTCTGAGAGAAGGATGAAGAGGGATATTCATGAGTATTCAATGGTTTCCGGGACATATGGCTAAAGCAAGACGACTTCTAGTTGAGCAACTTGAATGGGTAGATGTCGTTTTAGAACTTGCCGATGCTCGAATACCGGTTAGTAGTCGTAATCCAATGCTCCATAAGTTGCTTGGAAATAAACCCCGATTATTACTACTGAACAAAGTAGATTTAGCAGATCCGACTTGGACGGCAAAATGGCTTACATACTTAAGAGCTTCAAGCCCTGTTTATGCAGTTAGCGCAACGACAGGAGTTGGGGTTAAACAAATTGTACCAGAATTGGAACGCATGGTACTTCTTAAACAGGCGAGACAGGCTGAAAAGGGCATTCGACCACAGATGATTAAAGTAATGATTGTGGGGATTCCCAACATTGGTAAGTCGTCCTTGATCAATCAATTGACGGGCGGAGCTCAAGCCAAAGTCGGTAACAAGCCAGGTGTGACCCGAGGAAACCAATGGGTACGGATTCATGAGAGAGTCGAACTGTTGGATACACCGGGAATGCTGTGGCCTAAATTTGAAGTCCCTGAAGTAGGGAAGAAGCTGGCGGCTCTTGGCGCCATAAAAGATGATGTTTTTGATATTGAGGAATTATCGGCTTGGATTATCGATTGGCTCAAGTTACACTCTCCAAAGGCCTTGCGCCGTTATCAGGTTCAGGATGAAGAGGTTACATTGGAGAGCTTGGGACGAAAACGTGGGTGCTTGATTCATGGTGGGCGTGTGGATACGCTCAAAGCCGCCCAAATTTTCCTGCGTGAACTTCGTATGGGACAATTGGGACCCATTACAATGGACAATATTTCTGAATAAACCAACTATTCTGAATAACATTAAAACCCGAACGGAATAAAGGGAATTGAGTTTTTATAGCGAAAAGGAATATAAGTAGAGAAGAGGAATAAGGTGTGGAACCGTTATCCCAGATGAATGTAAGGGAAGTTGAAGAAGCACTATTTAAAGACCCATCCCCTCGAATGCTATGCGCATGTCAAAAGGATCCGCGTCAAGGAGTTAGGAAGCTAGCCGTGCGTTTACTCAAGTATCAGCAAGCACAAGTGGTGGAAGAAGCCCGTATTCAGCACATGCTTGTCGAAGAAAAGAAATTATGGCAACAAGGATTCCTTTTGCTGGCAGGCATTGATGAAGCAGGGCGAGGACCACTGGCTGGACCGGTTATGGCTGCAGCGTGTATTCTGCCGGCCCGATTTGAGCTGCCAGGTCTCAATGATTCTAAGATGCTGACTGAGAGTAAACGAGAAAAACTTTATGCTCAGATTCAAGCACAAGCGATTGATTATGCACTTGGAAGTGCTGAGCCAGCGGAGATCGACGCTTTGAATATATTAGAAGCGACTAAATTAGCCATGAAGCGAGCTGTAGAAGGCTTGAAAGTTCGTCCACATTATTTATTGATTGACGCCCTAACGCTCCCTACAGTTAAGTTACCACAGCTTCCGCTTATCGGGGGAGATCTAATAAGTGCGACGATCGCAGCTGCCTCGATCTTAGCTAAAGTGACACGTGACCGATTAATGGTTGAACTCGACACCCTTTATCCAGAATATACCTTTTCCAAGAATAAAGGGTATGGCACGAGTGAACATATGCAAGTTTTGCGGCGATTAGGACCATGCCCTCTTCATCGAAGAAGTTTTGCTCCGGTGAAGCGAGAGACGTCTGCTATATGAATAATAAATAGCAGGGACGCTGCAATTGCGATAAGTTATTGACCATATCCTCTGGATGTGGCACAATAAGTTTGGCTCATAGTTGTATTTGATTTTTATATGAAGGGAGGTTAGGAGGATGTCTGACAACAACTTTGCCGGTGTAGGTGTTTTTCTTGTTGGTGCTATTGTTGTATCCATCATTATGATGATAATGCCAAAGTTGTTAGCGCCAAACAAACCACACAAAGAAAAGCTAACGATTTATGAATGTGGGAACGAAACAATTGGTCGGACATGGCTTGGATTCAAGAGCAATTATTTCATGTATGCCTTAGTCTTTGCAGTCTTTAGTGTAGAAACAGTCTTGTTATATCCATGGGCACTCACATTCCAAAAACTGGGGACATTTGCCTTCGTGGAAATGTTCATCTTTATTGTCATTCTCTTAGTCGGTTTCTGGTATGCTTGGAAGGAGGGTGCACTAGAGTGGATGTAACCTTAGAAAAACGGCTTCGCGATGACGAAGCATTAATGGACAAAAACTTTGTGGTTACCAACCTAGATAGCCTTCTCAATTGGGCTCGAGGGCATTCTTTCTGGCCAGTTACGCTGGGCTTAGCTTGTTGTGCGATTGAGATGATGGCGACTGGTGGACCTCGTTATGACATTTCCCGATTTGGCTGGGAGGTTTTTCGTGCTTCTCCACGTCAAGCGGATGTCATGATTGTGGCAGGTACCTGCACTCGGAAGATGGCTCCCTTGTTGCGACGTATTTATGATCAAATGCCTGAGCCCAAATGGGTTATTGCTATGGGAAGTTGTGCGAATGCAGGGGGACCCTTTGTTGATTCCTATTCCATGATGGCTGGTGTTGATAAAGTTGTTCCGGTGGATGTTTATATCCCCGGTTGCCCGCCGCGGCCAGAATCTTTATTATACGGGCTTTTACAACTTCAATACAAGGTTTCAAATCCCGCTAAGGTGAGGTTAATGAAACATGGAAAATAATGAGAAATTTAAGCTACAAGTCACAGAACTAGCAACCCGTGTGAACGGTGAAGTTGAAGAGAGTTTTGGGGTACTCGTATTAAAGGTTAACGCTCCTTATATTATTGAAACTCTGACAGCAGCCAAACAATTTGCAGATGGTCCTTGTGATTTTCTCCACGACCTATGTGGAATGGATTTAGTCGATCACTTTGAAGTGGTTTATCAGTTGACAAGCTTGCGCGGGTCACAGAGCTTACGCGTGAAGGCGATCGTGAATCGTGAAAATCCGGTGGTGGATTCTGTGACTCGTATTTGGCAGGGCGCAAACTACCTAGAGCGTGAGGCCTTTGATATGTTCGGAATAATATTTAAAGGACATCCTAATCTAAAACGAATCTATATGTGGGACGATTTTGAAGGATATCCGTTGCGCAAAGACTATGTGACCGAGCCGATTGAGCTTCGCAACATCACGCGCACACGAATAGAAGGGGAATAGGGGGAAAAACCATGAGTATTAATGAAACAGAAGAACTTATATTAAACATGGGCCCCCAGCACCCGAGTATGCACGGTTTGTTCCGCATGGTGATCCATTTAGAGGGGGAAACGGTCACTAAAATTGTACCTAAAATAGGATATCTCCATCGAGGGATGGAAAAGCTGGCTGAAAGCCGGACCTATGCACAGTTTATTCCGTATACCGACCGATTGGATTACCTAGCATCGCCGCATAACAACTGGGCCTATGTTCAAACCGTAGAAAAGCTTATGGGGGTAGTAGTTCCTGAGCGGGCAGAATACCTACGGGTTATCTTTGGAGAACTCGCCCGAATTGCTAGCCACCAGGTCTGTATTGCCAGCACAGCTCTCGATATGGCGGGGTGGTCTGCTTGGTCTTATGCTTTCCGTGATCGCGAACGGATCTGTGATATGTATGAGATGACTGCAGGAAGCCGACTGACTGTCAATATCATGCGTATCGGGGGAATCAGTGCAGAGCCACCTGCAGAATTTTGGCCTGCGCTCCAATCGTTCCTCGACGACACGCCTGAGATGCTGGAAGAATATTACGGCATCTTTTTCGGAAATGAGATTGCCCAAGGTCGTTTGAAAAACGTGGGTATCTTATCGAAGGAGCTGGCTGAAAACCTCTCGATTACTGGTCCAGTATTACGGGCGTCGGGTGTTAATTACGACGTGCGTAAAGCAGAACCGTACAGTATTTACGATCGATTTGACTTCAATGTACCCGTTCGAAATGGGTGCGATAGCTATGACCGCACTATCATTCGGATGGATGAGATTGTGGAAAGCATCAAAATCATTAAACAAGCTCTGCGTGATATTCCGGAAGGCCCGATTATGGCCAAGGTACCGAAGGTTATTAAGCCTCCAGTTGGCGAAGTTTATCACCGCGTTGAGAATCCTAAAGGAGAACTAGGATTTTATATCGTCAGTGATGGTACCACCAAGCCAGCACGGGTACGTATCCGCCCAGCGACATTTATAAATCTACAAATGCTCCCAATTGTGGCTTTAGGTTGGAAAATCCAAGACGTCGTCGCGATCTTTGCGACCTTGGATGCAGTATTGGGTGAAGTGGATAAGTAGAAATTTGCAATGAGGGGAGTAGAAGATGGACGCTTTATACAATCTGTTTAACGTTTTAAACAATGTGTTTGTCAATATTGCGATAGCCATCCGTAGTCTTTTTGCGGATCCCCACTCAGTTTGGGCTAATTTAACCATGGATGTCATCAACTTTATCATCGTGGTTATCATTGTTGTCCTGGCCGCTTTGATATTGATTTTACTAGAACGTAAAATCGCAGGTTGGACTTCACAGAGGACAGGCCCCAATCGTCTTGGTCCGCGCGGATGGTTTCAGACTATCGCAGATGCCTTAAAACTCATGGGAAAAGAAGATATTACTCCGGCCGGCGCAGATAAGTTTATCTTTAAAATCGCGCCCATGATTATCTTCTCTCTACCAATGATGACCTTAGCGGTCATACCTTATGGAAAAGGCATGGCACCCCTTGATCTCGATTTAGGTATTTTTTACTTTGTAGCTATCTCCTCGATTTCGACACTGGCTTTCATCATGGCTGGCTGGGGCTCTAATAATAAATACTCCTTGCTTGGCGCTATGCGGGCGGTTGCTCAAATGGTCAGTTATGAAATTCCGTTACTCTTTTCTTTACTTGGAGTGGTGATGATTACTCAGTCCTTTAATCTGGGAGTCATTGTCGAAGCGCAAGCGGGCCTTCCGTTTATTGTTCTTCAACCACTAGCGTTTGGGATCTTCCTCATTGCCGGCTTAGCAGAACTCAACCGTGCACCCTTTGACTTAGTTGAAGCCGATCAAGAAGTGGTTGCCGGACCCTTTACCGAGTATACAGGACTTCGCTGGGGATTATTTTTCCTTGGAGAATACGGAAACATGACGGCCTTGGCCGCACTGGGTGCAACTGTTTTTCTGGGTGGTTGGCAGGGGCCAATTTTTCTACCAGGTTTCGTTTGGTTTTTTATGAAAACAGGGGTTATCATCTTCTTTATGATGTGGGTTCGTTGGACTTTCCCAAGAATACGTATTGACCATTTAATGCACTTAGCGTGGAAAGTTTTGTTACCACTTTCAATTTTAAACATTTTGTTAACGGGTCTGGGGATATATATTTACCGACTCGTGATGGGAGGGTGACACAGTGTTTGGTAAAGGTCTACTACAAGGTTTAGGCATCACATTCAAACGCATGGTCGGTCCTAATATCACCGAGTTTTACCCGGAGGAGAAGCCCAATCTTCCGATCAGGGTGCGTAGCTCTATGGGACTTGACAGGGACAAGTGCATTTCCTGCAACTTGTGTGCAAATGCCTGTCCGAATTCAGTGATCAAATTAACCAGTGAAAAAGATGAAAACAATAAAAAAAGGCTTAGCAGCTATCACATGGACGTTGGCCGTTGCTTATTTTGTGGTATGTGCGTTGAAGCATGCCCAACCAAGGCTTTGGCAGTGACTCAGGATTATGAAAACGCTGTCTTTGAACCAGAGGAAATGAAATGGGATATGCTTAAACGGGCAGAGCAAAAAGGAAAGGTGGGGTAAGCGTGGGCACTGTAGTTTTCTTCGTCTTTGCAATCTTGGCGGTTGCATCTGCCTGGGGTGTCGTCACCTCGAAGAATATTATGCACAGCGCGCTCTATCTAGCCCTATCTTTTTCAGGCGTTGCGGTGCTGTACGTTCTTATGAACGCAGACTATTTAGCGGCTGTCCAGTTGCTGATTTACACGGGAGGCATAGCCATCATGGTGGTCTTCGCGATCATGTTGACCTTGCGCGGAGAAATCTCTGATAGCAATCCTGAAAACGGCGTTTGGGGATGGGGAGCGATTATCTCAGTGTTAATGTTCCTCATGATAGCCCTTGTCGTCCTGACCAATACGGACTGGCGGGTATTACCCACTCCGTGGACGAGCGGAGGCTCAGCCTCAGATATTTCACTTTTACTTCTTACGAAGTTTATGATTCCATTCGAAGCCGTTGCTATTTTGCTCACCATGGCCTTAGTTGGAGCTGTGGTCTTGGCGAAGGGAGTGAAAGTGAGCAAATGAGTTTATTGAATAATTTCAGTAATTTAAGTGTTGGGCTTACGTCTTATCTTCTGGTGGGCGCGATGCTCTTTTGTCTGGGACTTTATGGGGTCTTTGCTAAGAAAAATATGATTGCCATACTCATGTCCATCGAGCTAATGCTTAACGCCGTCAATATTAATTTTATAGCGTTTAATCGATTTATTTGGAATCAAAAGGTTGATATTCACTACGTTTTGACGGGGCATGTGGCAGCACTATTCATTATTATCGTCGCGGCCTGTGAAGTGGCCGTTGGACTTGCTTTAATCATTTCGGTTTATCGTAACCGAAAGTCGACTAATGTGGATGAATTCAATTGGTTAAAGTGGTAAGAGAGTCTATGGAGAAGGTAGGTGTTCAAGGAAATGCATGATCTCTTTCAGTGGGCATGGTTAATTCCTGCTTTGCCCTTCCTGTCGTTTCTACTCATCGCCTTTGTCACGAAACGATCCAAAGGACTATCTTCCACAGTATCAATACTCGCTATTCTCAGCTCGCTTGGCATGGCTATTGCTATAGCTTATAGCGTCATTCGGGCGGGTGCGGAAATTGTGGAACATCCTGCGATTGTCACAGTGAATTGGCTAAATATTGGAGGCTTAACGATCGATTTTGGAACGATCATTGATCCACTAAGTGCCATGATGCTATTTGTTGTTACTCTAGTAGCCTCAATGGTACAGATCTATTCTTTGGGTTACATGCATGGGGACAAGGGTTGGTCGCGTTATTACGCATACCAGTCATTATTTGCCTCGGCAATGCTCGGCATGGTGTTAGCAACGAACTTGTTACAGCTCTTTATTTTCTGGGAATTAGTCGGACTTTGCTCCTACTTGCTAATTGGTTTTTGGTACTTTAAAGTCTCTGCAAGGGAAGCAGCGAAGAAAGCGTTCATGACGACTCGTGTCGGGGACTTCGGCTTACTTCTGGGGATGCTTTTCCTCTATTCTAAGTTTGGAACTCTAGATTTTGTGGCGCTTTCCGCAGCGATGAGCACCAGCTTGCAAGATATTGCAGTGGTCGGAACCGCGGGATATATTACAGTCATGGCTTTCTTAGTCTTTATGGGACCGGTCGGCAAATCCGGGCAGTTTCCCCTTCACGTTTGGCTACCCGATGCCATGGAGGGCCCCACACCGGTCAGTGCTCTGATTCACGCAGCCACCATGGTTGTTGCCGGCGTTTATTTAGTCGCTCGAATGTATTTCCTCTTTGATTTCGCCTCCCCAGAGGCCCTTCAATTCATTGCAGGGTTAGGGGCGTTCACGGCCATTTTTGCGGCCTCGATAGCGGTCGTTCAAAATGACATCAAACGGATTCTGGCGTATTCAACCTTAAGCCAACTCGGGTATATGATGTTCGCCCTCGGTGTCGGTTCATTCTCTGGCTCCATGTTTCACCTCATGACTCATGCGTTTTTTAAGGCGTTGATGTTCTTGGGCGCTGGTTCAGTGATTCTCGCTTTACATCATAAACAAAACATTTGGGATATGGGTGGACTTTGGAAAAAGATGCCGATTACCGGTTGGACCTTTTTCATCGGCATATTGGCCATCTCTGGAATGCCACCGTTTGCTGGATTCTTCTCGAAAGACGAAATTTTAGCGAACGCACTCCAAAACGGCCATCCAATTATTTATGCAGTGGGTCTGTTTACAGCGTTCTTAACGGCTTTTTACATGTGCCGATTGTTCTTTGTCGTCTTCATGGGACCAGAAAAACCAGAAAACCATCCTCACGAATCCCCATGGAGTATGACCATTCCACTAATTATCTTAGCGTTCTTTAGTGTGGTTGGCGGATGGGTTGCTTTACCGGGGCATTATAACTTTGCTTTCTTCGTCCATTATGGAGAGCTCCATCATGTTGCTATCGACTGGTTTTTAGCAGGGATCTCAGTGATTGCTGGTCTGCTAGGGATTGGCTTGGCCTATGCCATTTATGTAAAAAACGTTATCTCTGCAGAGAGTATAGTAGCTCGCTTCCCGGGAGTGTACAAACTACTCAAAAATGGTTACTACGTGGACGACTTATATCTTTGGATTATTCATCACATCATGGGTGGCATGGGCAAAATTCTTTATTGGTTTGACATTAATATTGTCGATGGGATCGTTAATGGAATTGCTCTAACCACGCGGGGTAGTGGTAAATTGCTCCGACGGACAAGTACAGGACAAGTACAAATGTACGCAATGGTGTTCTTTTTCGCGGTTGTCGTTATTTTTATGGTCTTCGCATTCGGGGAAGGTCAACTATCGGCTCTTAACCCCTTAGCGACGCTAGGAGGTGTGAAATAATGTCTGCACTGCCAACAGTGAGTTCACTGTCAATGCTTCTGCCCTTCACTCTGCTAGCACCGTTAGTGGCAATGTTATTGATCGTTTTCTTGCCCAAAGAAGAGACTAAAACGATCAAACTAGTGGCAGCCATGGGTATGTTTGTGTCGTTGGCACTTTCGATTTATGCCTTCTTTGCTTATAACATTGAGCAGGGTGGAATGCAGTTTACCTTAACAATCCCCTGGATTCCTGATCTCGGTGTTAACTTAGCCCTTGGCGTTGATGGATTAAGCTTACCGATGCTTCTGCTGACGAACCTGATTGGGTTTTCGTCCATCTATGCGTCATGGAACATGGATAAGCGGGTTAAAGAATACTTTATTTTATTGTTAATCCTGATTGCAGGTGTTATGGGAACGTTTATCGCAAGAGACTTGTTTATCTTCTTCCTCTTCTATGAAATCGTGGTCATTCCGATTTACATCATGGTTATCATCTGGGGGAGTTCGAAACGAGTCACCAAAGAATATGCTGGTATGAAACTGACCATTTACTTGTTGATCGGATCAGCCTTCCTACTTGTAGGCATGATCGCCCTTTATTTGGCAGCGGCTGCCGGTGGTAATCCAACCTTTATGTTTGAGGAGCTAGCAGCAAGGCAAGACCTTTACAGTCCGGCTTTTCAAAAGGTAGCCTTTGCCTTAATGATCATTGGTTTTGGATCTCTAATCTCCATGTTTCCCTTCCACTCCTGGTCACCTGACGGTTATGCCGGTGCGCCGACCGCCGTTAGTATGATTCACGCGGGAGTCTTGAAGAAAATTGGAGGTTACGGTTTAATCCGATTAGGTATTTATGTACTCCCAGTCGGAGCGAGTTTCTGGGCACCGTATATCGCAACACTGGCTGTAATCAGTGTGCTTTACGCTGCGTTCATTGCCTTGGTTCAAAAGGATATGAAATATGTCGTCGGGTATTCCTCCGTCAGCCATATGGGCTACGTCATCATAGCCATCGCAGCCCTGAACCCAACAGCAGTGACGGGTGCAGTGGCGATGATGTTTGCTCACGGTGTCATGGCAGCCCTTTTCTTCGCCATGATTGGTTTTATCTACGAAAAGACGCATACTCGAAACATCTCAGAGCTCGGAGGACTTGCTCATCAAGTACCGCGCTTAGCAACTGGTTTCGTGATTGCGGGTATGGCCTCCTTAGGCTTACCCGGAACGGTTAATTTCGTGGCTGAATTCACCATCTTCATCGCTGCCATAAAAGTCTTGCCAGTGCATACTGTGCTCGGAATTGCAGGGATTATCTTTACGGCAGTCTACATCTTACGGATTATTGCCAACGTTATGTTTGGACCGCGCCGTTCGGAATGGGACCATCTCACAGACATTCGTGGGCCTGAACTAGTGCCTCTTGTCCTGCTCGCGTTTGTGATCTTTCTAGGCGGGATGTTTCCGAACATCTTAATGGGTTTAATTGATAGCGGAGTTAACTCCTCTGGCCTTGCCGAGGTACTAGAGACTGTGAGTCAGGCGAAGATTGGAGGGTTGTTCTAATGGTGGATTTTAATATCACAACAGTGCTCATGCCGGAAGTTGTAATAGCGTCGATGTCAATGATTCTGTTAGCCATTGGACTACTGGTACCTTACGGCTCTCGCAAAAGCATGATGCCACTCACCGCTTTCACGTTAATCGGTGTTCTCAGTTATACGCTGTATGACTTCTTCTATGGTCCAAAAGCAACCTTTCTGGACGGCATGTATATGCATGACCAATTCGCCGTCTATTTCAAACTGCTCTTCCTAGCTGCAGCCCTTTTGGTCGTACTCTCCTCTGGGGATTATGTTCAGAAGTTAGCTGAGCACCGTTACAAATTCTATTCGTTGCTTTTATCGGCGACGTTAGGAATGATGCTAATGGCCGGCGCCGGCGAACTGATTACCATGTATGTCGGGCTCGAATTAATGACGATTTCCTTCTATATTTTGGTCGCTTATTTAGCGAATGATGCGCGGTCCTCGGAAGCTGGAATCAAGTATCTTGTCCTGGGTGGAGCTTCCTCCGCCATATTACTCTACGGAATAAGCCTTATCTATGGTCTGACCGGATCGACTGAGCTTTTCGTAATTGCCAGTAAGCTCGGAGGGAATCTAACGCCAGCATCTTTCTTGGCTACAGTCTTCCTGCTCGCCGGGTTAGGCTTCAAAATTTCCCTTGTTCCGTTTCACCTTTGGGCTCCGGATATTTATGAAGGGGCGCCTACCCCTGTTACAGCCTTCTTGGCTATTGCCTCCAAAGCCGCTGCGTTTGCAGTACTCATTCGAGTTTACCTCTTAACCATGAACAGTCAGGCCTTCTCGATAACGGGTGAAACCTTACTGATCGTTTTGGCCGTGTCAACCATGATTTTAGGTAATTTAATTGCCATTCCTCAAACTAACATCAAGAGGTTATTGGCATACTCCAGCATTGCACAAGCAGGCTATTTGATGGTGGGTATTATTGCTGGATCCTTAGCGGGAATTAAAGGGGTCCTCTTCTACGCTATGATTTACGTATTTGCTAATATGGGAGCCTTTGCTGTGGCTACTCACGTGGCTGAGAGGCAAGACAGTGATCAGATTAAGGACTTTGCAGGGCTGTGGCGCCGATCACCAGTGGCAGCAGTTGTCATGACGGCATCCTTATTATCCTTAGCTGGAATTCCACCACTCGCTGGATTTGCTGGTAAATTCTATCTTTTCACTGCAGTGATGGATCAAGGGTTTATAGCGATTGCCATCATCGGGTTCGTGATGAGCATGGTTTCCGTCTATTATTACCTCTCGGTCGTTAAAGTGATGTTCCTCGCTGAGGGTGAGGGTTTACCGGATATTCCAGTTCATGGAGCGATGAAGTTCACGATGGTCTTTACCATGTTAATCACGCTGGTGATTGGTCTTTATCCAACCCCTCTTGCTCAGATGGCCTTTGCGGCTGCTGAAAGCCTATTTAAGTAGTATTGCTCAAGTCCAAAAATTAGGGTTTGTCCCATAATTAAAAGAGGTTCTCAATTTTTGTGAGAGCCTCTTTTTTGTACAACTGAGGTAATATAATTTTTGGAAGATTCTTATCGAATCGTAGTGAATATTTAAAAATAAAGGGATTCTCCTGCTTGACACGGAATTAGAATAATAATACCTGGATAAGGGAGTTGTCATAAATCGGTGGAGAGTAAACAATCCTTGGGGAAAGATGGCGAAGAATATACAGCACGCATTCTACAAGAAGCAGGGTTGCGACTCATCGCACTTAATTATCGTTGCCCGAAAGGCGAGATGGATATTATAGCACGTGAGGCTGAGACTCTGGTATTCATAGAGGTACGAACACGACGATCGTCCTATAGAGGATGGGGCGAGGAGAGTATAACTCCAAGTAAGGCGCGTAGATTACAGGCTATTGCGTCTTATTACGTTCTGCAACAGGGATATAAGATCTGGCCATCCATGAGATTTGATGTGGTTGCAATACGTTGGCTTGGAGAAAACCCTGAGATAAAATGGATTAAAGCAGCATTATAACAATATCTTCAATCTTTGTTCACAAATTGATTGTAATTGAGTGGTAAGATAAGCATAGATTGAATGCAATTATCGAAAAATATTATTATATAGTCCAAAGGAGAGTAAAATATGGATCCAATATTAATTGTAGATGATGAAGAAAAAATTCGCAGCTTGGTAAGGTTATACCTAGAGCGGGAAGGGTTTGCTGTAGAGGAAGCAGAGGATGGTCGTGTCGCCTTAGAGAAGTTTCGGGCCGGACAGTTTTCTCTATTAATAGTAGACCTGATGATGCCTGAAATAGATGGCTGGCGTGTTTGTCGAGAAATTCGTGAGAGTTCATCACTACCGATCATCATGCTAACGGCACGAGGGGAGGAGTTCGAACGTGTACTGGGCTTGGAGCTGGGTGCAGATGATTATTTAGTCAAACCGTTTAGTACTAAGGAATTAGTCGCCCGGGTCAAGGCACTTTTGCGCCGCTCTTCTGGTCAACTCCAGCCTGTTTCATCGGAGTTGAAGGCTGGGATACTGAGTATCGATAAAGAAAGACATCGTGTTAGTATCGCCGATGAAATTATTAATCTAACACCGTTGGAATTTGACTTGCTCTATTTCTTAGCGAAAAACCGAGGGCGGGTCTTCTCGAGGGAGCAGTTGATGGAAACTGTATGGGGGTATGATTTTTATGGGGATGCCCGTACGGTAGATACCCATGTCAAAAAGTTACGAGAGAAACTAGATCATCCAGGTGTTAAGGGAATGTTGGTCACAGTCTGGGGAGTGGGTTACAAATTTGATCCGGAACTGGTTCTCTAATGGATGCTAAACTACGTCATTCATGGAGTATTACCAGTAAACTCTGGTTAGCCATCACGGTTCTAATTCTTGCTGTGCTTGGTGGGTTAGGACTCACGATTACTTGGCTTTTTGGGGATTTTTATCTGCAACAAAAATTGGATTCACTCAAGACTGAGGCGACAGAAATTTCTGCACAATTAGCGACTGTTCCAAGTTGGAGTGGTCGTTTAAAATTAATTGAAACCTTTAAGCTGACTTCAGGGACACAGTTAGTACTACTCGACTCTAAAGGCAATATCTTAGTGATTTCTGGTTCGGATTCAAGTACTCCTCAAGGTATCCGAGGCATTTTTAACGGGCACCTTGGAGGGTTAGATGGGGCCCTAGGTGGAGGCTGGTCTCGAAGTTTGAGACCCTCCGATTTTTTTGCGGATGAGTATTTAATACGTGTTTTAGCAGGTCAAACTATTTCAATTAAAGCTTTACCAGTTAACGGAGGCGGGCAAACCATGTTACTTGCCGCGACGCCTGTCGGAAATAAACCAGTTCAAGGCGTTGTTCTACTAGGAAGTTCCCCAATACCAGTTCAAGAGAGTATAGCGACCTTTCGCAGGTTAATTCTCTATACTTCACTATTTGCCGTATTCTTGGCCGCTGTGGTTAGCCTTATTTTTGCAAGGCAGGTCACAAGACCCTTGGCAATCATGCAGCGTGGAGCCTCTAGAATGGCGAACGGAAATTTTCTGCCCATTCAAGGAGTGACAAGTAACGATGAACTTGGGGAGCTGGCTGAGGCGCTTAATTCCATGGGAGAAAGTTTAAGGAACCACATGGAGTGGCTTTCCCAGGAGAAAAACTTGTTGCAAGGGATTGTTGAAAGCATAAGCGATGCTGTTGTGATGTTGAGTTATGACGGCTTAATTCTCTATGCAAATGATACGGCCAAAGCATTATGGCAAGTCGATGAAACAGAACTTCAGGATCGAAAGACTCAAATTATTGGTTTTCTCCAGACGATGATCCACAGTAGTGATCAGCTTGAAAAGTATGAGAGGCTTACGCTTGGAATTCAGGTCTTGCAGGTGGTAATGGCGCCAATGTCGGAGAAAGATGGGATTCGTGGGCACGTAGCAGTATTGCGAGATATTACTTCGTCGTTACGGTCCGAAAAAGCACGCCGTGAGTTTTTAGCCAGCGTGACGCATGAACTTAGAACTCCACTGCATCTTATCCAGGGTTATCTGGAGGCTATTCAAGATGATGTAATCCCTAAACATCAGCGAGGGGAATACCTTGAATTAGTTTTAGATGAGGCCAAGCGCCTAGCTCGGTTAGTTACGGATTTACAAGATATAAATTGGCTAGAAAGAGGACAAATTTTACAACGGGTCTCCCTAGATCTAGAGAGTTTTATGAGTGATATAGAACAACGATTTCAGGGTCGAGCACAGGAATTAGGAGTAAATTTAGAGGTTTCAAAAGGTACAGGAGCACTATTTGCGGATCCCGACAGGCTCTTACAAGTCTTTATAAACCTTTTAGATAACGCGTTGGGGCATACACCTCCTGGAAAGGCGGTACGAGTCGAAATTATAGAGGAGCAACATCAGGTCCAGTTGGCTGTTCATGATGAGGGGGAGGGGATCCCCAAAGAAGCATTACCTTTCATCTTTGATCGATTCTTTAGGGTCAATAAAGCGCGGTCACGCAAGGATGGAGGCATGGGTTTAGGACTTGCAATTGTGCGACAAATTATAGAAGCCCATGGTGGGCAAATAAAGGTTGAAAGCGATATGGGAAAAGGAACGACTTTTTGGATTACACTGCCACGCACTTTGGTTTGATCTTTAGTTGGTCGAATTCACCTTGTTAAATAAAAAATAACTAATTTAGATTAATATGGAAGGGTTATGGGGAATTGCAGCGAACATTCTATCTTACAGGAGGAGATAGAATGTTCGCTGCTGTTTATGGAATGACCGTCCTCGGATTACAAGCACATCTGATTCGCGTGGAAGTTGACGTTGCGAACGGTTTGCCGAGTTTTGACATTGTTGGTTTGCCAAACACGGCTGTTAGAGAAGCTCGAGATCGGGTTCGATCAGCCATACGAAACTCAGGTTATCTGTT
>CAKMJS010000095.1 GCA_927405585.1 uncultured Desulfosporosinus sp.
CCGCAGCGCTTCCGCAACGGCCGTCAAGGTGCCGTCATAAACCTTTGCTGAGCTGCGCTTTACAGTGGTCATGGTCTTTTCTGTGGTGTTACCATTTCGGTCGCTTATCACTGCTGTGATGATATAGGTACCGTCAGGCAAAGCTGAAGTATCCCAGGCCTGTGAAACTGTAACGCTCTTCCCTCTTCCACTTGCGGGATTCTGCTCGGTGCCGATGGTTCCGCTCATAGAATTATCTTCCGTTGTATAGCTAAAGGCTGCCTTAACTACGCCTACATTATCAGCAACCAGTGCATATAACGTCAATATGGCGGCATTGCGGAGGCTAGTGAGGGTAACTGAAGGGGACTGGGTATCCTGGGTTGGCACAAGGCCGAGGCTTTCGGTCTGTGAACCGGCATTTCCATAAGCATCAAGGGCTTCTACCGAATAGTAGTAGGTTTTATTGTTATTGACGGTAAGATCGGTATAGGTTAAAGTTTTTAGGTTGCCAACGAGCAGCTCTGCAGCTTCATCATCGCCGGATTCCAGAGTTTTGGTCGCACGACGGTAAATGTTATAAGCTGTCGCTCCGTTAACACCGTAACCAGCTATCTGCAGAGAAAGAGTCCCAGTGTTGGTCAGATTTACTGCTGCAGGTGCAACCGGAAGGGTCGAGGGAGCATGCGTTGTAAAGATCTCCGTATCCAACGTCCCGCTGGTTTGACCTTTCAGGGTCAGGCTATGTGCTCCTGCGGTGGTATTAACCACATAGCGCCAGGAAATGGCTACCGCTCCGCTCGGGTCCGCCCAGCGGTTTAAGAGGACTGTATTTGTTCCAGATGCATTATAATCCAGGTACATCGATACCATCTCATTAGGCTTAAAGCCTGTCGCCTTGATGGTCAGGGTATCTCCTGCATAGATGGTTAAGGGACTGGTTCCGTTACTTAACTCAGTGATTTGAGGGGTGAAATCGGAGGCTGAGGTAACGCTGCTATCCAAACGGGCACTTTCATTGTACAGATTATCTCGAGAGATGATGCCATATTTGTAAGACTTGCCTGTTTCAACGGCGAAGTCCGTGAAGCTACACACCTCGCTCTTATTTTTGCTTCCTATATATACGAAAGCTGGAGCTGGATCGTCTCCGGTCGGTTGGAGCTGACGATAAATATAGTAGCCCCAGAGATCGCTATCTGCATCAGTTACAGCATCCCAAGTAACGGTAATGCTACCACCAGCCCCGATGGCAATTACATTGGCAGGCACTGCCGGCGCGGTCTTATCCAGACGGTAGGTGGCAACCATATAGTCCGAACTGTTACTACTGTAATCCACGGCCTTGACTCTGATCTCGTAGGTACCGGAAAGACCGGTAGTATCCCAGGAGTACCAAGCGTATTGCTCTAGACCTGTTGCAGCTGAGGAAAAGTCATCGCCTGCCTGAAGGGTCTTGAGGACACTAAATCCGGCAGCACCCGACTGCTTGTATTCCAAAGCAAATTCCTTGATACGGAAATTGTCCTGGCCGCGTAGTCCGAAATAAACCCAAGGATTGCGTGACGCATAGCCGTTAACGGGGCTGAGTGAAGTCATGACTGGGTTGATCGTGTCCGCCGTAGCGGTTGCCGAGGTTACTGGGGTGAAAGCGCTGCGATTGCCCGCGCTGTCGTTTGCCCTAAGTCGGAAATACATGGAGGTATCCGCAGCCGTCTCAAAATTTGAGGTAGCAACAGCACCGACTGTTCTGGTTGGTACGGTCTGAGCATCAAGTCCGCTCTCGGTTTCAGAGCTGAAGAGTTCATATCCTACTACATCTGAACTGGTGCTGCCCGTCCAGGTGAGTGCGATGCTCCCAGCCGTGCCTGTTGCTGCAAGAGCCGTAGGTGCTGCGGGTGCGGTGGTGTCGATATAGTAAGTTGCTGGGAAGGAATACGTGTTTCCAGCAAAATCTGTAATCGTCAGGGTATAGATATATTCTCCGTCCATCCCTCCGCCGGGTTCTATAGTTTTGTTGAAGGTTGGATAATAGTAGACCACGTTAGCGTACGAAGAAGAAGCTGTAGGATTTACTGAACTCCACATAGTCTGCTCTTCACCGTAAATTTTATTGCCTGAGGAATCCATGGTCCCGGTGTATTTTTGGGAAGTCAGGGTAAATTCGCCCACGCCCTGATTGTCATTGCCATAGACATTAAAAGTATAGTCGCCTGCTTTCAGGCGGGTCACAGAGTTCTGGACATAGAAGCTACCGCTGGGCTTGACTGTATCAGACAGCAAGGCAGCGGTGACTGTTCCTTTTAAGCTCTCGTTACTTAGCCGGTCATAAGCGCTGACACCGTAGGTGTAGGTCGCTCCCAGCTCGATACCCTGCCCGAGGGTTTGAGTATAAGCGGTCACTGCTTTCCCCAGAGCAGCAAGCTCAACCCAAGGATCTGCTGCCAAGATTTTACGGTAAACCTTGTAACCGGCTAGGTCAGTATCGGCTGAAGCCGTCCAGCTAACAACGATCGTACGAACTGTCGGGGCGACGGTCGGCGACGGGATGGCAGGAGCGGTGCTGTCGACACGGAAACCGGCACTGGCCTCTTCCTGCTCGGAGGTAGTCACTTTAATAATATAATTACCGTCAATCAGCTCGACGGGTATGGTATAGCTGACTGAGAAGCTTCCGCTTTGCACTAGTGCAGCAGCTGCCACTACTAGGTTTCCGAATTCCACTTTGGCAGTGGTATTGCCGGTAAGAGCCATGACATAATTGCTACCGCTGATGGTGATGCTCTGCCCGCCCTTGCCTTCAGTGGCAGATAGTTTTAAGACACTGGTTTGGGCTTCCACCTCGATGTCGACGGTATCTGAAGAGCCGCCGCCCGAGGCCAGGAGCCGATGAGTCCCACTGGCCGTTGAAACCGGCAGTTTATAGCTTACCGTCAACCCACCTATGCTGTTGGTCTTGACTGAACCTTCCACGGATATCTTAACTGCGTCAAAGGTGAAGGTCAGGTCTGTATAAGATGGGAAACCAGTCACACTTATGTCAATGTATTCCCCACCCCTGATCGTGTCTCCTGGAAAAGGTACCGCTGATAGGTCTGGAGCCAGCGCTGAAACAACCAGCTCTGCCGAGGCCGATTTGCCTGAGGTGAGTCCAACCGCGCTAACAGCAATGGTGGCCGCTGTTTGTTTGGAGGCTACAGTTATGTCTACCGTTGCCGTACCGCTAGCGTCTGCCACTATAGGAGACGGAGTTACTATTTCTGAGCTTCCAAAGTATAACTTGATGGTCTCACCGGCGCTATAGTTGGACATCGTTAAATTGACGACTGCACCGGCGCGGGTCGAGGTCGGGTCGATCGTAATAGAAGCAGCGGAGACTGACACAGCTAGAGTGCCAGTTGCATAGAAGTTGCTGGTGCTCCCCTGAGCGGTGATCAAATATTCACCAGCTCCCAACAAAGCTGACGGCGTATATGACGCAGCACCTGTGCTATCCGTGATGATTCCACTAATTGCCTGACCATTTTGCCTCAGGTCAAGGGCTTCATTGGGTGCGAAGCCGCTGAGGCTTATTACTTGGGTCGTTTGGTCCACAACGACTTGAGCAGTGGGCGCTGAAACTGTAACCGGTAAATTGTAATACTGACCGCCGGCTGTAAGGAAGCTCAAGTTATGACTGCCGATCACGGTATTGTAGGGTAGCGGATAAGAGAACAAGGTGGTTGCACCGGGGTCCCCGAAGCTCCCTACATCACTGATATTCCTGCCATCCAGATAAATCTTACAGTTCGTTGCAGTATAAGCACCGGTAATAGTTGCGCTCAAGGTCTCTCCGGGTTTGGGACTGCCGCTCTGCGAAACGCCCAAAGACCCTGTGACCTGCTCGACTGTAGCGACTGCGGTCAGGCCGGAACTTTGCCCTGTGGCGGTAAAGACAAATTGAGTGCCAACGGGTGTACCCGGGGGAATAGTATAAGAGAGCGAACAGGCTCCGCCTGCATCCGCGGTTAGAGGTGCAATATCAGCTGTGTTGACATAGAATTTCACAGACTCTGCCGACTTGAATCCTGTGGCATTCAACGTAACTGCGCTGCCTGCCGTATAGGACTCAGCGATCGCTACCAGTACAGGTGCCAAGGCAGCCGGATTTTTCACCTCGCAGATCAATGAAGCGGTCATTCCTGACGTATAACCTACAACAGTTATTAGGGCATTGCCCGTCTCATTTATATTTAGGCTCCGGCTAACGGTGGCGCCTGCGTATCCCCAGTTGCTCCCCGACTGTATCCCGTTGATATAGAAAACTACATATTCACCCTGATTAAATCCGGTAACCGAGAAGGTAGCGGCTGATCCGGCATAAATACTTGCTGGCCCGGTAATGACCAGCCTAGCCGGGAGGACATCGTATATCGCGCCCCTGTTCAGCATACTTGTTTGACCCTTAGCTTCGAAGAAGATACTGCCCGTATCGGCAACTCCTAGCTGAACATTTTTGGTGGCACTTCCTTCAGCATTGGTGGAGACGTAAGTGAAATAAGTACCTGCTTTATAGAAGTAGACACTCTCATTCGGCGCAAAGCCGGAAACCGAGATGACTACTGAGTCTCCACTTCGTTGGCCTGCTGGTGTCACAGTGATTGCTGCTGCGGACGGAGTCACGGTGATATTAGTCACCGCCGTGTATCCGTCGGTACTTTCAGCACGAATCTGCACCACTCCGGAGGCAGTATAGGGGATTTGAATTACTTTGCTGCCTGAGGCCGCAACACCGGTTGAGCCATTGTTGTATATATAGATTGAATCTTTTTCTATACCGTCTAAAAATAGTTTGACTGTTTTGCTATTATACGCGTTGAGCCATCCAAATTGATTAACGCTGATCGAGATGCTTTCCCCTGCAATAGCAGTTTCAGGGGCGGTCACAGTGGGTAAATAATCGCCAATGGTGTAAGTTTTTATGACTTTGGCATTGGACGTGGAGCCTTCAAAGCGGAAACGGTGAGCTCCGGTAAGTCCGTTGGCAATATTATAGGTAAAGGTTGCTTTGCCGTCATTGTCGGTTTGCCTATAGCTTGTATAACTAGTTTCTACGTCAAGGTAAAAGTAGACATACTCCTGCCCGAAGAAGCCTTCTGCCGTTATATTCAGCGTCTCGCCAGGCATTGACGAATCGGGGACGATAGAAAGGGTGGGGCTGAATCCTTGTACCGTTGCAGACACAATGGCGGAAGCTGTGCTTTCATTTCCAGCTCGATCAAATGCCACGATTTTATAGTCATAGGTCGAGCCGATGGCGCTCCTAAGATCATGATAGTAAGCAGAATTATCAGAACGATAAATAGAATTCGAGAATTCAGAGGCCTCGTGTAATTTGAAATAGACATAATAGTACGATATATCCTCAGCACTTGAATTAAAGGTCAGTTTAATGCTGCCCGGTCGAGCTTCAGCCTGGAGGACAGGTGCCGGAGCCGCTGTGTTATCTAAGGTAAAGGGTTCTAACTGCGTGGCGGTATTATCGTAATAATCAGTAACCGTCACCTTAAGGTCGTACTCTCCATCCGTCAGTGCTGGTAGGTTAGAAAGATCAAAGGAGTAATAGGTCAAGTCGATTCCGCTTGTAATCCCAGCCGTCTGCCAGGTGTTTTGATCTTTCAGGGAAACTTCCGCCTTTATTTCCTTCAGGCCGGTGTTGTCTGAAGCAGATACATAGAAGGTGTAGTTGGTCTTGACGAAGCCTCCATTGGGAATGGAAACATCGGATATAGTTGGCGCAGTTGTGTCTTCAATGGCTGCTGACGATACAATATTCGAAAAAGCACTGATGCGCCCGCCCCCATAGCTAGTGGTATCAGCCTTAACGCCGTAATAATAAATGAGGCCAGCGGGATCGTTAATAATATCTGTATAGGTCGTGCCAGAGGTGGAGAGAACATAGCCAATGCGTTCTGTAAGCTGATCCGTAGCTATACCCCGATAAATCAAGTAATAAAAGTCCGAGGGGTAGGTGGAAGGGTCCCAATTCAGTTGCACTGCTCCCTGAAGAGGCGTTGCAGTCAGGTTTTGGGGTGCAGTCGGCGACGACATCAATATCTTGATCGGAATTTCGTAGCGGAAGGTATTGCCAGCAACATCCGATGAGGTTGCTCTCAAGGTTGCATTTCCGGCAAAGGGAGTTTGTGTCCGGCTCCAATTCACCGTTTTATTATAAGTATAGTCATTTGAAACTGCAGACCCGGTGATCGTGCCTAGAGAAATCCATTCATCGCTCCCGTTATCCAGCTTAATTTCAAAATCAATCTCCGATATGGCATGCCCAGAATAAGAGTCGCCAGGTACAGCTGCTTTGATATCATAGCTATCCCACGAATAGACGTCGGTTTGATTAAATGGATAATATCCGTTAGTATATTTTATCCCTGTCAAATCCAAGCCATGTGGTATGACCTTGTAATTAAAGGTCTTTACTTCACTGGCGCTGGCTGTTCCTGCATTAATAACCGTGATGGCTTTGACCGTTATATCCTGGTAAGCCTCCGTTGTAGTAAGGGCTATGGTCTGGCCGGAGGTGAATTCGGAGGTAGTGCCTGTCGCACTCATCTCTGGCTGGCTTCCGTCCGTGGTATAGAATATCCGTCCACCCGCTTCGGTGGTAGAAAGGGTCAGTGCCCCCTCCTTGATGTAGGCCATGGAGTAGCTGCTGTCGACAGGAATGCTGGGTACTGGGGCTTTGATGCCCTGAACTATTTTTAATGAAAACAAGTCATCGGTATATATTCTTGAACTAATGCGTAGCTTGTAGGTGCCGGCAGCGGTGAAATTGTATTTCATATTATCCGTGTTGTCGATCGGGTAAAAACTGTTCGAGAGCTGGCCTCCTGATTCATTATACAGAATGGCAGGATAGTGGGTTGAATAGTTAACGAATCCATGCGTTGTAGCGTTGTCGGGTGTAAGCTCAAACGTGTAGCTGCCTGGGTCAGTGATACTGAAGGTGAACCATTCAGCGCCATAGTAGCTTGACATTCCCTGTACAGTCTCTCCTACCGAAATGGTTCTTGGTGGGTTAATGATATTCAGGAACTGATTCATTTCCGCTGAAGTGATTCCGTCCTCTACTGCGATCGCTCTAATCCTGGTATTTTTATCGACCGGGATAGGTTCAGTATACAGGGTGCTAGAGGTGGTCGCTGTCGTTCCGTTGAGGGTGTAATATATTGAGGCACCGGCGGACGAGGCAAGGACAGCGTCAAACGAATCTCCATACGTCCCGGGGTTGATACCACTACCCGGAATATTGGATATGTAAGGCTGAACGGTTCCACGCACATACTTACTCCAATTTGCATCGCCAAAGACCCCGTTAGCATTTTTTATGATCGCTCTTAATTCCAGACCGGACGTATCAACCGTGATTGCCGAGGGTTCGTCGTAAACCTGCCTGGTGGCACTGTTGTAGGGGTTCGTTCCATCGGTGGTATAGTAAACGATATCCCCCTCAGCAGCTCCCGTGATTGAAATGACGGTACCTGCGGGCTGGGTAGTTATGGACGGACTGAACTGAGGATACTTTGTATTACTAAACCAGTACCTCCCTGTGGCAGCTGCACTGTATATCCCATCCTTAACAGTGTAGGCTACCATAAAGGTTCCTATATCCAGTGAGAAGGGAGCACTATAAGGATATCTTGTGTCGTCGATATTTGAAAACGTGTAAAAAATTGGGTTGTTTCCCGTTGAGGTCATAGTGATCGTAGCCGGCGTTGTAGAACTTCCGGACGGGGTAGATGGCGAGATGATTGGAGCGTCCGGCGTATTGCTGTATATTTTTATAATGTAAGAACCGTCTTGACCACTCCAATTTTGAACATTTAAATAATGTGTTCCACTTGTTTCTGCATCATAAACGGCGGATGGGACTCCTTCTTCCGAATTAGAGAATTCCCCAAAAAATTCTACCGTTCCTGCATCAAAGGCATCCGAAAAGCTGCACATCAGCTGTGCATATTCAACTCCGGAAACTTTGTAAATAACGGCACTGTATCGTTTTCCCGCCACAGCCGCAAAGGAATATATCTTAACTGCATAATCACTGGAAGTAACACCCAATGATAAGCCGTCTGCGTCTGATGTTCCCGGGGTAGTAGAAGATGTAATGGTGCCGTTAACAGCCACCTCCGGCGGAGTTGTCGCCTCCTGGACGGAGAAGGTCACACTGCCGCTGGTGCCATTGTTGCTTAAGCTCAGAGCGTAAGTACCTGCCTGAGTAAACTTATAAGAGAGAACCCCATTGGTATCTGTTTTTAGGTATGAGAAGTCGGAACCTGAAAGTTGGCCGAATATTAAAGAAAGGTCAACTCCTACCGCAGCTTGGCTGGTGACCATATAGGCTCCGGGTGAAGGTATTACAAATGTAAAATATTGATCGCTGTAATCCAGGGGATCAACAATATATGTTGTACCCAGCATCAGCGAGCCTGGTACCCAAAACGTACCTGAAATGGGAGTGGGTGTCGTTGCAACCGCTTCTGTGACAAGCAGACCCACTCCGCTAGAAGTACCGGTGTTAACTACTTTCAGATAATAGGTGCCAGGTGCTTCAAATGTATAGTCGATAGTCCCGGAGGTGTCTGTCCTAAGACTGGTGAAGATTTCTCCCGACACCGTGCCTAACTCCATGGTCAATACAGGGCCAGATGGCGGCACGGAATATACAGCTTTATACGAACCTACCGCGGTGACGTTGAAAGAGAAATATTGAGTGGAAGCTCCGGGGAATGAGGAAATTGTAGACATTGTCCCCAATGTCAGCAGTCCGGGACTTGTTATCGTGTTTTGTTCTACGGGCACTTCATCCGCTGCCTTAACTAACAAACCTACCCCGCCGTCTGTTCCTGAGTTTACAACTTTCAGATAATAGGTGCCTGCAGCGGTGAAATTGTATTCGACTGTCCCGGAGGTGTCTGTCGCAAGACGGGTGAAGATTTCTCCCGACACCGCGCCTAACTCCATTGTCAATACAGGACTGCCTCCCATGATATTATAGGTTGCCGTGTATGCGCCGACAGCGGGTATGGTAAAATTGAAATACTGGGTGGAGACTGTAAAGGGTGTCACTGGGAAAATAGCGCCTAATGTTAGCGTTCCTGGATCTGCAATCGTGTTTTGTACGGCAAGTGGCACAAGTGCGGCTGGTGCAGCAAGTAATACAGGTGCTTCAGGTGCTTCAGGCTCTGCAGCCACTTCTGTGATAAGCAGACCTACCCCACCGTCTGTTCCAGAGTTTGCTACTTTCAGATAGTACGTTCCTGGTGCGTCAAGAGTATATTCAATTGTACCTGAAGTGTCTGGCGCAAGGCTGGTGAAGGTTTCTCCCGATACTGTGCCCAACTCCATTGTCAATTCAGGACCGTCTCCCATGATGGTATAGGTCGCCGCATAAGGACCGGCAGCGGTTATGGTGAAGTCGAAATACTGGGTGGTACTTGCAGAGAATTGTTCCACTGCGAAATTAGTCCCTAAGGTGAGTGCTCCAGACGATGTTATCGTCGACGCGGGTGTTTCCGAAGCAGGTATCACCTCTGTCAGGGTACCACCAGATAGTTCTGAATCCGTTTGGGCATAGGACGACAACGGCGGAAGTGTGGTGAATATCATTAAGACAGTCATAGCAAGGGCTATAAGCTTTCTGCAACTCACCTTTCCTCCTCGTTGGTTATAACTGATTGAATTTTCATTCGTTTTTCTTTTCATTTCAATACCTCTCTCTTCCCTAAATCAAAGCCTATGAGTCTACTTCGATATCAATAATACCAATGGAAAATAGTGTAAATACGCACATCCAAGTGAACTCGTGTATACCACTCCCGCTTCCCGAAGTTAGAGCCTTATGATAGGATCAACCAAAAAAGAGGTGTTATCATGCTTTCGGGGTATAATTCTACTGCAACGCAGCTACCTCGACAGTGAGTTTAGGATCCCAAAATTATTAAAAAGTAAAAGGAACTTTCTTTGAATTATATGTTAAAATTAAGTAATAAAAATCACCCCTCCGGGGTGATTTGCTGGGTGATTCACATACGCGTTGTAAGGAGACCAAATTATGAACTATGCATTTTTAGGGTTAGGTTTCGTACAAGGCTGGTTATGGCTTTTTTTCCTGAATGGTCCTTTACTGTTATCCGAAGCTGCAGGTTGGAGTATTCATAACGAAATTATCTTACTTGCCTTTTTGTTGGCTAACTCGCTTTCCTATCTCTGGGTTGCCAAAAAGTCTTTCGGACCGACCCCACTTTATTCTAAAACTCTAATCTTAGTGACAAGCGCCTTACTAATGGCCGCTGGAGTCCTGATGGTTAAGTTGACTGCAGGCCAGATAGGAGAAATTCCGTATGTCGTTTTAGCTCTTCTTGGGGCAGTCGTGGCTGGGTTTGGATCAGCAATTATAATTGTAGCTTTAGGAGAGCTTTTTAGCCTCTTTTCAGTGACTATAGCTGGGTTATCGTTTGCAGGTTCTGTGACAGTTGGTACGGTACTCTTCTTTGGAGCGCTTAAGTTAACGATCTCTACTGCTTTTCTGTTGATTGCGGTTAGCCCGATGATTGCCTTACTCTTTATTGTCTTGGGCAGGCGGCAGCTTCCCAAAACTGACTTGAACGTAGTCAAGAGCCCATTAGCTACGTTTCCTTTTCCACGCAAGCTTGTCTTTTTATTAATTCTATTTTATCTAGCTGGTGGGATTTTCTATAAGCTGATTTTATTGTCTTCGGCTTCGCTTCTTCAAGAATCTTATTGGTTAACGAACGTCATCTATTGTCTTGTTATTGTTGTTGCTGGAAGTTGCCTCTCTCGATTCCCCAATTTAGACCTTAGTGTCTTATATCGGCCCGTTCTTCCTCTCTTAGGTGCGGGATTTGTACTTATTCCCTTTTTTCATGAGTTATCTGTTTTCCTGCCGTTAACCTTGCTCCAAGCAGGCTTCGCACTCTTTGATCTGTATACTTGGTTGTTATTTGCTTATATTGCTAAGTACTATCAACGACCATCCTACGTTTTCGGCTGGGGTATGTTCTTAATAACGATCTCAATCTTTGCCGGGGAAACCTTATTCTCTACACTCATCACTAAGTTAACCTTCTCTATGGAAGGAATCGAAAAAGTATCCTTAGGTGCAGCCTTGCTGATGATGGCAGGAACGATGCTCTTCCAGGGCAAACGTGATAGTTATGCGGGATGGGAAGCGCCTGCAGATATAATGACACAAATCCTCATTACTGAAACAGCGTGTACCTATGAAGCAGAACTAGACGACATGAACCGTGAATCTACAAGCGAACACACTACGGAAACCCTCAGGATTGACGATCTCAGAGAGCAATTCTTCCTGTCTCTAGAACTAACGAAACGCGAAAAAGAGGTCGCGCTCTTAATTCTTGAAGGCCGGAACAATCCCTATATCCGAGGAAGCTTGAATATTTCTAATAACACCTTGAAAACACATCTCAAAAATATCTATCGCAAGGCGATGGTTAATGACCGGCAAAGGCTTTTGGATCTCTATAGGGGACTTGGGTGAGGAACTTGCGTTACAACGTTCACTTACTTGCTCTCGCAGATCAAACTAAGATTTAAGAGCTTGCTCAGTGAGAGGGCGGGGTTCCCGCCAGACTCGCCATCCTTGGCTCGGTTGGCAGCCATGTACATCCTTGTACACGGCCCCGCCGTATGAAAGCGCTCTTAAGTCAAGTTTGATTACTGCTCTATCAAAGAAGATTCCAGAAAAGACCACCTTACTGGTCTAAATAATGTCAGACAATTTGATAGCGAATTAAATAGAGTTTCTAACAATTTATCAATAAATAATTTCGTTGCATTACTATTTATCGATATTGATTTTTTTAAAAAAGTTAATGATAAATATGGACATCAAAATGGTGATAAAGTTCTGTCGGATTTAGGGAAAATATTACTAAGTGCGACCAATCATACTGATATAGTATCAAGAAATGGTGGAGAAGAATTTTCGATATTAATTACAGAGTGCCCGAAGGAAAATGTGTTGGAGGTTGCAGAGAGGATTAGGAGAATAGTTGCGGAACATAAATTTTGTTTAATGGACAGTCAAACGATTAATATTACAGTATCTATAGGTATCGCGATTTACCCGAATATTGATATTGACAAAATAATGGAAGCTGCAGATTCTGCATTATATAAAGCAAAACAAACAGGAAGAAATAAAGTTATTATTGCTTAATAAAAGATAAATTAAAAACAGCCTACAGTTCTCGATAATCAGAGAATGTAGGCTGTTTTGTCTTCCCCTTCTACGGCAAAAATTCTTCTCGTACAGGACTGAAAACTTCCACTACAAGTGATTCCTCGATAGCTTCTACACCGTGTTCTAAATCTGTAGGGATACAATAACTATCTCCGGGACGTATTTCAACTTTTTCTCCATCAATGTTAAATATAAGATGTCCTGAAATTAGATAGCCCGCCTGTTCCTGCGGATGTTTGTGTGGAGCAAGAGATTTCCCTTTTTCCAGCTTAACTTCAATCATTAAAGTGTTACTTCCAAATACAAGTGTTCTACGCTTTATACCTTCGACTGGACTAATATAACCATCTTCAGATTTTTTACAAACTACTCTTTTCTTCATTGGAAACACCCTTTCTATATTTGGTTCACTTCAATATTTTACCATGTCATATATCTAATAATCTATAAAGGAGATACAAATTCCTCACAATCTTCTGCAAGCTACCATTAAACGCTCCAAAGTACTACAGTCCAGCATTGTACAATACTTTGTAAAATCCTCCAGACCTTTAATTCCTGTCCAATTCTTTTCCGGTACAGGATTTAGCCACAGAACACGTTTGACCCTTTTTGAGAGTTCTTTCAGATTATTTGCAGCAAGATTGTAATCCAGTGTCTTGGCATCACTTACAATTAAAAATACTGTGGATGAGCTGATAATTACCGAATTATTGTGCAGGATTCCGTCCAGTGATACGCCTATATTTGTCCCTTTGCCCCAAATAGGGCTCGATTTGACCTGCGTTTCAAAATCTGAAAGGTCATAGTATAATTTATTGTTCATTCGTATTGCATTGTCTGAAAATAGATAACTCTCAGTAGTTGTAAATTTTTTTCCAATACCTGCTAAAAACTGAAGCACAAAGCTTGAAAACTGGAGCATCGATGCCGAAACATCACAAAACAGGAAGAGTTTACTTTTGGAATGAAAACGGTTTTTGTATTTTAATTTAAACAGTACTGTGCCGGTACTCAAATTACTTTGAATCGTTTTTTTAAAATCTAGTCTCCTTTTTTTGCCAGTTTTGCGGTATTTTCTGGAAAGTTCTCTATTTAAATTCTCTATAAGCTCAGAAATCAATCTTACAGCAGCAGGCACGTCCTCGCTGTTGATTTCGCCTATGTTTCTGTGAAGCAGATCGTTTGCTTTCAAAATTTCATCCGAAACCTCAGCAGCAATTATACCGGCCTCTGAAGTATCCTGCACAAGAACTCCCCTGGTCTGTATCAGTTGTTGTGCATACTTCTGCTTCAGACTTGTCAGTTTGCCTTTTATAGTACCTTCAGCAAGCTGCTTGAATTCCGTTCTTACATTTTTCCCTGCAGAAGTTGTATTGAGGAAACTCTCCAAATTTATTTTCTCAGATTCGGGGAGTCCGGCAAAGATTTCTTTATACTCATCGGTTAATTCAACCTGTGTATCTTGAAAGTTCAGGCTTTTAACAGATTCTTCAATTTCCATTTTTAATGTCTCAATCGTCTCTGCTCTATTGGTGACATATTCATTCCTGACTGCCGGAGGAACAAAGTATAAGTCGAATACTTTTGAGAAAATTTCTTTTCCCGTTTCGTCTTTAACGAGACATGCTTGCAGGGCAGCTTTGACTTGAACTTTATTAAAAATTTCAACAAATTCAAGAGATTTAAATGCAGTGATGCAATCTGAAACACTAAAACTCATACCCGCCATTCTTAATATCTTAAAAAACTCAACGAGGTTTTTTGTCAAGTAATTCACTAAACCCCTCATCCTTCCGTATCTCCAGCATATCTTCCCTATTCTTTATGATAAGTCCAAGCGTCTTTGATATACCATCTTCATCAAGCCTGTTTTTGTCCATAGCCAGCAGGGAAGAAACCCAATCCAGAGTTTCCGCAACGGAGGGTTTTTTGTAAATCCTGCTGTTCTGCCTCAGGTAGGAAACTGCATTCGCTGCATCCTTGGCAAGCCTCTCCGGAACACCGGGCAATCTGGCGTTAATTATTCTTATTTCCTTCTCCACATCCGGATAGTTAAGAAAAAGATATATACATCTTCTTTTCAGGGCATCTGATAATTGCCTTGTATTATTACTGGTAAGTATAACAACCGGTCTGCTCTTTGCTTTAATAGTGCCAAGCTCGGGTATAGATACTTGAAAATCTGAGAGCACTTCTAATAAAAATGCTTCAAACTCCTCATCCGACTTGTCTATCTCATCAATTAGAAGTACGTTACTATTTTCACTGTTAATTGCCTTGAGCAAAGGCCTTTCAAGCAGATATTCCTTTGAATAAAGATTGCTTAAGTTCGCTTCTGAGGCAAGTCCCGCCTGGATGGACAGTAGTTGCTTCTGATAATTCCATTCATACAGAGCTTTGGATTCATCGAGGCCTTCATAACACTGAAGCCTGATCAATTCAACTCCAAGAGCGGAGGCCAGCACTTTTGCAACCTCTGTCTTACCCACTCCGGCTGCTCCTTCAACCAATAATGGTTTGCCAAGTTTTAAAGCAATATGGACAGTAATCAGGAATTCTTCATCAAAAATATAATTTTCAGCTTCCAAAGACCGCCTTAATGTTATCAAATTCATTGAAAAAACTCCTTCATACGGGCAGACAATGCCACGACATTTTTTACCAGTATAGCATCAGGAGGTTACACCGACAAGAGATTGGGAAATCAGGTGACTCTGATAGACACAGGGAGCATCGCAAGCTACTTAAAAAGTAGCTTAGCGACACTCCCTGTTCAACGCGTAAGACGATATATTGTGTTGGGTTACGTTGATTGGATCAGAGATGTGACATGTTTAAGGTTATCCTTAAACCATAATAAGTGGAATTCCTCATCGGTCATATTATGCCAGAGTCTTTTGCATATATCTGGATGTTTCCACGCTTCCATAATAAATACTCTATTCATTTCTATGGCCTTATTTTCTACAGCTATGCCCATCTTATATCGGTTCTCAGCTGAGGTCAAATCAAGTGTTTCACCCATGAAATGACCGGCAAGTGCAAACAACCCACCGCTAATTTTAGGAACATCTTCTCCCATTTCCTGAAGTGTGGATTTGAAATAATCAACATGGTGTTTTTCTAATTCGATAATGCGCTCATATACATGAGAGATATATTGATTTTGAATTGAATCCATTTGGGATTGGTACAAAGTAAGTTGAAACATTTCGAGTAAGTAGAACTCTTTAAGTCTAAGGACCAGATCCATTCTCTATCTTCCTCACCTTCTGAATTTAAATACAAATACATTTTTGGTTGATTTCTTATTCAAGTTTATACTAATGAACCATGCTGCTATAACACCCCATACGAGATGACTCACTAAATCGATAATTGCTTCATTAAAAGTTCTAAATATATACGGCCTGGGGGCAATCAGGTTCGGAATTATTGCCACATGAACTATCCACATAATTACTCCAAACCCGCCGCCTTTTATAACTAAATAATCATACCCCGATATCTCGAGGATAAAAAATACTACTATCCCTAAAGTTCCTCCAGCCAGGATATGTGTAAACTCACCCATTAAAAGTTTTGGTAAAGTCACATGCTGATGAGGAAAAATTAACTGTGAAAGATAATGTCCTGTTGTACTCTGAGTAAATTTTAACCATACGGCTATCCAATGAACTACTTCATCACCGAGTGTTCCCAAGACGCCTCCTGTAAATGAAAGAAGAAGTGGGTCCTTCAATACTATCAACTCGCTTAAGTTTTTTAAAAGAGTAATAACTCGTCTCTAATTATGAAGCTTAGAAATATCAAAAATGATTTATTGTCTGAGAAAAGTAAACCTTAAGGCTTGATAGAAAACTCCAAAGTCTGAATCTCAGAGAGTTTAGTTTTAAACCATTCTGTATGGAGGTTTTCGTCAATGAAGTTTTGGGTGAGGAGTTTTATTAAGTCATCACTGCCATATTGTTGGCTGTATTTCACGTTATTAATGAGTTCCTTGTAATCCTTCATCGCCTTTTGTTCTATCATAATGTTAATCTTCAATACATCATGCAGCTCATTCATGCCAATGATTTTACCTGCGATACTACCAATGATGGGAGAGATGACATCCCCAATTTTGGTTGGAGTAGTACCTAGCTCCGAAATTTTAGCAAAGATATTATCTACATGAAGTTGTTCAATTTCGGCGAGCTTATCAAATACTAACCCAGCGTATTCATCAGCAAAAGCTTTGCTTTGGGATTTATATAGATCAACTTGGTTTAATTCAAGGCTGTAGAACCAATTTAGTCTGGAAATCAATTTCTCTTTATCCAATATAGAACAGTCCTTTTGCATAGTTTTTGATATGTATACTATTTGCTTTTTGTTAGCTTTAATACATTTATGTAATGTTAATTCTAAAATTTTAAAGTATCCCTGATTAACATACTTGAGTCTAAAACATGATTTTAACGCCTGAATATGATAGAATATGAAATTATAGATTGTCTTTAGGAGTATTTCGAATTTTATATTTAGATGTTTAAAATTCTTGGCAATTGGAGTGAAATATCAATGATTAAAATAATAGATAATGGGGTTTATCTACTTTCTGGACAAACTATCGTCAATCAAAAAGGTGACGTCATAGTTAGCAATAATACTAAAACAGCCATTATTCAGGAAATGAATTCGCACACTGCCCATCAAGAGACTATGGCTTATAAAATATTATCTCAACACAATACTTCCGGAAGTACAGAACAACTGAAAATTCGTTTTGACAGTTTAGCTTCCCACGATATCACATATGTAGGGATTATTCAGACAGCAAGAGCCAGTGGCTTAGAACAATTTCCGGTGCCTTATGTACTCACTAATTGCCATAATAGTCTTTGTGCCGTAGGTGGTACTATTAATGAGGATGATCATGTATTTGGCCTTTCAGCTGCTCAAAAATATGGCGGGATATTTGTACCTGCTCACCAGGCAGTTATTCATCAGTATGTAAGGGAGACCATGACGGGTTGCGGCAGAATGATTATTGGCTCAGACAGTCATACCAGGTATGGTGCCCTTGGGACTATGGGAATCGGTGAGGGTGGGCCGGAGTTGGTTAAACAGCTGTTGGAGAAAACTTATGATATTGCCTATCCTGATATTGTTGGTGTATACATGCAAGGTAAACCGCGCCCTGGTGTTGGACCCCAGGATGTCGCTTTAGCCATTGTTGGGGCAGTATTCGAAAAAGGCATCGTAACTAACAAGGTTCTAGAATTCGTCGGTCCGGGGATAGCTAACTTATCGGTGGATTATCGTAACGGAATCGATGTGATGACCACAGAAACAACTTGTCTAAGTTCTATTTGGCAGACAGATGACAAGGTTAAAGAATATTTTGCGATTCATGGAAGACCTGAAGCTTACTCTAAACTGGAACCTGGAGAAGTAGCTTATTATGATGGAATGATTATTGTTGATCTTGATAAAATAGAGCCGATGATTGCTTTGCCTTTCCATCCAAGCAATGTCTATACTATTTCTGACCTCAATGAAAATGCTCAGGACATTTTACACATAGTAGAAGAAGAAGGTAAGCATCAAATTGGCAATCCTAACTTAAAGTTTTCTTTAACGGATAAGATTGTAAACGGTAGGTTACAGGTAGATCAGGCTATTGTTGCTGGTTGCGCCGGAGGTACTTTTGAAAACATGGTAGAGGTTGCTCAGATTATCAATCGGCGTTCCGTTGGGAATGATCAATTGTCACTAAGCATGTATCCTGCAAGTCAACCAATATATCTAGAACTGGTCAAAAACGGTGCTATTGCTAAGATGATGAGCGCAGGGGCAGTTATTAAAACAGCTTTCTGTGGACCATGTTTTGGAGCTGGGGATGTACCAGCCCATGGAGGACTTAGCATTAGGCATACTACTCGAAACTTTTCGAACAGGGAAGGCTCAAGACCGGGCGAAGGACAAATATCATCCGTAGCTCTAATGGATGCTAGGTCGATTGCTGCCACAGCTCGAAACGGTGGGAAATTGACTTCTGCAACTGAGATAGAATACGATAATCCACTGGTACCTTATCAATTTGACCAAGGAATCTATACCAATAGAGTATATAATGGATATAGCCTTCCTAAAAAAGAGAAAGAATTACAATATGGACCGAATATCGCAGATTGGCCGGACATGATTGCCTTGACAGATAATCTAATTCTTAAGGTTGCAGCAGTTATCATGGATTCAGTAACGACAACCGATGAATTAATACCATCAGGAGAAACATCCTCTTATCGTTCCAATCCTTTGAAGCTTGCTGAATTTACTTTGTCGAGGAAAGAACCTAGGTATGTAGGTAGAGCCAAACAAATACAATCCCTAGAACTAGAAAGAAAAGAGTTACTTGCTGCTAATGGTGGTGAATTTGTCCTATCTGACGCTCTAAGGGAATTAAGCCAAAAAGTATTAAAGTCAGACACACCAACTGATGCTGATATAAAGAATTTGCTTCAGACCACTGGGATTGGCTCAGTTATCTATGCTGTAAAACCTGGAGATGGCTCTGCAAGGGAGCAGGCAGCTTCTTGTCAAAAGGTTTTGGGAGGCTGGGCGAATATTGCTACGGAATATGCCACTAAACGCTACAGGAGTAATTTGATTAACTGGGGAATGCTGCCGTTCACTGTCTCTAAGGAAGTCGTTTTTGGAACTGATGATATAATTTACGTATCTGGGCTCAAAAAGAAGATTATTGATAGTGAGGATCTCTTTCCTGCTGTATTAATTACTCCTAAAGGAACCAAAGAGATAGAGCTTAAATTAGAGAATATTACCAAGGACCAAAGGGATATTATACTAAAGGGAAGTCTGATTAATTACTATACGGTGTCTTAAAATAAGTAAAAAATTAAATCTTAAAAGTGAGTTCTTAAAAATAAGTCTTGAAATAATGTAAGGGTAGTAAAACTTTAAGGAGTCTCCGGAAAAATCTCTGGAGGCTCCTTTTTTTGCTTTAAGGAATCTAAAATAGGACTTTATTTTTTGGAGTTATACCCTGATAATAGTAAAAGGGAAAGTGCCATTATTTACAAAGTACAGTGTTGAAAGGAATAAATTATATGTTATCAATATCTTTGGCAGAGCAAGCAGCTCTTCTTATCACTATTTGCTTTTCATTTTTAATATTAGGCCTTACCCAAGTTATAAATAAAGAGAGAAGTATCCTAAAAATAATTGGACTTAGTTTTTTTGTTCCGTTTTTTCTTTGTCTTTTTGTAGTTTTTAATCAAAGCATTATAGTTCCTGCAACGATGCTTCTTTACATAGATTTATCCTTACTCGGAATAATATTTTTGGTGGTAGTATTTTGGTACTCTAAAAGAAGCTATGTAATTTGTGTAATGCTTATTATGATTTTCTCTGTAACAGTTATCCTGACTAGTTCGTATGCTAAGGCTTTACCAAGCTTGTTTCTTCTGTATCATGTTCAGGGGATAATCGTAGGATTACTAACTATATCAATAATTTTAATGTTAAAGAAATATACCGAGCAAAATGATCCGAGATTTGTCGGGGGTATTTTATTACTAGGTACAGCTCAAATAATGAATTTGGTCATAACGCAGGAAATGATATTTATAGGATTAGCGGTTAAGTTCTTGGCTTATCTGCTGCTTACTTATTATGTTATTAATACTATGCAGTCTTCTTTGATGAAAAGACTGACTAAAGCAGAATCAAAGCTTCTTGACCTGGATAAAACCATAAATATTGAGGTTAAGAAGAAAATGATTCCTATAGTACAGCATAATGAACATCTGCAGAATATGGTTATGATAGATAATCTGACTAATGCCTATACCAAGAAATTTATCCTAGATACTATTGAAAAGAGGATAGAAGCTCCTAGTAAGGAAGGTTTCACTGTTATTATGTTCGATGTCGACAATTTTAAAATACTCAACGATACCCAGGGGCACTTAGCAGGTGACGTTATCTTAAAAAAGATTGCAACCATTGCCAGAGCCAGTATCAGGAACTTGGATATTCTAGGACGTTATGGAGGAGACGAATTCATCATCGTTCTTCCAGGTATAAATGCCTCAGAGGCCATATTCGTAGCTGAAAGATTTAGGAAGAAGGTAAGGGAAGCAGACCTAAATATATCTGTATCTGTTGGAGTGGCTTCTTATCCGGAAGATGGGAAAACAAGAGAGGAACTTATACAGATAGCAGATGCAGGACTTTATCATTCAAAAAAACTTGGTAGGGATACCGTTACTTACTATTCGCAAATGTTTTCTACATCTTCTTCTATAAAATAACTAATGTGAAGAATAGCTTGTTCAAGAATTATTGTACACTATAGTCAAAGACTTATTGGCGGGGAGTGACTGTTTTGAGACCAAAGTTACTTATTGTTGCCCCTAATGAAAATATTGCCCAGTCAGCACGAGAGGTAGCTGTGGAAGGCGGTTTTAATTGTCGTATTGTAGTAGGAAACCTGCAAAATAATATAACGAAGTTTGCTCGGGAGGCAGAAAAAGACGGGACAGAAGCAATCATAAGCAGGGGGGGGACCTTTTTATTTATTAAGGAATTGATTGAGGGTATTCCCTGTGTTCCCATCAGTGTGTCGACGTTAGATTTGCTTCAGGCTCTTAAATCTGTGTCTCATAAGTATAAAAAAATCGGAGTGATGGGTTTTCCTAATACGATATATGAAGCGTCATCTATAGGGAAGTTTCTAGATTTAAATATTGTAGAAATTCCCTTGCAGGATCTTACTTCTCTTAAGCATAGAATTGAAGAGCTGAAGGCGAAAGGGCTTGAGGTTATTGTTGGCGATACAGTCTCTTTTTTTATTGCTTCCGAGATTGGAGTGGAAGGGGTTCTTATCAATTCTGGGAAGAGATCTATCTTTCATGCCATGGATAGAGCTGAAGAGCTTGCATATCTGCGACGAAAGGAGGCCTTTGTCCAGCAACGTGTTCGAGCAATTCTAGACAGCGTTACTGAAGGGATTATTGCATTGGATCACCAGCATATGATTATAGATATTAATCCAGCAGTAGAACGTTATTTTGGATTAAGGCGTCACCATTTACTCGGGAAATCAATAAAAGAATCATTGCCACAATATGTATCTACAAATGATGAACTGTTAACGATTAAGAATCAAAAATATCTTATAGTTACTCAGCGAATACATCATGAGGGAATCGAGGGTGGATGCATTCTCACTGTAAAACCTTTAAAACAGATCCAAGATCTGGAGAAGAAGGCTCGTAAGAAGCTTCACGCACAGGGATTGGTTGCGAAACATACATTCGAGGATATCATGGGGAAAAGTGAAGCTATCTTAAAAGCTGTGGAATGGGCTAAAAGAATTAGTAAATCGAATTCCACAGTAATTATTGACGGAAGAACAGGTACCGGTAAAGAAATGTTTGCCCAAAGTATTCACAATGAGAGTCTACGTGAGAATGAACCGTTTGTTGCTGTCAACTGTGCTTCCCTACCTGAATCTCTATTAGAAAGTGAACTTTTTGGTTATGTGGAAGGAAGTTTTACAGATGCGCGGAAGGGTGGAAAGGCTGGATTATTTGAGCTTGCCCATCAAGGAACGATTTTCTTAGACGAAATTGGTGATATGAGTATAGCGGTTCAGGCTAAGGTTCTGCGCGTGCTGCAAGAGAAAGAGGTTATACGTTTAGGGGATAATAAAGTAATCCCTGTTGATATCCGGATTATCGCTGCAACACATGTAGATCTCAGAGAAGCTGTAAAGGAAGGGAAATTTAGAGAGGATTTATTCTATAGAGTGAATGTGTTAAAGCTTACAATGCCCACTTTGGTAGAACGTAAAGAGGACATTTGCCTTTTAGCTGAACATTTTTTACATAAACTAAACGTCTCTCTTACTTTCGAACCTGATGCTTTACTAGCACTTCTTGAATATGAATGGCCAGGGAATATCAGAGAACTACATAATTTTATTGAGAGACTATTAGTGTTAAGTGATGGGTCTAAGATAGTTAGTAAAGATGTATTATCGCTTCTTCCTGACAAGAAGACAGAAATGAATATAGATGGGATAAGTCACTCACGACGTTTAAAAGACGATGAACTACTCGAAGCATTGCGAAAGACTGGTGGGAACCAAACCCATGCTTGTGAAATGCTCGGGATAAATCGGTCTACTCTCTGGAGGAGATTACAGAAGATTGATGGATAGTTTATTGGAACCGTTGCAAATGTTGCAAAAACGTTGCTCTGATGTTGCGTAAGTGTTGCTGGCGTTCGAAGATATCAGAAAAGTCTGTCAAAAAAGCCTGTATTAGAACAGTATTTGCTTAATTGCGAAGTTGGCATGGTACTTGCGTTATATAACAATGTAACGAAGACCTAATAATAGGGGAGTAAAAAAAGGAGGAATTTTAGTGTCAAAAAAAAGAAACCACATCTTAGTAGTTGTACTCATAGTTGCCCTTATGCTTACTTTTACAGCTTGTGCAAGTCAGACAGCAGCGCCAGCACCAGCACCAGAAGAAAGTAAATATCCTGAGAAAGCGATTTCAGTCCTAATTGGTTTTAACCCAGGTGGCGGAAGTGACCAACTCGCTCAGCTTGCTAACCCATTTTTGTACAAGTATCTGGAGGTATCTGTTTCGAATATTTATAAACCCGGAGCAACAGGTGCGATTGCTTGGACTGAATTGGCAAAGCAAAGCAAGAATGACGGCTATACAATCAGTGTGACAAATACACCTATGCTAATGACAAACTACATTATGAATGATGATATTACCTATAACATCGATGAATTAACTCCACTTGTCAATGTTTTAACAGACCCTGGAGTTATCGTTGTTGGTAAAGACAGCCCTTTTAAAACGTATGAGGATTTCGCCAAGGCAGTAGAAGAAAACCCTGGTACAGTAACCGTTGGAAACTCCGGAACCGGTGGAGATGATTTCTTTACAACTTTAATCTGGGAAAAAGCTTCCGGACTGAAAGTTCAAATGGTACCTTTCCAAGGAGATGGTCCTTCCTACCAGGCGGCTCAGGGTGGAAAAATCGATGCTAGTTTCACCAACCTTGGTGTTGTCTACGGCCAAGTGCAGGCTGGAAATGTCCGTATTCTTGCTACATTCACAAACGAAAGATCCGGACTAGTTCCTGATGTGCCTACTATGAAAGAACTAGGTTTTGATGTTGTAGCGGGATCTTCCCGTGGTTATAGTGCACCCAAGGGGATTCCAGATGATGCAAAGGCTGCATTGATTGAAGCATTTGAAAAGACTTTCAAAGACCCTGAATTCCTTGCCAACATTGCAAAGTTAGGTCAAGAACCCGATATTATGATTGGTGATGATTATGCCAAATATCTCAAAGATAGTGAAACAGAATTCATAAACATTTGGAATGAGGTTAAAGACCAAGTAAAATAAATACTTTTTAAATGGTAGAACTTACTCGAAATCATAAAAACTCTCAGAATAATTTCGAAGGGAGAGAACGATGGATTCGTTCTCTCCCTTTTATACAAGATCTATCCCGAAAATATCCAGACTCATTGTAAACGGGTATGGTATGAAGGAAGGAACAACCTGTAGAGGAGGGGAGTAAATGAAGAAACAATTCATATATAATTTGGTGGCGGCAACAGTAGCGATTCTCTTTGCCTGGATATTTTATTATGAATCCCTAGATTTACCCAGAGTAGCCTATCTATTCCCGAGGCGGCTAACCTATGTCATTACAATTCTTGCCATTGCCTTGGTGATTGAAGCGTATTATAAGTATCGTAAAGCTACCCTAGAAGAGCAAGAAGAAGGAATTAAGGTGCTACGAGCTAGTATTTTCACAGTCTCAATTGCTCTGTATGTTTTTTCCATCAATATAGTTGGTTATTTTATTACGACCCCTTTATTTATATTTGGTACGATGTATTTCCTTAAGTCAACAAAAACACGGAATATACTTCTTATCACCATAGCATTTACTTTATTTGTCTATCTGCTATTTGTAAGGTTTCTTAATTTACCGATACCACTTGGATCATTTTCTTGAGAGGAGGCTAAGGTATGGATAATATTTTACTGGGCTTAACTAATGTACTCACCTTGATGAATATTTTGGCGATTATTGGCGGAACTGCTATTGGCTTATTTGTAGGAGCGATGCCTGGGCTCTCAGCAACGATGGCTATAGCCATTCTCTTGCCGCTTACCTTCGGACTTCCTCCGGCTACCGGTATCAGTATGTTGGCTTCATTATATCTGGCTGCAATGTACGGAGGTTCGATTGCAGCAATCCTTATTAGAACTCCAGGAACTCCTGCAGCTGCGGCAACTGTTTTAGATGGTTATCCTATGTCTCAAAAAGGGCAAGCAGGAAAAGCGTTAGGTTTTTCTTTGGTAGCCTCTCTCGTGGGTGGCTTGATAAGCAGCATAGCCTTGCTGACGGTAGCACCAATTCTGGGCGGTATTGCACTCAAGTTTGGTCCTGTAGAGTTATTTGCTGTTGCCGTACTCGGACTAACTATGATTGGTTCCTTATCCCAGGGATCACCAATCAAAGGACTTTTAGCAGGTGTAGTGGGAGTTATGATTGCAATGGTTGGCATGGATGCTATCTCAGGTGCACCAAGATTTACTTTTGGAAATATTCAATTATATTCAGGTATTCCTTTCGTAGTAGCCCTCATTGGCCTTTTTTCAATTCCTCAAGCTATTAGGCTGATAGAGAAAGACCAAGAGCTTATAAAACCAGGATCAATTAAAGATAAGATGCTTCCTAGTTTTAAAGAATTAAAATCAATGTGGGTCACAATGATTCGCTCCAGTTTTATTGGGATTTTCACCGGATTAATCCCCGGAACAGGCGGAGATACTGCTTGCTGGTTTGGATATAATGAAGCTAAACGCTTCTCGAAACATAAAGAAAAATTCGGAACCGGTTATCCAGAAGGGATTGTAGCTGCTGAAGCTGCCAATAATGCAGTAGTAGGCGGAGCACTTATTCCAACGCTTGCCTTAGGTATCCCTGGAAGTTCAGCAACAGCCATTCTGATGGGAGGGCTAATGGTTCACGGGATTATGCCCGGTCCGACCTTGATGACACAATATGCGGATGTAACTTATACTTTGATATGGGCGCTTTTCCTGGCAAATTTTGCTATGTTTGGAGTAGGATTGCTCTTTACCAGAGTCAGCGTATCGGTAACCAAGGTTCCCAACAAAGTTCTTGGTCCAATTATAATTATTCTTAGTGTTATAGGTGCTTTTAGTATCAATAATAATATATTCAATGTTTACCAGATGTTGGGATTTGGTCTTTTAGGATACTTTATGGATAAGGTTAAAATTCCGAGTGCTCCAATGATAATTGGTATGATTCTGGGAATGATGCTGGATAATTCCTTTAATCAATCACTCATGATGAGCCAAGGCGATTACTTTGTATTCTTTAAGAATCCTATTTCGGCTACGTTACTAGCCATTGCAGCTTTCTCTTTACTTCAAGCCACACCATTATTTAGATTTATTAGACGTAAGATAAAAAATAAAGTTGCATAAATGGATGAGGTGGATGATTTTCATCAAAGATGAAGGCAAACCTCAAATAAAGTAAGTTGATAGTCTCATAAGGGGGATAACAATGAATAATTCTAAAGCAGTACAAATAGACCCTCGTGATAACGTTGCAGTGGCTTTATCTGATGTAAAGGCAGGAGATAAAGTGGTTGTTGTCACAGAAACAGAAATGATTGAAATCATTGCCAAATCAGATATTACATTTGGCCACAAGATAGCTTTGTTAGAGTTTAAACCAAAAAGGCCTATTATTAAATATGGGGAAGAAATCGGTAAAAGTCGGGATGCGATTGCGGCAGGGGAATGGGTACACCTGCATAATGTTTATTGTGAACGCGGAAGACAATAAAGTAAATTTTGTATTTGTAAAAGGCAAAGGGAGGAAAGGGGTTTTTATGAAAACATTTATGGGGTACCGCAGACCCAAAGGCCTGCCTGGAGTAAGGAACATGGTTGCGATCATTCCTTCGGTTTTTTGTGCAAACACTGTTGTGCAACGGATTTGTGATCAAGTTACTGGAACGGTTTGCTTTCCGCATCCAGTAGGTTGTTCTCAGGTAGGAAATGATCTAGAACTTACAGCTAAAACTTTAAAAGGGCTTGGAAGACATCCTAATTTTTACGGAGTAGTTATTATTGGGCTTGGTTGTGAACGTTTTAAGCCTGAAGAACTTGAAGCTAGCATTAAAGAATGGGATAAACCTGTGGAAAGTGTAGTTATTCAGGAGGCAGGGGATACCCTTAAAACTATAGAACAAGGTGTTAGAATTGCTCAAAGAATGGTTGCGGAAGCTGCCAAACAACAGCAAGAAGAGTTTCCGATTTCAGAAATCTGTCTGGGTCTAAAATGTGGAGGGACAGATGCCACATCCGGAATCGCAGCCAATCCTGCCTTGGGTTGGGTGGCTGACCAGATTGTCACAGCAGGAGGCAGGGCTATCTTAACCGAAGTCACTGAACTTATTGGGGCAGAGCACGTTCTCGCTAAAAGAGCGGTGGACGAACAAGTCGCCAAAGATATTCTAGAGACAATAACCAGAATGGAAGAAAAGCTTAAATTAGGAACAGTCCATAATGATTTACAGAATCGCTCCCAGTTGATCTCGCCAGGAAATGAAGATGGCGGGGTAACGACTGTGTCAGAAAAAGCCTTGGGAGGAATCCACAAAGGTGGAACAGCACCAATAAGCGGTGTACTCAAATACGGAGAGGCCATCAGCAAACGGGGGTTGCATATTCTGGATTGCCCGGGGCATGACGGAGAAGCGGTGACTGGTCTTATTGCTTCGGGCTGCCAGATTGTCGGATTCACCTCAGGTAGGGGAACGCCAACAGGTTTTGCAGGGGTCCCGGTAGTCAAGATTACAGGCAATAACAGAACATACGAACGTATGAAGTTCAACTTAGATTTCAATGCCGGTGGAGTCATTGATGGGAAAAGTATTCCTGAAGTCGGGGCGGATCTGCTAGAAATATTTATAAAAACTGCTTCGGGTGAGCCTACCAAAGCCGAAATGATTAGAGGCAATGAGTTATTCTGTGTCACCAGAAGTTATGGTGGATAGACCCTTGTATCGAAGAACAATCACTTGTTAATTGCTTTCCTTAACCTCCTTCTTATAGGCTGTCGCAGTGCGACAGCCTAATTTATATCTTGTAAAGATACCATTTACAAGTATTAAGCTCATATTTCAGCTCAAATATCTTAAGAATGCCGTTAACTTCTCCCTGACAACGAAAAAGCAGCATGCGATTACCTGCAATATTTTCCTCGGTTCTAAAAAGTATCTGACTTACTTTTATAGTTTTATAAGTTTTATCTTCAGTTAGAATTCTGTACCTCAAAGGGTGAGGGATTCCATCCTTGGTGAACCAGGCTATAGATTCTATGGGTTGCATGCAAATTTTCATGATGTATCCCCCTCGATTAAATTAAGTTAGAGAATACTAGACATCATAGGGTATTCTTCTGTTTCGATAACCCCGCCGCTTAGGGGCTTTAAGCCACTGCAAAGAAAGGCAGAGCGGAAGACTGAATGAGAACCGTATCTTAAACGGATAGTATCTATGGCCTGATCGATAAGCTTTTGTTTCTCGATGTCTTTCTCAAAGAGTGAAGGTTGGAAGAGAGTATTGCTGCTAAGCTCTGAAACACGTAGCCCTAGATGACGGATAGGTTCACCCTGCCATAGTTCGGTGAGTAGTTGACAGGCTATTTGATGAATTACAGAGGTACAATCGGTAGGAATATTAAGTTTCCTTTGATGGGAATAATAGAAAAATTCCTTAGTTTTTAGGGAGACTGAGATTAAGCTAGTACAAAAAGCATCCTGTCTAAGTCGCATCCCAACAGTCTCGGCAAGTGATAATAGGACAAGCTGGGCAGTGCTTTTGTCTTCGACATCAAAGGATATGGTGGTAGAGTTACCCATCCCTTTAACAGGGATTGAGTCATTATATCTGACAGGGGAATCATCCCGGCCATTAGCGTAGTTCCATAGCAAGAGACCATAGCTCTTGAGATACCTTCTAAGGTCATCAGGATTTTCAGAAGCGAGATCCCCTATAGTATGTATCCCTCTATCCCAGAGTTTACGAGAAGTGGCTCTACCTACCCCAAACAGCTCCCCTACAGGGAGAGGCCACATTTTAGAAGAGATTTCGTCTGGAAAAATAGTATGAACTCTATCAGGTTTTTGTAGTTCTGACGCCATCTTAGCTAATAACTTATTAGAGGATATCCCTATATTGACGGTGAAGCCCAATTTTTCCTTGACTTCGTCTTTTATTCTATAAGATGCTTCTAATGGATCTCCCAGAAGCTTCTCCATGCCGGTAAAGTCCAAAAAGAATTCATCAACTGAATATTGCTGAAGTAGAGGTGAATATTCTTGGAGCAACTCTTTAAGTGCCATGCTGCATTGTCGATAAAGGCTGTAATTAGGGCTAACTATTAGAAGGTTGGGACATTTATTTCTAGCAGAAAATAAAGTCTCACCAGTTTGAATCATAAACTTTTTAGCAGGAATGGATTTAGCTAGAATTATCCCATGACGCGTCTCTGGATCTCCTCCTATTGCTGAGGGAACGGTACGTAAGTCTAAGGAATCTCCGTGCTGTATTCTATGACAAGCCTCCCAAGAGAGATAGGCTGAGTTTACATCTATATGGAAGATGAGGCGCTTATTCATAACATTCAATCCTTTTGAATTAGATTCTTAAGTGAACTTATTATATCAGAACATATGTTCGATGGGAAGGAGATAAGACTAGGGAATTTTTAGCATTGATATGGATATGATATGCTTGATGCAACATTCGTCAGACTGGCAGTACAATAACCGTCAATAATAATGTTATCGACTACAAGGAGAGAATAAAAATGACAAAAAAAACATTGGGAAAATCTTTAATTGGGGTATCGTTAATATGTTTGCTAGTATTTTTAACAGGATGTACACCTACTCCAAGCGAACCGGGTAACCAGAACGAAGAAGAATTTACTAAAGAAGAAATCCAATCAGCATTATCTTCCAAAGGAGATGAAGTTTTTCAAATTACTTGGTCTACAGAGGAGAAAATGGTCGTCTATATCCAAGCAGGTAAGCCTGAAAAAGAAGGGCTGGATGAAGCATATCTCTGGAAAGTTGGCGAAGAAGAAGCCAAGTTTGTTAGAGACGTTTCTCCAACTACCCATGGGTTTGCTTGGTCGCCTGACAGCAAATACTTTCTAATCAGTGAGAAGCTGGGTGAAGGTGGAATTAATAGTATTGTTAAAGCCGATACTCTACAAGAAGAAACCTATAAGCCTAAAAGTTTTGGAATTCCTGTCTGGAGTCCAGACAGCTCAGCAATTGCTTATGGGAATGAGTTCCATGAGTATGGAGAGAGTTGGGGGTTTTTAGAAGTATATGAGCTAGGTCAAGAGGAAAGTGAGTATGTCTGGAAAACACGGGGTTACCTATATAAAGTAGAATCCTGGGATAAAGAAGGGAACATAGGTTACACGGAAATAAACGACCAAGGTAAGGAAACCAAGAAGACTACTAAAAATATTAAACCAAGTATCTCTGGCGTCCATCTCGGAGACAGTAAAGCACAAGTAGAAGCAGCCTTGGGTAAGGATTACAAGGAGACTTCCCCCGGTGAAGAGGTTGGACATTTTCCTGAACAAGTATTTAGATGGGATTATGATGGATACACGATATTTATCGGTGCTGAATCGGGAGGAGTGTTAGAATTAAATGCAACCTCTCCTCAGGCTGAAACCAATTTAGGCATAAAAATGGGAGATACGGCCTCTAAGGTGTTTGAGGTTTATCGACCTAGATATATTGAGCCTGAGAGTATCCACGGTGGTAAGCTCTATGGTGTGTTTAAGGTCGAGGGTGCTGCAGCTTTGTTCTTTAGCTTTGATTTAAAGGAAGGGCAGACACTTGAGAATATTAAGCCAGAGAATAAGGTTGAAAGGATAATGTTAACTTATCCGGAAATAATGGATGATTCATTTTAAGAGTAGAGTCTTGGTATTAAAGAGTAACCCGGGAGCAATATTAAAAAAGCTTCCGGGTTTTATCTTTACCTTATTTATATTTCATTTTCTAATGGCATCTAGCCGATACTGAGTGTTGCAAAGTAAAGAACCGTCCCCTACTTTAAAGAACCGTCCCCTACTTTACTACTTTACTGTTTCTGATAGAAAAAGGAGGAAACTGGTTTCAAGCCCAGATGGTTTTTGCCAAATAAGTGTTCCGTACTGCCAGTAAAGAGTATGCCACCGGGGTTTAGGGAATCGGCAAATTTTTTATAGAGCAGATCTTTAGCATCATCAGTAAAGTAAATAACTACATTGCGACAGGCAATAAAGTCAAATCCTTGTTCAAAGCTATCAGTTAACAGGTTATGTTCACGGAAAGAGATATTCTTCTTCAAGTTGTCCTTTACCTGATATCGCCTGTCTTCAAGTGTAAAGTATTTTTGCAGAATATGTTCAGGAGTGCTAGCAAAATCTCTTTCATCATAACTGCCAAGTTGAGCTTGTTTTAAGACGTTGATATCAATGTCTGATCCTGAGATGTTATACTTAGCGCTGGGAAAGTGTTCATTCATAATAATTGCCATGGTATATGCTTCCTGGCCAGCAGAACAACCAGCGCTCCAGAGTTTAAGCATATGTTTGTTTTGAACAAGATCAGGAATAATCTTGCTTTGGAAAACATCCCACAACTTAACATCTCGAAAAAACTGAGTGACGTTAATTGTCAGATGTTTGAAGAAAGCATCGTACAGTTTAGGATCTCGACTGAGGGCTTTAAGAAAGCTCGTATAGTCATCTTTATGATTATGAGTATTCATAAAGTTGTTTATCCTGCGTTTCATCTGGTTTTCTTTATAGAAATTCAAATCAAGGCCGCTTAAAGTATGAAAATCCTTAACAAATTTCTCATAACAGTCGATATTAATAAAGTGATGACTCAAGGTGTTACCTCCATTATGCTAATAAGTCTATAATCAGACCTTTGATTTCATCTATTTTAGCTAGTATTTTTAAGGGTTCGGCTTGTGAAGATAGTACTTGCTCTCCAAGTTGTTCCAAGGCACGATTGATTTTAGTTACCCTAGCCATAACTTTAGGTTGGCCACGATAGTCCCAAAAAGTTTCTTCCTGCATAGTGCGAGCCTGACCCAAAGTGGATTTGAGAAAACTTTTAACCATCTTCTTAAATTCCAGCAGATCTTGTAGAGAAAGGCTTTCTGCGAGTTTTTTCCCCTGATTTTCTAATTTATTTAGAAAAAGTTGAAGTTCTTTACTCTCAAGCTGACGGGTATGTGATAAGATATTGCTAAAATTAGCTTCTCTTTTCTCCGTCTGAGACTGAGGAGCAATAGTTAAGGATTTAGTTTGCTCAGAATTATTTATTCTAAGTGGTGACATAGATTTTCCTCCTAGAAAGGGTCTAAGATGAATACAAGACGTACATTTATAAAATTTCTATCTTTTTTTGGAGCATTGATTGTTCCCTGGACTATCCTGCCCCAAAAGTGGTCCCAAAGTCTTAGCCTCTTGGCCGGCAAACCTTCGATTAAGCTTGATATAGCTCAAGCTGAAGGAGCGGATGGCTCCGATAGGATTGCTACCGAGATTTTAGGAAAAAAGGGGTTTGAGGATATCCAGGCCCTTTGCCAGGTTGATATGCAAGGACGCAGAGCTGGTACAATCGGACAAACTAGAGCCCTTGTCTACCTTGGAGAGCAGGTTAGGGAACTCCAACTTGAGTCTTTCGGAGACGAAAACTATCTACAGACTTTTGCTATCCCAGTAATGGAGGAAAGAGTGATTAATGGCAGAGCACTTTTCCGCCCCAAACAAGTGAATGCTGCATCTGTTTTAGCTGCTAATCTTCTAGCGGGAATTAAGGGGATGAACCAAAATGAAACTATTATTATTTCGGCTCATTATGATCACTTAGGTATGTATCAGGGAGAGCTTCACAGAGGAGCTAATGATAACGCCTCCGGTGTAGGTTGCATCCTAGAAGTGATGAGGCGTTTGGTCCAAGAGAGCTTGGCAGGTGCTACACCGAGGGTCAATGTTGTAGCAGCATTTTGGGGTGCTGAAGAAATGGGATTTCTAGGTTCTAAATATTTCGTCAAAAATCCCACAATTCCTCTTTCAAATATCAAAACAGTGATTAATTTCGACACTATAGCCGCTGGCTCGAAAGAAGAATTTATTTTCTGGACTCCGAAGGATAATCCGCTAACAGAAATTATAAATAATGTCGTACAAAGGAATGGAGCTAAGATAGAAAAAGACGATGGTAAGGGTCATAAGAGTGACGACTCATCTTTCTTAGACACTCAGATTTCAGCCATTACCGTTCTAAGTCGAGAGTGGCTTTGGAACAATCATACCCCAGAAGATGATATAACCGTTATCAACCAAGAAAAACTTGAACTCGCATGTGATATTCTTTATGATGTAGTTAAAGAATTGGCATACTAGGTAATATTTAAAGGTATTAGAAGCATAATAGAGATAGTGGACAATAATTAGCTATAATCATTGTTTTTGAGTTTATAGTTGTGCTGGGTGATTTTCGATAAATCTAATGTATACAGATAGAAAATAAAAATAATTTTTCAGGTTGGTGAGTGTTATGAAAATTGATGGAATTTCTCCCGTAAGCGGTTTACATCCTATTAGCAAAACTTCTCCAGTAAGCCGCGAAAATAAAAGCTCTGAGCAAGATAAAGTCGCTGTATCTGACAATGCTCAAGTTTTTCAAAAGCTTATCCAGAAAGCGAAGGAATTACCAGATATTAGAGAAGATAGGGTTAAAGCAATAACTGAACAGATTGCTCGTGGAGACTTCAGTCTCGACAGTGATTCTATTGCAGAGAGCATGCTCTCCTCCGATGAGACGGAGGGAAAGTAAGTGCTCGAAATAAATAATTTAGATATCAACCTGAAAAAACAGACTCAGCTTTATAAGGAACTAATAGAATTTGAAATACAAAAGCAGGAGTCCCTTGTCAACAACAACATTCAGAAAATAGAAGAGATAACCGTTCAAGAGGAAAAGATTCTGCTCCAACTCAGTCGCTTGGAAGATGAGCGACTCCACTGGGCAGAATTTTTTGGCAAAGAGATTGGAAAAAGAGCGGAAGAAATTACTTTAGCTGACTTAGTCGAAAGTTTTCCTGCTCTAAAAGATGTACGTACAGATTTGGAAAAGGAAATAGTTAAGTTAAAGGATCTGCATGAAACTAATACAAAATTATTAGAAAATGCTGTAAACATAGTCAACGTTACTATCCAGTCTTTAACTAATGAAAGACAGACAACTTATTCTAATCCTAACAATAAAGCTAAGAAAAAAGAAGAAAAGCGTAATGTAAGTTTAATAGATAGAAGTATTTAAGCGTAATACTATATATTCAAAGGGAGAAAAGATATGTACTCCACATTCTTCGGTCTACAAATAGCTAGTCGGGCCCTTGCCACTCAACAAGCTGCTTTGGATGTGACAGGACACAACATAGCCAATGCAAATAATAAGGGATACACCAGACAGTTACCCAATATTCAAGCTGCTAACCCTTTGACCCTCAATGCCGCAGGGAAACCCATTACCATTGGTGCGGGTGCCACTATGGACAGCATTATTCGTGCTAGAGATTCTTATGTTGACCGTCAATTTCGATGGGAGACTTCCAAATATGAATACTGGGCAGGCAAGGAGCAAACTCTCGATATGGTAGAAGGTTTATTAAATGAGCCTTCAGACTACAGTTTTAGTAGCGATCTGGACCATTTCTGGAATTCCTGGAGTGAGCTAGCCA
>CAKMJS010000096.1 GCA_927405585.1 uncultured Desulfosporosinus sp.
GCAGCATCGATCGGACTATACGCACGACCTCTTTCCTCTTCCATCTCTTGCAATCTTGATTGATACATTTCTGCAGAGTCTGTTAGCACCGTCATCACGATATCGTTTTCAGTCAGGAACAGAAGGGTTTGTAGGTGTAGGTTTGGGTTTGGGCTACAAGCTTTTTAGCTCCTCTGATCGCGGAGTAGGGTGAAGGTCAATTCTACAGTGTGTTAATTGTTAAAAGTGAGTCAAAAGGACCGTCCCGTCAACACTTAAACTTGCATATAACTAGTGGTTTGCTGTATTCTTAACGTGGTATATACACATATTGTAGCAATAATGTCTTGAGATTGGAGACTATAATTATGTATCGGAGTTTAGAAGATTGCATAATAGATTTAGAGAAGAATGGACATTTGATTCGTATTCAAGAAGAGGTGGATCCATATCTTGAGATGGCAGCTATACATATGAAAGTTTATGCGGCCGGTGGACCTGCGTTGTTATTTGAAAATGTCAAAGGCTCGAAATTCCGGGCGGTTTCCAATCTTTTCGGAACCTTAGAACGCAGCAAGTTTATATTCCGAGATACATGGGAAGATGTACAGAACGTAATGGCTCTGCGCAACGATCCGATGAAAGCTTTAAAGAATCCTTTTAAAAATATAAAAACTGGCTTGGCAGCATCGAAAGCTTTGCCCTTGAAAAAATCTGGTAGACTAGCAGTCACTGCTCAGGAAATTAATATCGCTGACCTTCCGCTCATACAACACTGGCCAATGGACGGTGGGGCTTTTATTACGTTGCCCCAAGTATATACGGAAGATCCAGATAAGCCGGGGATTATGAATTCCAACTTGGGAATGTATCGTGTTCAACTCAGTGGCAATGACTATGAAATAAACAAGGAAATTGGTATGCATTATCAGATTCACAGAGGGATCGGAGTCCATCAGGACAAAGCGAACAAACAGGGAGCCCCTCTGAAAGTGAGTATCTTTATAGGCGGCCCCCCGGCACATACCTTGTCGGCCGTGATGCCATTGCCAGAAGGTATGAGTGAGATGACGTTTGCCGGCTTGTTGGCAGGACGTCGTTTTCGCTATAGTTATATAGACGGGTTTTGTATTAGTAATGATGCTGATTTTGTGATCACTGGAGAAATTCACACTGGTGAAACTAAACCAGAGGGGCCTTTTGGCGATCATCTTGGGTATTATAGTCTGACTCATCCTTTTCCAGTCATGAGAGTTCATAAAGTGTACGCTAAGCCCAATGCAATATGGCCGTTTACTGTTGTTGGTCGTCCGCCGCAAGAAGACACTTCCTTTGGTGAGCTGATACATCAGTTAACGGGAGATGCGATCAAACAAGAAATTCCTGGCGTCAAAGAAGTCCATGCTGTCGATGCGGCGGGTGTACATCCCTTACTGTTTGTGATTGGCAGTGAACGGTATACCCCTTATCAACAAGTAAAACAGCCGACCGAGCTGCTCACGATCGCTAATCGCATTTTAGGAACAGGACAGTTGAGCTTGGCCAAGTATATATTTATAACGGCAGAAGATAATCAACCAGTCAATACTCATCATGAAGTAGACTTTTTAACCTATATCTTAGAACGGATTGATCTACATCGGGACCTTCATTTTCAAACAAATACGACCATCGATACCCTTGATTATTCTGGAACCGGTATCAATCAAGGCAGCAAAGTTGTCTTTGCAGCCTATGGAGATAAAATAAGGGATTTATGCAAAGAAGTCCCGGACGAATTCAATGACTTACAGGGGTTTGAAAATGCACGATGGGTGATGCCGGGCATTGTGGCGATTCAAGGGCCAATATTTATCGATTACGCGAACGCAGAACAAGAATTACAGGCTTTTTGTGAAGCAATACGAGCAAAGGGCCCGATTCCATCGTGTCCAATGATCGTACTCTGCGATGACAGTTCATTCATGAGTGCAACCATCAATAATTTTCTTTGGTCTACCTTTACGCGCAGCAATCCTTCCCATGACATTTATGGAGTGAACAGTTATTATGAGAACAAGCATTGGGGTTGCGATAACCTTATTATTGATGCGCGTGTTAAACCACATCAAGCTCCGCCGCTAATCCCTGATTCATCGGTGGAGAAGAACATCGAGCGCTTCTTTGTCAAAGGGGCTAGCTTAGGCGGATTGAACCTTTCATAGAAGCAAAAATAACCCACGGGATAACTAAGTAACATCCCGCGGGTTATTTGTCATAATAAAAATATTATAAACTTAATCAGTTACAAATGAAAATGAAATAAGTCAAAACACGCAAAAGAGTTAATTATTTTCAACAAATGACCAAATGACCAAATGGATAAATTAATCAAAGAAAATGACACGACAGATTTAAACTAGAAGACTTAGGCAAGGAATTGGTTTAATCTACTTATCAAATGGCCAAAGGTAGAAGCGATACGAACACCGATTTCCAGGTAGCAACGGAAATTGGGGGACGAGTGGTTCTATAATGTGTTAAAAGGACCGTCCCTTCAACACGTTCTCTGTTTGACAAAACAATTGTTTGAATATAATATTAATATGTGTATCCCTGTATATATAGCATAAGACAACTACATGATATGCCAGCATAACCCAAATATGGCTTGGTGGAGGCTAGAGAATGAAAGACTTCAGCGAAATGAAGGAATTGTTAGTTAGGAACGTGGAACAGTTAGATGAAGAAAATTCACTAAGACTGGCCAAGAAGGCCTTAGTTGAAGGGATTGACCCTATCTATTTACTTGATTTAATGAATGAAGGAATGAAGAGGGTCGGGAAACTTTACGATTGTAAAAACTATTATATTGCGGACCTGATCATGTCGGGACTGATCTTCAGAGAAGTATTGGAACTGGAAGAGATGACTGATTTTTTCCATGGTACGTATGATAAAAAGACTGGGAAAGTAGTAATTGGAACGGTAAAAGGGGATATCCACGATATTGGAAAGGACATTTTCAAGTATATGCTCGAGGCTTATGGCTTTGAAGTGATTGATCTTGGGGTCGATGTCGCGCGAGAACTCTTTGTAAAAAGCGTCGAAAAGCATAATCCTGATATTGTGGCCCTTAGCGGTGTCTTAACGAGTACTGTCGATGAAATGAAAGAAGTTGTGAAGTCTTTACAGGAGGCACACCTCAGAGATAATGTGAAAATCATTATTGGTGCGAATCATCTTACTCAAGATGCGTTTCGGTTTATTGGTGCAGATAGCTTTGCCACAGATGCATCGGTCGGAGCAAAATGGTGTTGGGAATGGATGAAGGCTGATAATGGGCAAGGAGTAGAAGGGAATGGCTGATCCGGTATATATCCAGATTGTTGAAGATATCAAGAAGAAGGTTAATAACGCAGAGTTAAGACCTGGAGATACCGTACCGCCGGAAAACGCACTTTGTAAAGAATATGGCGTTAGCCGAATGACGGTCAGAAAAGGTCTGGCCATTTTGGCAAGTGAGGGATACATTTATTCTGTTCCTGGAAAAGGAAGCTATGTCCAAAAACCGGAGGTTAACAAGTACACATTACATTATGATGAGATGAATAATCCGATCAACAGTGTCGATAACGCGAGACTGTTGGAAGTAACGATTATTATGCCTGACGAAAAACTAGCAGATGAGCTACGGATTACCAGAAATAAGCATGTTATTTTGATTCGTAGGGTGTTCTATACTGATGGAGTGCCTGTGGCTTATGATGTTAAATATTTGCTGTATAGCAAGGGTATGCCGATCGTTGAAAAGGAAATTGAACAAGCAACCTTTCAGGAAATGGTATCGAATGGTTTGCCCAATTTCGCATTAAAGAAAAAACTCAGTATTAGTGCCCAGATACCAAATGAAGAGACTAAACGATATCTCAATATTTATGATGAACATGCCTTATTAGTCGTGGAACAGAAACTATATAACAATGAAAATAAGCCAATTGGCATAGGGATTACTAGTTATCGGGGAGACTATATAAAACTGCAGGCGAGTAGCGATTGATTAATAGTACTAATAAGGGCGTTAAGATGACAGAAAGTTGAAAGTTGAGGGGTCTGCTTGAACGAACATAACGTGGTCTTTCAGCCAGGTAACGTAGTCGTAGCGGTGCAGGAAGGAAGCACACTGAAGGAAACCATGAACGATGCAGGCTTGGCATTCGATTTTCTCTGTGGTGGTAGGGGAACATGCGGAAAGTGCCGTGTCAGGATTACCAGGGGATTAACTTCCCCACTGACCAAGGAAGAAGAAATGCTTGAGGCGAACGAATTAAATGAAGGGTTTCGTTTAGCGTGCCTGACTACTGTGCAGCATGACTTAATCGTTGAACTGCCAAACCAGAAAAGTCTCCAGCATAACATTTTAATAGCGTCGGAAGAAAGAGTTTTCCAACTTGAACCACATTTTCATAAAGTGTTTCTAGAAGTCGATAAACCGTCACGTGAGGCGCAGAGCTCTGATTGGCTTCGCCTGAAGGAAAGTTTGATTCAAAAAGGTTATCAGGATCGCGCATTAGGGGCGTCGATTTCTGTTTTAAGGCAGATGCCAGATGTTCTTCGAGGGGCTAATCATCAGATCACGGCAGTCATGTATGAAAGTAACGTCGCGGGAATAGAATTACGAGATTCTACCCAAACGATGCTGGGCATGGCCTTCGATATTGGAACCACGACCATTGTGGGTTATTTGCTTGATCTTTATTCTGGGGAAGAGTTAAGTGTAGTTTCTACCCTTAATCCTCAGACCAGCTATGGCGCCGATGTAATATCTCGGCTCACTTTCGCGGGCCATGAAGAAAATGGTCTTACCAAACTGCAGGATGCAGTGATTGAGGCTATTAATCAATTAATTTCTCAAGCAGTTGAGAAAGTTTCCCTTACAAAGAGCCAGATTTATGGGATCTCTATCGCAGGCAATACGTGTATGCATCATATCTTGCTAGGTATCAATCCTCAGAGTATTGCGGTATCACCGTATGTACCTGCGCTCAGTGAGACGTTGGTATTAGATGCTTCAGAACTCCAGATTAACATCAATCCGGCAGGGAAAGTGTTCATGCTGCCCAATATTGCTGGTTTTGTGGGGGCTGACACGGTCGCAGTATTGTTAAGCACCGAGCTGGACCGGAGTGAGGATATTAAGCTGGTTATTGATATTGGGACTAATGGAGAAATTGCCCTTGGCTCAAGAGAAAAGATCGTTGCTTGCTCGGCAGCCGCTGGCCCAGCTTTTGAAGGGGCCCAAATCAGCAGTGGGATGAGGGGCGCCGTTGGGGCAATTGACCATGTGTATTATCGGGACACACTTGAGTATTCCGTGATAGGCGGAGGGGAACCGCTAGGGATCTGCGGTTCTGCCTTATTGGATACGGTCGCGGGATTAGTAGAACTTGGAATCATCAATAAGAGAGGGAAAATCTTAGACTTAGAGCAAGTCACAAATCCTGCCGCTCAAAGGTTTAAGGAAAACCTGATACAGTTTGAGGGCCAGGGAGCATTTCTGCTAGCCGATAGTAGTATTACCGGTCATGGCAGAGCGATCATGATTACCCAGAGTGATATCCGAGAGCTACAAATGGCTAAGGGCGCTATGGCGGCAGGAGTCAGAATTTTGCTGGAAACCTATGGAATTCAGGCTCAAGACATTAAAGAAGTCCTCTTGGCGGGGGCCTTTGGAAACTACTTGACCCCGCACAGTGCCTGCGTCATAGGGCTGATTCCGTTCGAGCTGGAAAATAGGATTAAGATGATCGGCAATGCAGCCGGCACTGGCTCAAAATTGGCGTTGCTTTCTTCTAGCGAATTCCGTAGAGCAGAAGCAATAGCACAGGGTGTCAAATTCGTTGAGCTGGGAAGTTATCCGAAATTCAATAAGATCTTTGGGGAATGCACATATTTTACTATTAACTAAACCGCATACTGAATTATTCAGACGGACTACTTAATGAAGCACTGGACTGACAAAGTTCTGTGCTTCATTTTATTTTTCGCTATTTTGCGTGCAAAAAA
>CAKMJS010000097.1 GCA_927405585.1 uncultured Desulfosporosinus sp.
TGTTCTTAAAACAGGACGGCGCACATGAAATGTGCCGTCCACCCAGAAAATCGTTCCCCGACCTAAGAACAGGACGCAGTGTCACACGAGCGCGACGTCTTTACGAAACCGCCTCACCCGTCCATCGATAGTTATCATCTCGTTTAAGTTCAGTCAAGAAGCTTCTTCCTTTCAAACCCTCAGAAAGTAATTATTCTTGTACATTTCTATGTATTTCGACGAAATCACTGCATTAATAACTAAATTAAAAATTATGCCCTAAGACAGCAAAAGAGAGCCTCAACGTTTGGCTCTCTTTTACTATTCACTCAATTTTACAAGACCGTTTATTAGATAACCGGCGCAAAAACAAGTTTTGCTTATGCTGACTCTTATTATGTCATTCATCCGGCACGACGACGGGTTACACGTTGAGAAAATTCATGAAAGAAAGGTTTGCTTTCCGTTTCTAATTGCTCGACTGATCCATCTGACAATACTTCATAAATTTTAACCTCACCGCCACCCTTCGTCCACTCGTGGCAACATTCTCTGCAGTAATACCGTTCACGGCCAATTCGGCCAACCTCACGTGCTCCACATAACGGGCAACCATTCATTACTATACAACTCCTATCCGGGATTTACAAGATTAACTACATTATACCTCAAAACCCTTGACTTTTGCGTAAAAAGTTGTGAAGCTTTTGTGACCATTTCTTGCTTAGGAAGAATTATATTATAAAACCCTTTGTAAATCCCGCCTTTTTTAGCGAATTGAAAAATTAATATTGAAAAAAAGGGGAAACAATTGAGGTTATTAGCAATATAAGTAGAAAACTCAAGCGCAAGCAGTGACTTTATACGTCCATAAAAGTTAAAGAAGTGATTGAAGTTATAGTTTGGGATTTTGGGCTCAGAACTGAAAGTCATGAAAACTAGACAAGTAAAGGGATATCCTCTGGTACCCTAAAACTTATACTTTCTGATATATTAAACAAGGAAGGCATACTTCTCTAAGTGAAAAGTATGCCCTTCTTTTAATTTAAACTCTCTTATATTGTGCTTTTCCAATGTCATACAAATTGTTTCCCTCATGGTCAATAATCACAATAACCGGAAAATCTTTGACGACTAGACGTCGTACTGCTTCTGGTCCCAGCTCAGGATAGGCAATCACCTCGGCCGAAACAATTCGCTTGGCAATCAGTGCACCTGCCCCTCCAATTGCTCCGAAATAGATAGCTCCGTGCTTCTTCATTGCTTCAATCACTTCGGGAGATCGAAGCCCTTTTCCGATCATTCCCGTTAACCCCTCGGCGATCAATTTTGGCGAATAAGCATCCATCCGTCCGCTTGTCGTCGGCCCAGCTGAACCAATCACTTGGCCCTCTTTAGCTGGTGTAGGACCCACGAAATAGATAATTTGATCTTTCATTGAGAAAGGTAGGTCAACCCCTAGCTCCATGGCTTCAATCATTTTTTTATGAGCCGCATCGCGCCCGGTATAAATCACACCGCTTATTAAGACATTATCCCCAGCTTTCAGACTCTGGACTTTTTCTTGGGTAAGAGGAGTTTCAAGGCGTATGGCTTCGCTCATTGGATGTTCCTCCCTTGCAAGGTGATTTCTTTATGGCGAGTGGCATGACAGCCAATGTTTACTGCAACCGGCATTCCGGCAATATGTGTAGGATAGACCTCTAAGTTGACTGCGAGTGCCGTTGTCACACCGCCAAAGCCTTGAGGGCCGATGCCCAGTCGATTGACTCTATCTAATAACTCTTCCTCAATTTTCGCCAGACGCTCTTCCGGATTATGTTTTCCCACTTCCCGAAGTAAGCTCTTTTTGGCGAGGAAGGTTGCTTTTTCCATCGTTCCGCCCACACCCACTCCGACAATAATCGGAGGACAAGGGTTTCCACCCGCACGATCGACCGTATCCACCACAAATTGCATCGCGCCCTCTAAGCCCTCAGAAGGCTTGCACATTTTTAAGCCGCCCATATTTTCGCTGCCAAATCCTTTAGGAGCCACAACTAAGTGCAAAGAATCGCCTGGTACTATGTCATAGTGAATCACAGCTGGCGTGTTATCACCAGTATTGACCCGCTCAAAGGGGTCTTTCACCACAGATTTACGTAAATAGCCAAGGTCATAGCCTCGACGTACCCCTTCGTTAATAGCCTCCGTCAAGGCGCCCCCAACCACATGTAAATCTTGGCCGATTTCCACAAATAGCACTGCCATTCCAGTATCCTGACACATTGGGACTCTTTCCTCATGCGCAATTTCAGCGTTCTCAATAAGACGTTCCAACACTTCAATACCTAACGGAGAGCGCTCCTCCTGTATGGCCTTCTGAAACCCTTTCATGATGTCTGGACCCAGATCATAATTCGCCTCCATACAAAGTTTTTCAACCGCTGAAATAATTTCTTCTACGAGTATTTCCTTCATCTACTCTACCTCCTCCTCTCGTATCTTTTGACAGTAATAATAACTTTTTGAAGAATAACCCTATATTTCTGAATATTCTCAACCCTGTCTCTTATTTTACTCCTTGGAAAAACAAAAGCAAGGGGGACTTGTGTGACACAGCGCTCGGTGCTTACGACGCAGAGCAAACTAACCGTGTAAGCTCCTAAAGTGGGAGCGGGGTACCCACCAAATTCGCCATCCTTGGCTCAGTTGGCGGCAGTGCCCATCCTTGGGCACTGCCCCGTGTCTGGGGTCGCTTACACGGAAGTTTGCTAGGCTGCTTTCGTAAAGACGTCGCGCCGTGTCACACTGCGTCCCAGGCTCTGGTCCGGGGCTGGACCCCGATCGCACACAAGCGCCTTTGCGTCAATAAACGCAGACAGCGCCACGGCCTTCCGTCGCTCCTAATCCCCGTCGACGCAAGC
>CAKMJS010000098.1 GCA_927405585.1 uncultured Desulfosporosinus sp.
ATACCGACCTCCACATCAAATTAGTTTTAGCACCTTTGCTTCACTTCAATAAATAATCAACCATTTTTTCTAAATCCTGATAAACAATCTCTTCCGTTAACTCTCCATTGTTTGAAAGACACAAAGTCAACATTCCATGCATGCCGTATATAAATAGTTTAGCTACTACTTCAATTTCAGTCTCTTGTAATTTACCTTCAAGTTTTAAAAAGAAACATGGATCGACAAGATCCTATCGGACCAACTGTCATGCGCTTAACTACCAAAGCTCGGATGGGCTTCGTTTCGGTGTAGTAAGAAGTGGAAGGCACTACCCGGTAAGATTATCAACGTTACCGTTCGGCTGGCTCCGAGTGGTAAATACTTTGCATCGGTTCTTTGTGACGCTGAAGTTCAAGTATACGTACCGGTAACAACTAACGTAGGAATAGACTTGGGGCTCAAAGAGTTTGCGATTACGTCGACTGGAGAACATGTTCCAAGTCCTAAATTTTTCCGTGAATCTGAGCGAAAGCTCGCTAAACGTCAACGAGCACTTTCTCGAACGAAAAAAGGAAGTAAGAATCGCCTTAAAGCGCGAATCAAAATTGCTCGGCAACACGAACGTATCGCGAATCAACGAAACGATTTCTTACACAAGTACTCTCACAAGGTCGTAAGCGAAAACCAAGTGATCGTCCTTGAAGGATTACATGTAAAGAACATGATTAAGAATCGACGACTAGCTAAATCCATTCAAGATGCCGGTTGGTCAAGGTTTCGAGGGTCTATTGAGTACAAAGCGAGTCGGTACGGTCGAACCTACGTTGAGACGGATACCTTTTTTCCATCGTCCAAGCTTTGTAGCGAGTGCGGTACTAAGAACAGAATGCTAACCTTAGATATTCGGTTCTGGCAATGTCCAAAGTGTCAGGCTGTTCATGATCATGAGTTAAAGAACCCCAGGGACTGGGGGGATAGCCTTTGGAGTCCTTGAAAGACCACAATCGGTGGCAGTGGGTGATGAATTAGGAAGTGATCGGATGAACCAGCGAATCTCGCGAATTCATTTGTGAGTAGTTCAAACTGTGCATAAAACCCTGCAGTGCATCATAAATAGTGGCAGGGGGGTGAGGCTGTGTTTGATCTAAGCACTTGGATGAGTTATGCATTTTTTCTCCTTTGCCTGGTACTGGGTTGGGGAGCTGCCGGAGCCCTTGATTATGATGGAATTTTGCGGCGATCGACGTCTCGCTGGGTGCGTTTTTTACTTCGCGTTGGTGTTGCATTAGTATTGGCAGAAGGTTTTAGAGTGTTCCTAAGCTTTGTGCTTGGCCCTATGCTGGATATGTTTGTTCACCAAAGTATAAATGGTTTTAAGGCGTATTAAGCAAAATAGTGATATAGACTTACCTAACTGTTGAAAAAGCTCTGCAATACAGAGCTTTTTCTGTCCTTAAAAGCATGCTATAATCTTACAAAATAGAGTAAGGCCCACGCTGAACATTGCTATTCTGTTTCGATGGTGTAAGTATGAAAGGATTAAAGAAGATGAGTATATTTAACGTAGATCAAGAAAGTTGCAAACGAGATGGCATCTGTGCCAAGGAATGTCCCGTTGGAATTATAGAGTTACTAGATAAGGACTCTTTCCCTAGCCCCATGGAGAGGGCTGAGGAAAACTGTATCCAGTGTGGGCACTGTATGGCAGTTTGTCCTCATGGTGCACTTACCCTTACCAATAGGAGTTTTGAGGAATTTCCTTTGGTGAAAAGGGATTTGTTGCCTAGCTCTGAAGTCGTGAAGAATTTCTTGACGTCAAGGCGTTCGATTCGCAGGTATAAAAAGAATGTTATGAGTCACGAGCTCTTAGAGGATCTAATTGACATAGGGCGGTATGCACCCACTGGGAGCAATAAGCAACAGGTATATTGGACGGTCTTTGAAAAACCCTCAGAGGTCAGGCGACTTGTGCCACTAGTGATAGATTGGGCAGAATTAATGGCTCAAAAAATTCCAGATCAAGCGATAGCCCAACGTATGAAGAGCTTAGTCTTGGCTTGGGATAGGGGGGAAGACGCAATACTGCGTGGCGCGCCTCACTTGATTGTGGTGCATTCTCAAGGTGACCTTCCATCTGCCCATGCCGATTGTGTTATTTCCTTAACCTATTTGGAACTATACGCTGCTTCTAAAGGGTTGGGAACGTGCTGGGCTGGCTATTTTACAGCTGCGGCTAATGTATTTCCACCGCTGCGTGAAGCATTAGGTCTGCCGGAAGGCCATCGCTGTTTTGGGGCGGTGATGCTGGGTTATCCACAGTATAAGTATTATCGTCGTCCTAAGCGAAACGCGCCCTTAGTCACTTGGCGGTAGTAGAAAAGCTCTGGAACTTCTATAAAAAAGGTTCTAGAGTTTCTTCTTTTAGGGGTTACTCAAAACATGTTCATATAGAGGAAGGGGAACGGTGAAGTCAGTTTATACAATTAGGTAGTTGTTCGAGAGTGCGATTTTCGTAGTGGATGTTTGTTCTTGAGTATTTTTGGTTGATAATAAAAATAAGAGTGCTACAATGAATGAGACAACTGTTTAAGGAGTGACTATGAAGCGAACATGGCGTTTTTGGCTTGCCTTATGGGCAGGTAAAATAATAACTAAGGGACTTTTAGTGACCGGAAAAAAGGGGACAACTTTACCTGGAAAAATCGCCAATTGGATTGATCCCCAGATAATGGGGCTTCTCAGTGTGGCTTATTCGGACGGGATTATTATGATTACTGGGACCAATGGGAAAACGACCACGGCTAATCTCCTCGCGAACATACTACATCAATTCGGGGAGAAATTTGCATTTAACCAGGCTGGGGCAAATCTCTTAACTGGTATTACGGGGGCTTTGATCCAAGATACGCGTTGGAATGGCTTTTCGCGGGCGCACCTTGCTTTACTGGAAGTGGATGAGGCGACTGTGCCAAAATTTTGCGAACAAGTGTCGCCAACCTTGGCTATTGTCACCAATTTCTTTCGTGATCAACTTGATCGTTACGGTGAGTTAGATACGACGGTTCGTATGGTTAAGAATTCTCTTCCCAAAGAGACGGTCTTGGTATTAAATGCGGATGACCCTTTAGTTGCCCAGTTTGGTCTTGATCATGAGCAGGTGATTTACTATGGCCTGGAACGCACGCCGGATAGCGTGAGTGAGAGCCTCGAAACTCGGGAAGCCAGATTTTGTCCAGCATGCGGTACTGAACTAAATTATACGCTTTTTCATTATGGGCAATTGGGACTGTTTAATTGCTTAGGGTGCGGATTTCACCGCCCTGAGCCTGAAATATTGGCTCAAAACGTCCGTCTGGAGGAGGGCTTGCTTCTGTTTCGGGTGGGTGTGACTTCATTTTCGTTATCGTTACAAGGATACTATAATCTATATAATGCCTTGGCAGCACTTTCTGCAGCTCGTCATCTAGGAATCAATGACGAATTGATTGAAAGAGGTCTGCGAGGTTTTATTCCTCAAGCCGGACGAATGGAACGCTTTTATTTGCCGGAAGGAGAGATCACCTTAACTCTTGTTAAAAATCCCACAGGATTTGATCAAGTCATCCAAACGATGCTTGGTGTCAATAAACCCCTCCGAATTTTGATTGGAATAAATGATTTAGCGGCCGATGGACGGGATATTTCCTGGCTTTGGGATGTTAATTTTGAGCGATTAGGGATACTTGACGCTAATATTACCCAAGTGATTTGCACCGGACTTCGAGCCGAAGACATGGCCTTGAGGCTTAAATATGCCGGAGTCTCCGTCGAGAAACTTGTCCTTGAACACACTTTGTCCGAAGCCTTAGATCGTTTGCAAGCTAGCAGAGCAGCAGAAGAGGTAGCCTTTATTTTGCCAACCTATACACTGTTATTTCCGCTTCGCGAGATCCTAGAAAGTCGTCAAATAAGGGTTGAATTGTCTCATCCCAAGACGAACGTTGGCGGAGAGGGGACGTACTAAAGTGGAATTAACTATTTGCCATCTCTATCCGGATTTGCTCGATCTTTATGGAGATCGAGGGAATATCTTAGCTTTGGCGGCCCGCTGCCGTTGGCGAGGGATTGAGCCAGTGATTCAACAAGCCTCGTTGGGTGAAGACTTGGACTTTATGGGAATGGATATTCTCTTTATCGGCGGTGGGTCTGACCGTGAGCAAGGCTTGCTAGTTCAAGATTTAATGCGTCGAGAAAAGGAGCTTCGAAGTGCGATAGAGAATGGCCTTGTCGTTCTGGCCATTTGTGGTGGGTATCAAATGTTGGGCCAATATTATCTAATGGCTAGTGGAGAGAAAATTCAGGGTCTAGGCATAATAGACATCTGGACGACCGCGGGAGAGAAGCGTCTAATTGGTAATGTCGTCGTCGAGCTCGATGAATGCGTGCAAAGTGTCGACTCGAAATTCAAAACCTTAGTTGGCTTCGAGAATCACTCAGGCAAAACCTATTTGGGTGAAGGGATCATGCCTTTAGGTAAAGTCGTATTTGGGAATGGGAATAACGGGGATGACCGTGAGGAAGGGGTTCGTTACCGCAATGTCTTCGGAACGTATTTGCACGGACCGCTTCTCCCAAAAAATCCACACTTCGCTGATAGATTGTTGGAACTGGCGATTCTAAGGCGCGGATCGGACACTCGATTAAGAAAACTCGACGACAGCTTGGAAGAGTTAGCCCATGAGACCATGGTAAAAAGGCTGTTGAAGTAAGCCTGAATTCAATTCGATAGTTGATTTACTGAAAAAAACAGTATATCATCTGTGATATACTGATATACTATCATTAGTAAACAATGTTTTTGTATCATTTGACTTGAATCTTACCTCTTACCATAAATTACATGCTCAAATTACCGTATTTTCAAGGGGTTTAGGCTAATTTACCCTTATAGTTCGTTGACACTTTTTTGCATTACTGTCTATAATAGAGTATAGCTTTGACTAGCTAAATGACTTGGGGGTGCTAATGTGGCAGAAAGTAAGCGGATTATGATCAGTTTGCCGGAGAGTTTGCTTGCGGAAGTGGACGGGATCGTCACAGTTGAGAAACGAAATCGCAGCGAATTTATTCGAGAAGCACTTAACAGCATCCTTCACGAACGCCGGAAAAGAGGAATCCACGAGCAGATGCGTAAAGGGTACTTGGAGATGGCGCAACTGAATTTGTCGATAGCTAGGGAGTTATTTTCTACGGAACAAGAAGTATCAGAGTACTATGAAGAAACGATGGTGGCGTATCAGAGATGATGATAAAACGCGGGGAAATA
>CAKMJS010000099.1 GCA_927405585.1 uncultured Desulfosporosinus sp.
TGTAGCAGGGGATGTGGTTTATATTCCGAAGGGAAGCAAGGTAGTCTTTTCTTCTCCAACCTTTTGCAAGGTGTTTTATGCAACCTATCCTGCCAACTGGGCGGATTTTTGCGAGTAAGATCAATAAGTCGGATAGGGAGAGTGTGAGATGATTTTAAAAGCGAAGGTTTACAACAAGGTTTTTGCCTTCAAAAGCCTCAAGGAAGTTATGTCCAAGGCCAATGAAGAAAAATCTGGTGATGAATTGGTTGGAATCGCTGCTACATCTGCCTCCGAGCGGGTTGCAGCGAAGTTGATCCTCAGTAATCTAACCCTTGAGGATATTTATAATAACCCCGTAATTCCTTATGAAGAGGACGAAGTCACACGGGCCATCTATGACGGTCTTAATTTGAGAATTTACCAAGAGATTAAGAGCTGGACAGTTGGCTACCTGCGCGAATATATTTTAGAGCACAAGACGTCCGGCGATGCCTTGTTGCATATCAGTAGAGGGCTTACGAGCGAAATGATTGCTGCAGTAGCTAAGCTGATGTCTACGATGGACCTTGTTTGCGGAGCCAAGAAAATGCGTATTCAATCCCACTGCAATACCACGCTAGGTGTGCCTGGAACTTTGGCCTTTCGATGCCAACCAAACCACCCGACAGACAACGTGGAAGGCATTATGGCAGCCCTCAAGGAAGGGTTATCTTATGGTTCTGGGGATGCTGTGATCGGGATTAATCCAGTGGAAGACAATGTAGAAACAGTCACCCGCCTCCTGGAAACGGTTAAGAATTTCATGACGAAATGGGAAATCCCTACTCAAAACTGCGTCTTGGCCCATGTGACGACCCAAATGAAAGCGATTGAAAAGGGTGCACCAGTTGACCTTGTCTTTCAAAGCATTGCTGGGACTCAAAAAGCAAACGACGCGTTTGGCGTTAATAAAGAAATTCTTGATGAAGCGTTTGCTTTGGTACAGCGTAAAGGCACGGCGACAGGCCCAAATCTTTTATACTTTGAAACAGGTCAAGGGTCGGAAGTCTCTCTAGACGCCCACCTCGGAGTTGATATGATGACCTTAGAAGCTAGAACTTACGGGTATGCACGCAACTATCGCCCATTTATGACTAACAACGTCTCAGGATTTATTGGACCGGAGACTATTTATTCTGGTCGTGAAGTGCTCAGGGCAGACCTAGAGGATTTGTTCATGGGTAAGTTACATGGATTGCCAATGGGAATTGCGCCCTGTTATACCAACCATATGAAAATGGATCAAAATGATCAGGAAATGGGAACCCTCCTTTGCGCAATGGCTGGATCGAACTTCTTTATGGGAGTTGCTGGTGGAGACGATGTAATGCTAAGTTATCAAGACACAAGTTTCCATGATGATGCCAGCACTCGGGAAATCTTAGGGCTTCGTCCACTTCCTGAATTTGAAAAGTGGTTGGAGAAAATGGGTATTATGGAGAACGGCTTACTGACAGAGCGAGCTGGAGACCCATCTATTTTTGATAAATAAGGAGGCGAATCGATGTGGCAGTCGCGAACAACGAATTAGAGAAAGTTATCATTCAAAGTGTTTTGGAAGAACTAGCCAAGAAAGGGTTGCTTTCAACTAAAAGCAAAGATCATGTGATGTCGGCAGCGATGATGGGTACGCCTCTACACTCTGATGATTCATCGGATGATATGGTTACATTTCCTTCACTAGATGAAATGCAAATTTCAAATCCAATTAACGCAGATGCAGTCAAGGCCATGAAAAAATCAACGCCAGCTAGGATTGGGATCGGAAGGGCAGGAACGCGTCCCAAAACGATGTCGTGGTTAAGATTTTTAGCGGATCATGCCGTGGCTCAGGATGCTGTTTTCTTAGATGTGTCGGAGGAATTCCTTAATAACAATCAGTTAATGTCTGTTCAAAGTGCAGCGACTACTAAAGATGAGTTCCTAACACGACCGGATTTAGGACGGCGTTTATCGGAAGAAGCAGTAAAAATCATCTCCGAAAAGTGTGAGAAAAACGTTCAAGTTCAGATTCTGATCGTGGATGGCTTGAGTTCCAGTGCCATTGAGGCCAATATCCCCGACCTGCTACCCTCGCTTATGCAAGGCCTGAAATCATCAGGGATTAAAGTGGGAGCACCCTTTTATGTCAAATATGGACGGGTTTGGGTTCAGGATCACGTTGCTGCTTTAGTTAAGGCTGAGGTGATCGTTTCCCTGATTGGAGAGCGACCAGGCTTGGGGACAGCAGAAAGCCTCAGCGCATATATGATATACCGGCCTGATGAAAAAACGGTGGAAGCGGATCGTACGGTTATCTCCAATATTCACAAAGGTGGAATACCGCCCGTAGAAGCAGGGGCTCACCTAGCAGATGTAGTCAAACAAATCCTCGCTGCTAAAGCTAGTGGCGTTAAATTTAACCAGCAAAAATAGAGGTGGTGATTAAATGCCCGAATCGAGTAGTCAAACAATCACGAGTGTGGGCATTGATATTGGCACCACAACTACCCAGCTGGTGATTAGCCGTCTGACTATAGAAAATACAGCTTCAGGGACACTTGTTCCTCACGTGGAGATCACTGAAAAAGAGGTCATTCACCGAAGTCAGATCTATTTCACTCCACTTTTGGACCGCGATTTGATTAATGCAGTCGCGGTCTCGAAGATCGTAGAACAAGAATATTTGGCTGCCGGCTTAACGCCTGATAAAATTGACACAGGGGCGGTGATTATTACCGGGGAAACGGCCAAAAAAGAGAACGCTAAAGCGATTATTGATGCTTTGGCTGGATTCGCTGGGGACTTTGTGGTTGCAACCGCTGGAGCAAATTTAGAGGGTATTTTCGCTGGCAAAGGTTCAGGGGCTGCATTGTTCTCGGCGCAAAGGCATCAAGTGGTGATCAATATCGACGTAGGTGGAGGAACCTCCAATTATGCCATGTTTCATGAGGGAAAGGCCGTTGAATCAACCTGTTTGAATGTCGGAGGCCACCTTATAGAATTCGAACCTCAGGGAGATCGAATTACCTACATTTCGGAACCAGCAAAGATGGCCCTGCATATCTCCGGACAAAGGCTTCAGGTAGGAGAAAGAGTGACGCTTGCACAACTGCGTCCGGTCGTCAAGGCGATGGCTGATTGTGTAGTTGAGGTCCTCAAAACCACATTGTTATCCGAATTAACTAGAAAACTACTCATGACGCCCTCCTTACGGTTAGAACATCCCATCCGAAAAGTTATGATTTCCGGTGGCGTGGCAGACTATGTATATTCCCAACAGGGTCCAACTACGATGTCTGAAGTGACTGCTTACGGGGATTTCGGACCTCTTCTAGGCTGGGAACTTAAGAATTGCCTTGAGACAGCAGGCTTTGTCTTGGAAAAGCCAAATGAAACAGTTCGAGCAACCGTCATCGGGACTGGAACTCAGTCAGTGAATTTAAGTGGAAGTACCATCCATCTTCAAGAAAAGACATTACCTATGCGTAATGTCATGGTCATTTCTCCATTTATTTCGATAATTCCTGAGTCGGCACAAGAAATCGCCGCAATGATCAAGAAAGAGATGCTACGCCTTCAAATTGATCATTCTGAGAGCTCAGTGGCATTAGCCATGAAAGAACCTCGATCCATGTCCTTCGTCAATATCAATCTATTAGCCCAAGGGGTGCTGCTGGGAATGGATGACTATCTGTCACAGAATAAACCACTTATTCTCGTCATTGAAGCAGACTGCGGAAAAGTCTTAGGACAGTGTATCAACGCCAATACCAATCGGCCTCTTGAAATGGTTTGTATTGACCAACTTGAGGTAAACGATTGTGACTATATTGATATTGGAAAACCTCTAATGGGTGGAAGAGTTGTCCCAGTGGTCTTAAAAACGCTGGTATTCAATCGCTAATAGGAGCTAAAGCTATTGTGAAAAGCGATTTTTCTTAAGATCTTAAGAGTTTATCTTACGGAAGGGTGAGTTCGATGCACAAAACATTAGATTCAAACCTTCTTGATCCAAACTACCTGGAAGAAACCTTAGGTAGTTTTCATAATGCGACAGGGTTACATATTGAGGCTATAACCAACGAGGGTATTACCTTTTCAGTCCCTGGAAATTTTGAACGGAGCGAGTTTTGTCGCTATATACGATGCCAGCCCAATGGAGAGAGAAAATGTCAGGATTCCTATAAACGCGCAAGTTTAGAGGCTGCAAAATGGGAGGAACCTTACTTCTTTCGTTGTCACGCAGGTTTAGTGATCTGGGCTGTCCCAATCATGATCCAAGGCATTTCGCTGGGTAGTATTATCTGTGGCCAAGTTTTGATGTGGGAACCAGACGACTTCTTTTTTCAGGAACTTGAGAAGCTTAATGTTGGAGTTGACATCAACGTATTAAAGATCAAAGCGCGCATGTTGGAGGTTATTTCTCCGGCGCGGTCTCAAGCTGCAGCGGATATGCTTTTTGTCGTCGTGAACCATATTATCAAACGTAAGATAAATAGTTTAGAAGAAATTGATGCAACGCGAGTACAACAACAGCAGATTCGTCAGGAAATTGAAGAGAGAAAGCGAAATCCCTTACCAGAACTCAGTGATTATGACTCGTATCTAAAAAAAGAACGAAAGTTCTTACGCTATATTCGACTTGGAGATAGAACTAGGGCGAACCAAACCCTGCAGAGTTTATTAACTGATCTTTATACTAAAACGGTGGGAGACCTTGAGACAGTAAAAGTTCGAATTCTTGAATTGTCAACCTTAACATCAAGGGCGGCCATAGAAGGCGGAGCTAATGCTGAGCGGATAATGAGATTGCTCAAGGAATTTAATAAGGAGATCGAAGGCATTGAGAGGGTCGAAAAATTCTTTTACAAAATACAACGCATTGTAGAAACTTTTTTAGAGGGAATTTTTACGTTAGCGAATAGAAAACACCTGGCAATAGTTAAACAAGCTCGGGATTTCATGATGGAGAATTATGCGCTGCCCCTTACGGTAACGGATGTAGCCCAACATTTATTTATCAGCCCTTCACACCTATCCAGGCTGTTCAGAGAAGAACTGGACTGCACGATCAATGACTATTTAACCCGAGTCAGGGTGGAGCAAGCAGTAGAAATCATGAAGAGACCTGAATTCAGTGTGGCTCAGGTGTCGATCGCTGTGGGCTTTCAGAACCAAAGCTATTTTGCTAAGGTATTTCGTAAATATATCGGAGTGACACCTCTTATTTATAAAAACAGCTTGTATTAGAAGGTGATGAAATGGTTTTTCAAGGAATCATGAAATCTATTGCTGCAGGAGATGCAGAAGAAAGCTTGGCCTTAACTAAACGGGCGTTAGCGCAAGGGTTTTCAGCTGAGGTTGTTTTAGAAAAAGGTTTAATTGCAGGAATGGATCGAGTGGCTGAGAAGTTTCGTGATCAAAGGGTTATGGTTCCAGAGGTACTCATGGCATCGAGGGCCATGCATGCGGGGTTAAGTCTTGTAGAGCCATGTTTGAAGGGTATAACTAAGAAAACCACAGGTAAAATCGTGATGGGAACGGTGGCAGGGGATCTACATGATATAGGCTTAAGCTTAGTGAAGATGATGGTCATGACCACTGGGGTACAGATTATTAATTTGGGAGTGGACGTAACTCCTAAAAAGTTCGCTAGTGTGGTGCATAAAGAAAAACCTCATATCCTGATGATGTCCGCGTTGCTAACAACCACTATGACGGTCATGAAAGATGTCATTGATGAATTAGAGCTTTTAGGGATTCGGAAAAATCTGATTGTGATCGTGGGAGGAGCACCAGTTGACTCTGGTTTTGCCAAGAGAATCGGAGCGGATTATTATTTCGAAGATGCCTTTGAAGTACGAACTTTTATCGAAGAAAACTTGTCTAAGATCGTTAAGAAAAGTCGTTAATACGGCTTTTTTTAATATGGAATTATAAATATCGACATAAAGTAACAATTTATATTAATTAATAGAATATTCTTTTGATTGTAATGCGTCAAAACGAGCAGGATTGAGTTAAACAGAAGGCGTTTCTGAAATGTTATGATGGTTATGTCCTAAATTACTACTTCATTCGAAATAATAAAATGGAGTAGGGTTAGTATTAACATAGTGGTAGTAATTGATCTTTATGAGACACACCATTATTTAAGGGATGAAATGAGGAGGATCGGATGAATACAAGTAAAATGAGACGCCTCGAAGAACAGAATGTTAATCATACCTTCGATTTGTTTGCCCATAGCATAGAACTAAAAAAAATTGCAGCGAGTATCTTCGAATCATTGGAAACAGATCTTATCCGAAATCAGGTAGTCGATGCGTTAAAGGGCTATGACCTGGGTGTAGTTACTGATGTTTACGAAATTTTCGGTGGCTATACCAACCGAAGCTTCGGAATACTTACGGAGAAAGACGGAACGCAGCATGAGTATTTCGTTCGTAAGTACAAATACGGGATAGCAGAGACCGAAATCTTGTTAGAGCACACCATGATCGATTACTCAATTGCCCATGGCCTAGACATCGCTGCTGGACTGATTCGTACCAAGGATGGTAAAACCTTCGTCAAAAAGACAGAGGGTGCGTTTGGCAAGACGACTGATATCTATTTTGCGGTCTATCAATTTTTGCAAGGGGACGATTTATACACTTGGGATAACCCCACCTTAAATGATGAAGAGTATGCAAGCGCAGCAGAAGTTCTGGCAATGTTTCATAATGCGGCCAGGGATTTTAATCCATACGGTTTAGAACGAGTCGAACCTAGGATTATGGAGTTGCTACCGACTTTGCCTGAAAAATATAAAGCGTTAGCTCAAAGAGATATTGACTCAAAGTTCCATCGATATTATCAGCAAAAACTAGACTCGATTATCGAGGTTATAAATAATTCACAACTACCCAAGGATGTACTGGAGAAGATGCCGCTTACCCCCTGTCACAATGATTTTCATCCAGGAAACTTGAAATATATTGATAATAAGGTTGTCGGAATCTTTGACTTTGATTGGTCCAAGATTGATTGTCGTCTTTTTGATGTTTCACTAGCTATAACGTACTGTTGTAGCTCATGGATAGATGGACAAGATGGGGTGTTGCTGCTTGATAAATACTCTATCTTCTTGAAATCTTATCAACAAAAACTAATTCAATTAGCAGGACTTGAACCTCTAAATGCAGTCGAAATCGAGCACCTGCCAATGATGATCGCTGCAGCAAATATCTACCTCATTAACTGGGACGTAACTGCTTATTATTCAGGAACGAATTTAAATGAGTATGAGTACATCGCCTATTTACAACATAATATACGCTTGATGAATTGGATTGAAACCCATAAAAAAGAGATCGAAAACATCGCAAAATCCCTCTAAGGAACTCTGTCACATGGTTATTGAGATGAGTTATTAAAATTACGAGGTATGAGAAAGGGGTCCATAACGTGGAGTTCACCAAGTTATTTACTCAAACAGAAGTCGAACGCGTTCATGAAGCTTCATTAGAAATCCTTGAGAACGTGGGGATGTTGGTACGTAATGAAAAAGCCCTCGATATTTTTGCTAAAAATGGTTGTCAAGTTGACATGGAGACCATGATGGTAAAATTTCCTCGTCAAGTGGTAGAAAAGGCACGACAGACTTTTGTGCCCTCGTATACCTTTACTGCCCAAGACCCAAAATTTGATGTAACGATGCCTGGCGATCGTCCAATTGTCGTGACAGGAAGTTCTGCTCCCAATATTATTGATCCAAAAACTGGAGAAGAACGAAGAGCTACCTCTAGTGATATCGCAAATATTGCCTATTTAATTAATGAATTGCCTGGCTTTGATGTCTTTTCGATCTCAACTTTGGCGGACGATGCTCCTGAAGGTCAGTTCAGCATGTCTCGATTTTATCCTGCCTTGAAAAATTGTAAGAAACCGGTACGCAGTAACACCCCGAACATGGATGACCTTAAAACGGTTTTGGAGTTAGGTGCCTTAATTGCAGGGAGTGAAGAAGCTTATCGTCAACGTCCATTTATTAATCATCATTACTGCCCAGTTGTTTCACCCTTAACCTTCGATGTGGAGTCGACAGAAGCAGTTATTTATCTGATTGAACAAGGATTACCAGTGTACGGAACGATTGTTCCAAACGCGGGTATGACTTCTCCACTTAGCTTGATGGGGACATTGACGCTCGGTAATGCAGAGTTCCTAGGCCTGGCAACCTTAATTCAGATGATTCGTCCCGGAGCCCCCATGATTTATGCAGTACTGTCCACTGTGGCTGATATGCGTACGGGAGCTTATGCACCAGGCGCCATCGAGACAGGGATGATGCAAATGGCACATACTGAGATGGCAAGATTCTATAATGTACCGTCCGGCGGCTATATTGGCTTGACAAATGCTCATTCCAACGATGCGCAATCAGGTTATGAGACCGGAATGAACACGACAGGCGCCTTGCTTGCTGGTGCAGATTTGTTCAATATGGGTGGGCTTTTAGGAAGTCTGATGGCCTTTGACTTCGGTAAAGCCGTGATCGATAATGAAATCGCTTTAATGCTCAAACGCATGAAAAAAGGGTATGAATACAGCGAAGAAAACTTGTGCTTAGATCTAATTGCCAAAATTGGACCTGGCGGTAGTTACATGGACACAGACCATACAATGAAAAATATGCGTTCCATCGCTGTTCTTCCGAAAGTTGCGACGAGGGAAATGCGCCGTCGTTGGGAAGATCAAGGAAAACCGGACGCTCATAGTCGCGCCATGAAAGAAGCTAACAAAATTTTAAGTAAGCCTAACAAATCCCGCTTCACAGAGGAATTGGATACAAAAGTACGTGGACACTTCCCAGGGCTGGTCGCTGGAGATGTGGATTGGAGTCTGTAGAGACTTATTCAACTAATAGAAGTGTGAGTTACACACTTGGATCAAGTATATTTAGTAAAAATGTTTCAATAGTTATCTGGTTGACGGTCAACTGACCGATAGGAAAGGAAGAAGAGAAAATGAGCGTGCAAGCAATTTATGATGCAGTGGTTGAATTTGATATTGAGAAAGTTGTAACTCTTGTCAAAGCAGAGATTGAGAATGGAACGAATGTTTCCGTAATATTATCCGACGGTCTGATTGGAGCCATGGACGAAGTTGGTCAACGCTACACAGAAGGAGAGTTTTTTGTTCCTGAAATGTTGATGGCGGCTAAAGCTATGAAAGCCGGACTGGAGGTTTTAAAGCCATTATTATCCCAAGGTGAGAGCGAGAAAAAAGGGACGATTATCATTGGAACTGTCAAAGGCGACTTGCATGATATCGGTAAGAACCTCGTTTCCATGATGATGGAAGGGGCTGGGTTTGAGGTCGTTGACCTCGGTGTCGATGTGGATACTGAAAAGTTCTTGACCACAGCCAAAGAGAAAAACGCAGATATCATATGCATGTCTGCTCTGTTAACTACTACCATGCCTTTTATGGAAGTTACAGTCAAAGCTATTCGTGAACAAGGATTAAGTTATAAAACTATGGTCGGAGGCGCTCCTGTTTCGGAAGATTTCGCAATTAAAATTGGTGCAGATGGTTGGAGTACGGACGCTCCTGGCGCGGTAGAAACTGCTCGTCGTCTTACAGCTAAATGATGGCCATTTAAACAGAGCGAGGAATCCAACTAATATAAATTTGACTTACTTAAGTCATTGTGACTTATAGGTTGGACAGATTACCCCGATAATTAGTCCAAATGAGTTGATTTTTTAAGCTATTACCTGGTATGGATTTTGCATAAGTAATTACTTAACTGTGTTGAAGGGATTCTAATAGAGTCCAACAATATAATCTAAAAATAATCGAAAAACAGGAGGAATAATAATAATGATTATTGTCGGAGAATTAATCAATGCAAGCCGTAAGGCTATTGGAGAGGCCATTAGGGCACAAGATGTTGAATACATTCAAAAGGTAGCCAAAGATGAGTTTGAGGCTGGTGCAAATTATATTGATGTCAATGCCGGTATCTTTGTTGGCAAGGAGCCTGAATACCTGAGATGGCTAGTCAAAACGGTTCAGGAAGCCGTTGATTGCCCTTGCTGTATTGATAGCCCAGACCCAAAGGCAATAGAAGAGGCCTTGTCCGTGCACAAAGGAATTGCCATGATTAACTCCATCTCCCTAGAAAAAGCCCGCTATGATGCGTTGATTCCTGTTGTTGCTGGCACAGATCTAAAAGTTGTGGCCTTATGCATGAGTGATGACGGAATGCCTGAAACCATGGATGATCGGTTAAAAATTGCCGACAAGCTCATCAATGGATTGGTTCAAAATAATGTGCCCCTGGATAACATTTATGTTGATCCACTAGTACAACCAATTTCTACAAACAGCACGTTTGCTGTCGAATTCATTAACTCTGTAGAAGCCATTATGACTCGATTTAAAGGGGTTCATACGATGTGTGGACTGTCTAACATATCCTATGGACTACCTGAGAGGAAATTTATGAATCATGCTTTTGCAATTATGGCTATTGGCAAGGGGTTAGATGGCCTGATTATTAACCCTTTGGACAAGATGATGATGGCAAGTTTGATTACGGCAGAGACACTGGCTGGTCGAGATGACTATTGTGTCAAATATCTTAAGGCTTATCGCAACAAGACGTTCGAGTTTTAAAAATAAAATATAGTAGAGCATCCCCTTCTCAGATTAGAGAGGGGGATGCTCTTTAGGTGGACTCATTAGAATGGGGACGTACTAGTGAACTCGTTCAACTAAAGTTGAACATTGAGTCTTCGGTGGACTCTACCCCCACCGAAGCGGAGCCCAGGGTACCACTCCCACTTGTAGAAGTGGGAGTCTCACGATTGGATGACAAAAATGGAGTTATACATTGGGTATCATTGAAACGTAAATTAGGAGGAAGAAAATTTGGCACTCGTTATGTTTGATTATGATGGTGTTATTGTGGATTCCCTTGATGTTTTTACGTCCCGTTTTACACAGGCCTGTCGTGAGAATGGATTTATAGAGGTTAATGCACCGAACGATGTCCTTTCCCTCTTTGAAGGGAATGTTTACGAAACTATGATGAAACGTGGTTTAGACCCATCAACCATAGACAACATCCTGAAGAGGTATGAAATTTTACAGGGCGACCAATTGGCTGGACTTAAAATATTTAGTGGCATTCGAAAAGCTTTACTACACATTTCAGGAAAGCATCAGATCTATGTTATTACTTCAAATCTATCAAGTGCTACGATTCAAGTTTTGAAGCAAAATGGTATTGAATGCTTTATAGATGTTATTGGGGCTGAAAAAGAAAAGAGCAAAATTAAAAAGATCTCTAACACAATCCTTTTGCACCCCGGTGTGCCTGCCTATTATGTCGGGGATACAAAAGGAGACATGATTGAGGGTGAGAAGGCGGGAGCAAAAACCATTGGCGTCACTTGGGGATGGCATACTGCTCAGAAAATTATGGAAGGTTCTCCAAATTATTTAATTAATACTCCAGAAGAGCTGACGGATTTACTGATAAAGCTATAATATTGAAGAAATTCTCGGAAAAATTAGGGATTAGGAGGGAATTCGAAGGAATAACGCGAATGTAAAGGTAATAGTGAAAACGGATTGAGGTGTTAATTTGCAAATTACAATACTCCCAAATCGTATCATAATTCCAAAAGATCAAGAAACCTTAATGGAAGCGTTGATACGACATCATCTTCCCGTGCAGAACATCTGTAATGGCAAAGGAACGTGCGGTAAATGCAAAGTCCGGATGACAGGATATGTCTCTCCTCCAAGTGAAGGAGATAAAAAGCATCTTAATAACATTGAATTACAGGCCGGATTTCGACTTGCTTGTACAGTTCTGCCCGTAGACGGAATGGTCGTCGAGCTAAATTTTGTGGAGAGTCAAGATCGTAAGGTGAGTGCTCTCCAAGAAATGAAAACTTCCACATTAAATCCAGGCCTTGAAAAGGTGTATATTCAGTCTAGCAAACCGACACTAGAGGACGAGCGGGGAGATTGGGACCGTGTCGTAGATGCTCTGAGCACATTCACAGGTAGGAGTTACGAAAAAACAAGTCTCTATATCTTAGGCAAGGTTCCTGACATTTTGCGAGAGGATAAATACACCTTAACTGCTACGGTCTTTGAAGAGAAGATCTTGGAAATTGAGTCTGGTGATACTACGAAAAAGCTATACGGTGTTGCGGTTGATGTGGGAACAACTAGTGTTGCTATTGCCTTAATCGATTTGAATCAAGGAGATATCCTCAAGGTTGTCTCTACTGAAAATGAACAGACAGCCTATGGTGCCGATGTGATTTCTCGTATTTCTTTTGCAATGGAAAACCAGGAAAGCGCCATAGCCTTACGTATTGCTATCAGAAGGACGATTAATCACTTGCTAGATGAACTCGAACGACAAACCAAGGTGGGTAAGAACGAGATTTTCAAGATGACGATTGTTGGGAATACCACGATGCACCATTTATTACTCGGTCTTGATGTATCCCATCTAGCAGTTTCACCGTTCGTCTCTGTTTGCAACAGACCGTTAGAATTCTCGGCGACTGAATTAGGACTAGAAATTAATCCCCAAGCGGTCATCTTGCTGTTACCGAATATCGGAAGTTTTGTTGGGGGCGACACTATAGGGGCCATTGTAGGGGCGCCTGCAGTGTTAGAACAGGGTAATCATTTACTCATAGACTTAGGGACTAACTGTGAACTATTTTTAAAGACAGATCAAACGATGTTGGCTTGCTCTACAGCAGCGGGTCCAGCCTTTGAGGGTGCAGGCATTGCCCATGGTATGAGGGCAAAAAAAGGTGCCATAGAAAGTGTGACGATCACCAATGGGGGAGTAGTATGTCAGGTGATTGGAGATCAGGAACCTATCGGAATTTGCGGATCTGGCCTTATTGAGGCGATTGATGAGATGCTACAATCGGGAGTCATTAACAAGCAAGGGAAGATTGTCGATCCTAGTATATCAGAAACGCTAGCGGACGAGCTTCGAAAACGAATTCGACCCGTTGAAAAGGGGAGCGAATTTGTCTTGGCTTATGGATCAGATCAAGGGCAGGATATAACCATAGGTCAAAAAGATATTGGAGAATTGCAATTGGCCAAAGGGGCTGTCTGTGCGGGCATTAAAACGTTGGTTGAAATGGCAGGTATAACAGTGACTGAGCTTGATTCGGTGACTTTATCAGGAACCTTTGCCTCTTATCTCAAGGCCAGCAACATTTTGAATATTGGTCTCGTTCCAAACATTTCAGAAGACAGAATTAAGACAGTTGGAAATGCAGCACACGTTGGCGCAATACTTGCTTTGTTAAACCTTCAAGAAGTGGCAATGGCGGGGGAATTGTATAAAAAAATTAACCATATTGAACTGGGCGGGAGTACCACCTTCTCCAACTATTTCATGGATAGTATGTATCTCGAACGCTTGAGCTGATTGAATGTTGCGCCAAAACAGAAAATTTCCTTTAAATTATTGTCCAAAAAGAGTTATAATGATAAAAGAGTAAAAAATAAAGTCCACAGAGAAAGTGGAAAAGGGAGAGGAACTAGAGGATGCAAAACAAGTTCAAGGAGTCATTACTCGACAAAAATACTCTATCGGTGACGTGGGAGCTCGTACCGGGGAGAGGGGCAAACGAAAAAGCCCAACAAACCGCTATTGCCTCTGCAGAACAGGCAGCTCAAGGTGGTAGAGTCCACGCACTCACCATCACGGATAACCCTGGGGGTAATCCTGCAATTTTAGCAGACTATCTGGGAATGGAGATCCTCAAAATGGGGATTGAACCGTTAGTACATTTTACATGTAAAGATAAGAATCGCAATCAGATGGAAAGTCAATTGTATGCGTTAGATCGTGCAAAAGTTCGTAATCTATTAGTGATGACGGGAGACTATACCTATTCTGGTTTTAAAGGACGTCCTAAACCAGTCTTTGATCTTGATCCTTCCAATACATTACAATTAATTGCCGAGATGAATAAAGGCTTAGAAGTACCAGGCATGAAGGGCCCGACCTATCACGCGCCCAGTGATTTTTTTGCTGGAGCAGCTGTTTCCCCGTTTAAATCGACAGAGGCTGAATTGATGGTTCAGTACTATAAGCTGAAAAAGAAAATTGAGGGTGGCGCCCAATTTGTTGTGACACAGCTCGGATACGACGTTCGGAAATGCCATGAAGTTTTGCAGTTCTTGAAAGTTAATAACCTTGATATACCGGTTGTTGGAAATATTTATGTTCTCCCTTATGGAGCAGCCAATGTAATGAATCAAAACAAATTACCTGGTTGTGTTGTTACAAACAAACTTTTAGCCGAACTCAATGAAGAAAAAGGTGCTGCCGATAAAGGGGTAGGTCAGCGAATGCTGAGAGCAGCCAAATTGTACGCGATCTTGAAAGGCATTGGCATGGCCGGAGTTCATATTGGTGGGCATAACCTTAAATACGAACAATTAGAATACATCCTTGATAAGGGAGAAGAGCTTAGCCCGAATTGGCAAGATCTTGTCAAGGAATTCGATTATCCTCAAACGAATGGCTTCTACTACTTTGAGAAAGACGAAAAGACTGGATTAAATACGGACCAACCAACCAAACGTGCCAATCTCCCCTTAGATGCACCAGCTGGAGCAATGTATTCAATGATGAGGGGGATGCATAGTCTCTTATTCACGCCCGATAAAAAACTATTCCCAATGATGCGCGGCATGTATCGTGCGGCAGAAGGTAAGAAAAAGACTGAAAAGGGTCTGCATGCAGTAGAGCATCTGGCCAAAGTCGTAATGCTTGATTGCAAGGATTGCGGAGACTGCGCCATGTTAGATTTAGCGTATCTTTGCCCTATGTCTCAATGTCCGAAGAATCAGCGTAATGGGGCTTGTGGCGGTAGTTTAGACGGTTGGTGTGAGGTTTATCCTAAAGAGAAGAAATGTGTCTGGGTCAGGGCTTATGCGAGGCTCAAAAAGTATGGAGAAGAAGCTTCGTTAGATGTACCCCCAGTACCTCCTGCCAACTGGGATTTCTATCAGACTTCATCTTGGTCAAATTTCTTCTTAGGAAAAGACCATTCTGCACCTATATTAGGCATCAAGCGACCTGAGAGTAAGCTCCAGGAGACAAAAAAATAATCGAACTCGTTTTGCTAAACTTAAAAAACTGGAATAAACCTCGTAATAAGGTTTAGGAGGCTATATGATGGCTACTGGGATTATACACGCTGGGGTCTGCGGTTTTACAATTAATGTAAAAGCGGTGAGCGATGAGGACCATAAAGTACAATTAGAGATTGTTAGTGATTGTCCGAATTACCAAAAAATCGCTCTCGAGTTAAAAGAAGTGGATGCTTACAAAGAAATCTTCAATAAACTCCATATGGGGCAAGTGTATGAAGTGTTTGCAAAATATAGCCCACATCCCAGTTGCCCTGGCGTTTCAGGAATTTTAAAAACGGTGGAAGTTGCAGCAGGTTTGGCATTAGCACAGAACGCTACTATTAGTGTAACGAAGGAATAGCAATAGAAACTCAAGCAAACGAAAGAGACCCATTAATGATCAAAAGTCATTAATGGGTCTCTTTTTGAAATTGTAGTTAATTAAAGTCAAGTGGAGTTAAAGCAAATCATTAAAGCATAAATAACATTTGTGTATAGGTCGGAAGCGGCCAAAGGTCAGCGTCAATGATTGTTTCCAGCTGATCGCCGTCAATACGGAGAGCTTCCATAGCTTTGAAAACGACATCGCGATAGTATACGCCGTGCCCGTAGGAGTCGGTAGTCATAGCATGGGCTTCTCGAACGGCTTTCTCAAGATTAGTTGAATTTCCTTTGAAGGAATGCAAGGTCGAGCAGAGATTATTTAGAAGGTCTTCTTGAACGGAAACATCGGCACCGCTAGAAGCAGATCTAATTGTATTAATAGAATTGGCGAGCTGGGTAGAGTATTTGATAGCTGCAGGGATAATCTGATGTTGCGCCATGTCAAGCATGGTTAAGGCCTCAATGTTTATTTGCTTACAATATTGCTCTAAGTTAATTTCATAACGAGATTCTACTTCGGTTCGGTTCATTACTTTATGCTTTTCGTACAAGTCGATTGTTGATTCGCGAAGGAGAACTAGAGCAGCGTCAACTGTAGAGGAGATATTAGGGAGTCCTCGTCTAGCGGCTTCTTCAACCCACTCTGTAGAGTACCCGTTGCCGTCAAAGAGGATTCGTTTGTGATTTGTCGCAGTTTCCCTTAAGAGTTCTTGAAGGGCTTGATCGAAGTCAGAGGCTTGTTCTAGACGATCAGCAAATTGAGAGAGGACCTCTGCAATGATTAAATTAAGCACTACGTTGGGACCGGATATGGATTGAGAAGAGGCAACCATCCTGAATTCGAATTTATTACCCGTAAAAGCGAAAGGAGAGGTGCGATTGCGATCCGTCGAATCTTTACTGAAAGCGGGCAATGTTGACACGCCACTGGCTAATTTTTCTCCTTGGAGGGAGCGATTAAGTCCTCCGTTTTGCAGTTGTGCAAAAATATCTGTGAGCTGGTCACCAAGGAAAATGGAGATAATTGCGGGAGGGGCTTCGTTGGCACCAAGACGGTGATCATTACCTGCGTTCGAGGCGGACACTCGTAATAACTCAGCATAATCATCAACAGCCTTAATCACTGCACAAATGATTGTTAGGAATTGTAAATTTTCGTGGGGGGTATTGCCGGGGTCGAGGAGGTTACGTCCATCGTCTGTTGACATAGACCAGTTGTTATGTTTACCAGAGCCGTTAACTCCGGCGAAGGGCTTTTCGTGAAGTAAACAAACCATACCATGTCGGAGGGCAACTTTCTTCATACTGTCCATTACAAGTTGGTTGTGGTCGGCAGCAATATTGGTTGTTCCAAATATCGGTGCTAACTCAAACTGCCCAGGTGCAACTTCGTTATGCTGGGTCTTAGCAAGAACACCGAGTTTCCACAAGTCTAAATTTAAGTCATGCATAAAGGCAGCGACACGAGTTTTCAGGCTACCAAAGTAATGGTCATCAAGTTCTTGACCCTTAGGAGGCATGGCTCCAAACAAGGTTCGACCGGTGAGCATGAGGTCCATTCGTCTGTCGAAGAATTTTTTGTCGACCAGAAAATACTCTTGCTCAGCTCCAACTGTGCTAGTGACTTGAGTAGTTGTTGTATTACCGAAAAGTCGCAAGAGGCGCAAGGCTTGTTTGGAGAGCGTCTGCATAGAGCGAAGTAAAGGAGTTTTTTTGTCTAACGCTTCTCCGGTATAGGAGCAGAATGCCGTGGGAATACATAGTGTTAGGGAATTAGCATCTTCTTTTAAAAACGCTGGCGAGGTGCAGTCCCAAGCGGTATACCCTCTCGCTTCAAAGGTTGCTCGGATTCCGCCACTGGGGAAAGAGGAAGCATCGGGTTCGCCTTGAATCAGTTCCTTACCCGAAAAATCCATAAAGACAAGGCCATGTTTCGTTGGTGAGATAAAGGAATCATGCTTTTCAGCGGTGATGCCGGTCAGTGGTTGGAACCAATGTGTAAAATGTGTCGCTCCCTTTTCGATAGCCCAATCCTTCATGGCGCTGGCTACGATTTCAGCGACATCGGGATCAAGCGCGAGGCCTTGTTCGATCGTCTTACGTAAGGATTTGTAAGTTGCTTTCGGAAGTCTTTCTCTCATTACAGCGTCATTAAAAACGTTTTCTCCAAAATTTTTCATTATTTTACTACCCCTCTCATGACTTCTCATTAATTTCACTCAAAGAAACAAAAAGACCCCCCTCAAAGATTATACCCAATCTTCAAGAAGCGCCATTGCTTCATTACAATATAGTAGTAATCTATCACTTTATAAGCCAAATGACAAGAACATTTTTTATAAGTATACAGTATTAAATGAAATGGATCAATTATGATACAATCATTAAAATCGGGAAATTGAAGGAACCTCAATTGAAGGAATTGTCAATCAACTGGCGAATGTGGTAATATATTGTTCTGATAGTTAAAAAGGAGTATGCAAATTATGCAATATGCTTCATCAATCGAGGAAAAACGAACAAATCCTATTGACATGGTACTGGTTGAGGATGATCCGATGGTCATGGCGGTCAATGAAGGATTCATTAAGCGAATCAAGGGATTTAGTATTATAAGTACAGCAAGAACGGGCCAAGACGCTGTAAAACTAATCCAGTCCTTAAGGCCTCGATTAGTTATCCTCGATATTTATCTACCGGATCTAGACGGAATTCAAGTTCTCAAGGAGATTCGACGCCAAGGCATTCCCTCCGATGTAATTATGATCACTGCAGCTCAAGATGTGTCAACTGTACAAGATGTTTTGAGATTTGGAGTTGTTGATTATATAATTAAACCCTTTAAATTTGAGAGAATTCAGGCAGCGTTGAATAATTACCAATCCTACTCTGATCAGTTGCAAGATCGAGGAGAAATGAATCAGGAAGATTTAGACCGTCTGATTAAGATTCAGACAATGGGTGAAGTCGAATCAAACCGTAGCCGCGATGGATTACCAAAGGGGTTACGTGAAATTACGTTGCAAAAAGTATTCCATTTGCTTAAGGAAAAGCAGATAAGTCTTTCAGCGGAGGAAGTGGCCGAAGGGGTAGGGCTAGCTAGGGTAACAGCGCGCCGATACCTAGAATATCTCGAGAAAAATGGCAAGATATATTTAGAAACCCAATATGGTTCAGTTGGCAGACCTATTAATAAATACACGGTTAGTATCTAGTAAATCAATCCGCTGTGAGAAAGGATTCCTTCCTCTTGTCAAAAAAACCAGAAGCTCCTGTGAATTGAATGATTTATGCCCTCGACCGTCCTCATGGTGATAAATCTTTGGATAAACCACGATGCGACAGTCGGGGGTTTTTGATACTAAGGTTATTAATATTTCTAAAACTTATATTATTAAAAAGGAAAACAACTGACTAACAGCGAATATTCTAATAATTAGAGAAATACTGAGGATTGGAGATTGGTAATTCCGCTATAAGGAGGTTAAATTTTGGAGCATAAGGTACGAGTTGGTATCGTGGGTATGGGACAAGGGGGGGCGACAGTCTATAAAACACTACGAAGTATTGACCATATTGAGATCAGCGTTGTCTGTGATCTCTTGGAAAACAATCCTGGGATGGAGATGGCAAGGTTGGACGGTGTGGAGACCTGCCTGACCCTGGAGGCTTTTCTAATGGTTCCAAACCTCGATGTAATTATCGAAGCGACAGGTAACCCTGAAGTACAAGAACAATTAGAACGAAAAAAAGCAAAGTCCAGCGCAATGGTTGAAGCCCAAGGCGCGAATCTTATGATGTATATCATCGAAGAAAAGGAAAAGTTGGCAGATATTAAACGCTTAAAAGGAGAACTCGATACTGTTTTAAATTCTGTTCAAGAGGCTATTGAAGTAGCGGGGATTGATGGAGAAATTAAGTATGTTAATCCGTCATTTAGTCGGGTTACTTCAATTCCTGCCAGTCAGCGGATAGGACTCAATATCTTTGATGTTTCTCCGAATGGTGCACTAGCAAGGTCTCTTCGCACACATGAACCTGTGTTTGCTCATCGGGCGTTGGTTGGAGGTACGAGTGTCGAGGTAATCTCAAATGCATCCCCTATTGTCGTTGACGGGAAAATGGATGGAGCAGTCGTGGTATTTCAGCCACTCACCGACATTTATAAGCTGATGGAACAGTTGAAAGCATCAAATCAAGTGATTGATGATTTGCAAAGTCGTATCAATCAAATCTCCACGAGTTCTTATACCTTTGATGACCTAATCGGAAGCCATCCTGAATTTGAAAGTGCTTTGGATTTAGCCCGTAAGGCAGCGAAGAGTAACTCCACTATTCTTATAACCGGAGAATCAGGTACTGGTAAGGAATTATTTGCTCATGCTATCCATGGAGCAAGTTTGCGTTTTGATAAGCCTTTTATTAAAGTAAACTGTGCAGCTATTCCTGAGACTCTACTCGAAAGCGAATTTTTTGGTCATGAAAAAGGAGCCTTCACTGGTGCATTGAAAACAAAGCATGGAAAAATGGAGTTGGCAAATGGTGGAACAATTTTTTTAGATGAGATAGGAGATATGAACCCCTATTTGCAGGCCAAGCTTTTGAGGGTTCTACAAGAAATGGAATTCGAACGAGTTGGCGGGACACAGACCATCAAAGTAGATGTTCGCGTAATTGCCGCCACCAACCGTAATTTACTGGAGATGTCCAAATTAGGCGATTTTCGTGAAGATCTTTATTATCGGCTCAATGTTCTAGAATTGCGATTGCCACCTCTGCGCAGCCACAAAGAAGACATTCCGGCCCATGTCCATTCCCTCATCCTTAAATTTAATCGGAAATTTGGAAAACACGTCATGGGCTTAACAAGCCAAGCAGAACAATTATTAATGAATTATGATTGGCCAGGCAACATACGAGAACTTCAAAATGTCCTAGAACGTGCTATGGTCACAGTGGAAGAGGAAATAATTAACCATAAATCAATGCTTAATCTCGTCGATGCTCAGACAACCATTCCACAAGAACAGGTGATAGACGAAATTAGGCCTATTGAACAAATGGAAAAACAAATGATTCGTTTAGCCTTAGACCGTTACGGTGATTCAGTCGTTGGAAAGAGGCAGGCCGCGAAGGCCTTAAAGATATCCCTAGCGACGCTTTATAATAAACTACGGACAATGTCCTAGATGAGAAAGGAAAACAATAAAATTCTATTAATTAGAAGATTTAACTTACTAAATTCTATAAATTATAAAGGAGAAACTCGTTCAAAGGATAAAACTTAGGGATTTGACTAATGTAGTTGTTATATTTAAGTAATATTTAGTAGCCTGATACAGACAACTAACGGGAATACGCTGCAAATCACTTAATGTCTGAAAATACTGTTAATAATACTTCACTGGCACATATCTTGCATATTTCCTATTTGACTAAGCCGTCTAGAAGCCGAATATAAGACAGTTATTCCGTGTTAGCCAAAAAGAGGTTTGAGAGGAGAGGACCCGAGATTTATGAGTACGACACAAAAGCCTTATCACTTTTTGATTCGTAGAGCCCATTCTTTATTAGGACTAGTGCCTATCGGTCTATTTTTGACCTTTCACATGTTTCTTAATTTAACCGCCCATGGAGGGGCAGAGTTTTATGACAAAGTTATTGGTACTATGCAAAGTGTTCCAGGGATTTTTATCATTGAACTTGTCGTCATATTTATCCCTATTGCAATTCATGCCATTTATGGAACTTGGGTAGTTTATACTGGGCAAAGCAACGTTCTCAGATATAAATACGCCCGGAACTGGTTCTATATCATCCAACGAATATCAGGACTGTATACCGTGGTCTTTATCATTATTCACGTTTATCTTATGCGTTTTGTTGAAGCCAATTTTTCTGCTCTTTCAGCATTCCTGAGCCAACCGCTGGGGTTGATTCTCTATGCTTTGGGTATATTGTTTGCGATTTTCCATTTCGTCAACGGCTTATGGGCTTTTGCCATCACCTGGGGTCTCACGATTGGGCCACATTCCCAAAAGATTTGGATGTATGCCATGGTGCTAGTTTTCATATTCCTATCGGCGATTGGTTTAGCAAATATTGCTGCCTTCCTATAATAAAAGGAGAAGCACATATTTCAGGCTAAGAACTAGAAAGTAACTTAAAACAATCTTTAAAATAAGAACAAAGAGTTTAGGAGGGTCACGGAGATGAGTAAAGTCATCGTAGTAGGAGGCGGACTTGCAGGGCTGATGGCAACGATCAAGATGGCCGAAGCCGGTACGCACGTCGACTTATTTTCTTTAGTACCAGTAAAACGGTCACACTCGGTATGTGCTCAAGGAGGCATTAACGGAGCCGTTAATACCAAGGGAGAAGGGGACTCTACCTGGTTACACTTTGATGATACAGTGTATGGTGGAGATTTCTTGGCTAATCAACCACCCGTCAAAGCCATGTGTGATGAAGCACCAGGGATTATTCACTTAATGGATCGGATGGGCGTTATGTTTAGCCGTACGCCGGAAGGACTGCTCGATTTCCGTCGATTTGGAGGGACCAAATTTTGTAGAACTGCCTTTGCCGGGGCCACAACTGGCCAGCAACTTCTCTATGCACTCGACGAGCAGGTTAGGCGTTATGAAGTTGAAGGCTTGGTCCAAAAATACGAACAGTGGGAACTTCTCTCGACCGTCGTTGATGAAGGAACGTGCAAAGGGATTATTGCACAAGACCTAAGGAGCATGAGCATTCAATCGTTTGCAGGGGATGCAGTAATTATTGCAACAGGAGGACCAGGCGCGGTCTTTGGCAAAAGCACCAACTCAACGATTTGTACCGGGAGCGCGGTATCAGCGCTTTATCAACAAGGCGTAAAATATGCCAATGGAGAGTTTATCCAGATCCACCCCACAGCCATACCCGGCGATGATAAGCTCAGACTGATGTCTGAATCCGCACGCGGAGAAGGTGGACGAATCTGGACCTATAGGGATGGAAAACCTTGGTATTTCCTTGAAGAAATGTTTCCGGACTATGGAAACCTAGTTCCTCGAGATATAGCGACTCGTGCAATTTATGAAGTTGTCTTTGACCAAGGCCTAGGGCTTAATGGAGAAAACATGGTTTACCTCGATCTGTCGCATATAGATCCGGAGGTCTTACAACGTAAACTCGGTGGAATCATAGAAATCTATGAAAAGTTCGTCGGCGATGATCCGAAGAAAGTCCCAATGAGGATTTTCCCTTCGGTGCACTATTCGATGGGTGGACTGTGGGTTGATTACGACCAGATGACGAATATACCAGGGCTTTTTGCAGCAGGGGAATGTGAATACCAATACCACGGAGCAAACCGTCTGGGAGCGAACTCGTTGCTTTCTGCTATCTATGGTGGAATGGTTGCTGGTCCGAAAGTGATAGAGTACATTAAGAAAAACAAACTTCAAACCCCTAGCGGTAATGAGCCAGCTTTTATGAAAGAGAAGAAACTTCAAGATGAGCAGTGGAAGAAGATCCTGGCTATGAAAGGGGCAGAAAACGTCTACCATCTCCATAAAGAACTTGGCGATATTATGACATTGAATGTGACCGTCATACGCTACAACGATAAACTGGCGGAAACTGACCTAGTTCTTCAGGACCTAATGAAACGCTGGCAGAACATTGGCAGAAGTGATAACGTTGAATGGGGAACTCAGGAAGGTACATTCATCCGACAACTCTGGAATATGCTTGAACTGGCAAGGGTCGTCACCTTAGGCGCCTTACGCCGCAACGAGAGCCGGGGTGGACACTACAAGCCTGAGTATCCGGAGCGTGATGATGTAAATTTCCTGAAAACAACCATTGCCGATTGGACTCCCACTGGACCAGAACTCAGTTATGAAGACGTCGACGTATCGTTAATTCCACCGCGTCCGCGCCATTATTAATAGAGAGAAGTAGGAGGTGTGTTAAAAAATGGCTGAACAAAAAACAATTCGCTTTAAAATTCGTCGTCAAGACGGCCCAGATAAACCAAGTCGATGGGAAGAGTTTGATATCCCTTACCGAGAAAAGTTAAATGTTATTTCATGTTTAATGGAGATACAGAAAAACCCAATCACCGCAGCAGGTGCGAAGACAACCCCCGTCGTTTGGGAATGTAACTGTCTCGAGGAAGTTTGTGGAGCATGTGCCATGCAAATTAATGGGCAAGGGAAACAAGCTTGCTCTGCCCTGATCGACAAACTAACCCAACCAATAGTCCTAGAACCCCTGACGAAATTCCCATTAGTACGGGATCTGATGGTTGACCGTCAAATTATGTTCGATCACTTGAAAACAGTCCATGCTTGGATTCCGATTGATGGGACTTACAACTTAGGATCAGGACCTCGTATGCCAGAAGTAACGCGGCAGTGGGCCTACGAATTATCGAAATGTATGACCTGTGGATGCTGTATGGAGGCATGCCCTCAGGTGAATGCACGCTCCAAATTTATGGGACCGTCCGCCATAAATCAAGTCCGCCTCTTTAATGCCCATCCGACTGGGGCAATGAACAAACACGAACGCTTGGCACCATTGCTGGATGAGGGCGGGATTGCAGATTGTGGTAATTCCCAAAACTGTGTTCGCGCCTGTCCAAAGGACATTCCTTTGACCACTAGCCTTGCTGACTTAAACCGTGAAACTAATAAATTTGCTCTGGATCGTTGGCTCCGAAAATAATATTGAACCATTCGCTCGGAATAGTGGTATAATTAAATACTAATATGTATATCAGGGATTAGCTAGCTAATCCCTTTTTAAAGTCGTTATTATTAGCTAGATAATTAGGGAGAAAGGAGTAACTGTATGAGCAGAAAATCAAATATTGGTGCAGGTATTGGTATTGGCAATATTATTGCAATTGTCATATCATGGTCGGTAAATCACTCTATTATATGGGCACTAATTCACGGGTTATTAAGTTGGATATACATCGTTTATTATATTCTATTAGTTAGGTAGCCTCAAAGGATTTTGGTGAAGAACCTACCCCTACTTAATATGAGTGGTTAGAAAATTGGATAAAGGTCTGTATGTGAACCGCCATTATACATAAGGCGGTTTTGTTTTGTTTGTTTTAGTCAAAACTACGTTAATAGTTTGCCATAACTTTACTCAAGTATATAATGATATAACAACAGATAAGCATGGATTTCGTAATCACTGGTAAGCCTATAACTAAGACATTTATGAAAGGAGTTCTTTTACATGATTGAGATAGGGAAAGTTCAAACCCTCAAAGTTGCAAATTTCACCTCATTTGGCGCTTATTTAGATGCAGGTACTGGTAGCCGACACGACAATATCCTTTTGCCAGTAAAACAATTACCGGAAGGGGCTAAAGAAGGGGACGAGTTAGAGGTTTTTATCTATCGAGATTCCCAGGAACGGTTAATTGCCACGAGGAAAAAACCATTGGCTGAATTAGGAGATTTAGCTTATCTAAAAGTTACAGCAAAGACTCAAATTGGAGCATTTTTGGATATAGGTTTAGAGAGAGGTTTATTATTACCTTTTCATGAACAAAAATTTCCGATTAAACTTGGAAAAGGGTATTTAGTAAAGGTCTACTTAGATAAGAGTCAGAGGTTAAGCGCCACGACAGAAATCTATGAATATCTCAAAGCCGAGACTCCTTATCAGAAGAACGACAAAGTAACAGGAACGGTATACTCTGTGAATCCTGAGATTGGGGTTTTTGTTGCTGTTGATAATAAATACATGGGACTTATTCCTGTCAACGAGTTTTTTAGTGAGTTGCAAGAGGGCGATCAAGTTGAAGCGCGGGTTATCAGAGTCAGAGAAGATGGAAAGCTTGATTTATCGCCGAGGGATCTATCCCATATACAAATGGTTAAGGACACGTTAGTAATCCTAGAAGGAATTAAGAACCATGCAGGATTCCTGGCGCTTAATGATAAAAGTAGTCCACTTGAAATTGAAAGCCGCTTACATATGAGCAAAGCTGCCTTTAAAAGAGCATTGGGAAAACTACTTAAAGAGAAAAAAGTGACCCAAACTGAGGGTGGGTTGCGTGCTACGGCGGCAGAGGAAGAATCAAACGAAGGACAATTCTCTACTTAATTTCCTCCCGCTTGCCAATGACACGGAAAATGAGGTTTGGAATATGAAACTAATTGTAGATGCTGATGCATGCCCTAAGACAGTCTTGTTGATTTGTAAGAGGGAGGCCTTGAAATATGCTATACCCGTTTGGACAGTGGCCAGTTTTAACCATAATATTGAGTCGGACCATCACGTCGTAGTCGGAAATGCTTCGCAAGAAGCGGATATTCGGGTCATGAATCTTGCTTTGGCTGGAGATGTAGTAGTGACTCAGGATTGGGGTCTGGCGGCCATGTTATTGGGTAAAGGGGTTAGGTGTATAAATCCAGATGGACGAGAGTTTAGTACTAAAAATATTGAATTTTTATTGGAGGAGCGGGAGGCCAAAGCAAAATTCCGTCGGGGGGGTGGCAGAACAAAAGGGCCTAAAAAGAGAGTGATAGCAGATGATCGTAAATTTGAAGACTGTCTTCAAAATATACTTACAAGCGGATAAGCGGGGGCACAATGCATCCTACTATTAAATGTTGTTTTGTTTGCACTTTTGACAAAATTTTATTAAACTAAGTATTGTGGACTCGATTAAGTCCGTGTCCAAACTAATACTTTAGATAGAAGATGGAGGTTCATAATGAGTACAACAGTAGAAACAAAAGAATTTCAAACTGAGATTCGGCAATTGTTGGACATAGTAATCCACTCTCTCTATACTGATCGTGAGATTTTTTTGAGAGAACTTATTTCAAATGCAGCGGATGCTATGGAGAAACTACGTTACATGCAACTCACAGGTCCAGAGGTTAAAGACAAAGATTTACCTTTAGAAATTCGTATTGATACAGATGATACCGCCCATACCTTAACCATCTCGGATTCGGGTTTAGGGATGACGAAAGAAGAGCTGATCGAGAATATCGGGACCATCGCCCATTCGGGCTCCAAAGAATTTATTAAACATTTGAGTGCCAAAGGTGATCAAAAGGATCTTAGCCTGATTGGACAATTTGGGGTTGGGTTTTACTCTGCCTTTATGGTCGCGGATAAAGTAACGTTACATACCCGTTCCTATCAGATGGAGGGTGAAAGCCTTGTATGGGAATCAGATGGTGTAGGGAGTTATACAATCAGTGAAGGCGAAGACTTTAGCAGGGGTACGAAGATGGTACTCCATTTAAAAGAGGATGCCTATGATTTCGCCAAGGAAGAAACCGTCCAACGAGTGATTAAACAATATTCTAGTTTTGTACCCTACCCTATTTTCGTCAATGGGCAGAAAGTAAACACAGTTGATGCCCTTTGGATTAAAAACAAAAACGAAATCTTGGATGAAGAGTATAATGAGTTTTATAAGTTCATTGCTAATGCTCATGATGAACCGCTTTTCCGTCTCCATTTCTCATCAGATGCCCCAATCAATATTAATACTTTACTATTTGTTCCCAAGGAGAACCTCGAACAATTTGGGTTTGGCCGAACAGAGCCAGGGGTCAACCTTTATTGTAAAAAGGTATTAATCCAAGAAAAATCCCCGATTGTATTGCCGGAGTGGTTACGCTTTTTAAGAGGCGTAATAGACAGTGAGGAGCTTCCCCTTAATATTTCTAGGGAAACCATGCAGGATAGTGCTTTGGTGAGCAAGCTGAACAAAGTGGTCACAAGTCGTTTTCTTAAATTCCTAGATACTCAAGCGACTTCAGAACCTGAGAAGTATAAAGAGTTCTGGGAAAAGTTTAACTTCTTTATTAAAGAGGGAGCAGCTAATGACTATACACATCGTAAAGAACTTATTAAACTTTTGCGGTTCGAATCGTCTAATACCGTGTCAGGTGAAACAGTTTCTTTAGCAGATTATGTAGGTCGTATGAAGGAAGAACAAACAGCAATCTATTTTGTCAACGGTCCAACACGGGAAGGAATAGAGTCTGGTCCATATCTAGAGGTATTTCAGGATAAAGGCTTTGAAGTGATTTACACCTATGCAGCCATAGACGACTACATCTTTGGAGCGATCGGGGAATATGAAGGTAAGAAACTGATTTCTGCCGATCAAGCTGATTTGGATTTAGGAAATGAACAGAAAGATAGAAGTGAACTTGCCTTGTCCGAAGAAGAAGTTAAGGACTTAACGGGTTGGCTTAAAGAGGTTTTAGGTAGTAAAGTTACGGAAGTACGAGAATCTAAGCGCTTGGTTGATAGTCCGGCAGTTGTGCTCAGCCCGTATGGAACAAATAGTATGCAGCGGATGATGCAACTCATGAATAAAGATTCAAATGACGCTGGACCCAGTGTTCTGGAAATAAACGCAACACACCAAATGATTAAACGTTTGGATGAAGCTCGCAAAAGTGAAGACACCTTTGCGAAGATTGCAGCTGAACAAATATTCGAGAACGCACAAATTGCTGCTGGGCTTATCGTGGATCCAAGAGGTATGGTCAAACGCCTTAATGAAATTTTGGAGCGTGCTTTGGGGTAGTAAATAGTCAATTTAAATTAATCAAAGAGGATGGATTTCCATCCTCTTTGATTGTGTTATGATTCATATATTGCTAGAAGAGACATTCGGCTATAATATTTGTCCATTCCAGAGTAATTTCCAAACTTAGTCATTGACTAATTCTCTACAAATGTGATATTTTAAACATAAGAAACTTAGTTCCAATTTGCACAAATACTTTAATCTGAACGGTTAAAAGTTAGGTTTTACAAGATATTCAGTCCATAAGTTATTGTTACTATGTGATTATCTAATTGTGACAATAAGGAATATGAATTTTACAAGCAAGTCGAAATTCCTTAAACTGATAGTGATAATAAGAACAAACAATATTCTGTTACTTTGTTATATGTTAAGCCCTATATAATCAGAGAAAAGATAGTTAGTGGATGATTTCACTTTTTAATTTAACGTATTGCTACTCTTAGCTTGAATCGCTCAATAATTTAAAACATGTTATGGCAAAGGTCGGTGTTGGATGGAGGGGGATTTTCGCCATTCAGCATCGACTCAATTTTCTTCAACGAAAAACTTTATGAACGTATGGATTGCATGGTCACAGTAGGTTTATCATAAGGTTTTTTGCTTAGCAAACAACAAGGAGTGATCAATAATGGACAAGAGCTTGAAAGGCTTACTAAAAGAAAAGAAAGCAACTATTTTGTCAAGGTGGTTCGGAGCGATAATGGAGTCTTATCCCATTGATATAACTGGATTTTTTCAAAAGCAAGAAGATATGTTTGCAAATCCAGTGGGTCATGCATTTAAGCTGGGGCTAGAGAGTATATTTGAGGCACTCATTGAAGAGAAAGATCTTAGCGAGGGGTTACCCCTGTTAGACGATATTATCAAGGTCAGGGCAGTGCAAGATTTCACTCCCGCAAAAGCTTTGAGCTTCATTTTCATTCTTAAAAAAATGGTTAGAGAGGAACTCGAGAAGGAAATCAGGCAGGACCAGATTAGTGATGAGCTATTGAGCTTCGAATCTAAAATTGATGATCTGGCGCTTTTTGCCTTTAACATATATGTGAAATGTCGAGAACAAATTAATCAACTTAAAGTCGATGAACTAAAAAGAATGACTTTTACACTCCTAAAAAAAGCCAATCTAATGTATGAAATTCCGATGGAAGAAGTTAAACCCAGTGACCAAGAAACTAGTATTTAAGGGAAGGAGGTCGTAGAGTGAAAGTCTTGTTTTCTCTCCTCGCAGTAATTGTACTCATTCTAGTCGCCATCATGGGAGCATATACAACTAGTTTGCATTACACTTTTGGTATCATCATACCTTATTTAGCTCTTACTTTGTTTGTAGGTGGATTCATTTACCGAGTTGTTAAATGGGGGCGGTCTCCTGTTCCTTTCCGTATTCCGACAACCATTGGACAGCAGAAGTCACTTCCTTGGATTAAGCAAAATAAAATTGAAAACCCTACAAGTACTCTCGGTGTTATCGTCAGAATGGCATTAGAGATATTATTCTTCCGCTCGCTTTTCAGGAACACTAAGACGGAATTATCTCAGGGACCAAAGGGTCCTATACTAGCCTATGGCTCTGCTAAATGGCTTTGGTTAGGTAGTTTGTTCTTTCACTGGTCGTTCCTCATAATTCTGATCCGACATCTTAGGTATTTCTTAGATCCCATACCTTTTTCCATTCAAATACTGGAGAGTATTGATGGGATTTTACAAATTGGATTACCTGCAGTTTACTTAACAGATGCATTCTTTTTAATAGCAGTAACGTATCTGTTCCTGAGAAGAATTTTTATTCCACAGCTGAAGTACATTTCTTTAGCAGCCGATTTCTTTCCGCTCTTTTTGATAATGAGCATAGCTTCCACAGGTGTTCTAATGCGTTATTTCTATAAAGTTGATCTGGTTGCCGTCAAACAATTAGCGATTGGATTAGCAACTTTCCAGCCTGTTCTCCCATCAGGAATTGGGGCTATGTTTTTTGTTCACATTTTCCTAGTCAGTTCTCTTTTCGCCTATTTCCCATTGAGTAAGTTAATGCATATGGGGGGCATTTTCATGAGCCCCACTCGTAATATGATTAGTAACAATCGTATGGTTCGACACATTAATCCTTGGAACCAGGAAGTGAAGTATCATACCTACGAGCAGTATGAAGATGAATACAGGGATAAAATGAAAAAAGCTGGTATACCGGTAGAAAAGGAGTGATCCTGGATGGCGAAAGTAGAGAAAGTTAAAACTCCAAAGCCACAAGAACTATCTCAGATAGATTTCAAACCACCCACAACTGACTGGATGGATACTCCGACAGTCATTAAACCAGGTAACTTTTGTTGGGGAGGAAAGGAAAAAGACCTTCTGACCCTAGGGTTACCTAATCCTAGACAGTGGTCGCCAGCCGATGAGGATTGGAAGTTGCCAGAGGGCTGGGAATCAACCATCTTAGAGGGAATGGCAGAAAGGCTTGCAAAGTATCGCTCTTTCAAAATATTCATGGATATATGTGTACGATGCGGTGCCTGTGCTGATAAATGCCACTTCTATATTGCCACGGGTGATCCTAAAAACATGCCAGTTCTGAGAGCGGAATTGATTCGGTCAGTCTATAAAAAATATTTCACGACGTCTGGCAAATTTCTCGGGAAATTAGCAGGGGCGAGAGAACTTAATGAAGATGTGTTAAAGGAATGGTGGTCTTACTTCTTTCAGTGTACTGAGTGCCGTCGCTGTTCTGTCTTCTGTCCATATGGTATCGATCAAGCAGAGGTAACGATCATTGGCAGGGAACTTCTTAACTTAGTCGGCTTGAACATTGATTGGATCTCAGGACCTGCAGCAAATTGCTATATGAAGGGTAATCACCTTGGACTGGAACCACATGCAATAACGGGTAACATTGAAACTATGTGCGATGATATTGAGGATATTACCGGAATTAGGGTAAACCCAACCTTTAACAGAAAAGGTGCTGAGATATTATTTATCACTCCCTCAGGAGATCTTTTAGGTGAACCAGGAATTCAAACCTGCATGGGATATCTCATGCTTTTCCATGAACTAGGTCTTGACTACACATGGAGTACGTACGCTTCCGAGGGAGGAAACTTCGGTTTCTTTACTTCGAATGACATGGCCAAGAGGCTTAATTACAAAATTTATGCAGAGGCCAAACGATTAGGGGTTAAATGGATTCTTGGTGGAGAGTGCGGTCACATGTGGAGAGTCCTGAGTCAATACATGGATACTTGGCACGGACCAGCTGATTTCCTAGAAGTTCCAAAGTCCCCGATTACCGGTACGGTCTTTGAAAATGCAAGTTCTACTAAGATGATTCATATCTCCGAGTTTACGGCTGACTTAATTAAACACAAAAAGTTAAACCTAGACCCCAGTCGCAACGATCACCTGAAGGTAACCTATCATGATTCATGTAACCCTTCCAGGGGTATGGGACTTCTGGATGAGCCGCGAGAAGTCATTAAGGCTGTTTGTAATAATTTCTACGAGATGCCTGAGAGCACAATTCGAGAAAAGACATTCTGTTGTGGAAGTGGATCTGGACTCAACGCATCGGAAAATATGGAACAGCGGATGAGAGGCGGATTTCCACGAGCCAATGCAGTTAAGTATGTTAAAGAAAAGCATGGGGTTAATATGCTTGCTAACATTTGTGCTGTTGACAGGGCAGCACTTCCAGCTCTAATGGACTACTGGAATCCTGGTGTAGGGGTTACAGGGGTGACCGAGTTAGTGGCTAATGCTTTAGTGATGAAAGGTGAAAAAGAGAGAACTACTAATTTACGCTTTGAAGATTTACCTGGAAAAGGGGGAGATGAGTAATGTATAAAGGTGGAAAAATAATTGCATCACTCATTATCTTTGTTGGACTTCTCACTATACCCTTCTTCTATAATATGGGAAAAGTCAATGCTGGTCCGGAAATTAATCTAGACACTCCGGCCATCTTGGCGCTAGCGCCTGCTGATCAGCAGTGTGTTGAGTCTCCAGAGGTTATGAAGGCTAATCATATGCAACTGCTCAATCAATGGCGCGAAGCAGCTGTTCGCGATGGTCAGTCTGTATATATCAATAGTCAAGGTAAGTCCTTTGAAATTAGTCTTCAAAATACGTGTTTAAACTGTCATTCAACCGAGGCTGAAAAAGCATCAGTTACTGGAGGAATGAGTAACCCAGCGTTTGGTTCTACTCAATTTTGTGCTTCGTGTCATGATTATAACGCTGTCCAGCCATTATGTTATACCTGCCATATAGGGTCAAAGGAGGCAGCGAAATGAGCATTAATCGACGACAATTTCTAAGAAGAGCTGGTATGCTCACTGCATTAGGATTTGGGGGCGCCGTTGCTTTTACTGGGTTTCGAAAAAAAGAAGTTGCGGAAGCAGCAGAATATTCCCTTAAGCAAAAGGCAGTATTAGCAACCCGCTGGGCGATGGTTGTTGATATGAGCAAATTTAAAACTGAAGATGACTTTAACCGAGTGACAGAAGCGTGTCACAGACTCCATAATGTCCCAGATTTCAAAAATACTAAGGATGAAATCAAATGGATCTGGAAAGATGACTACCATCATTCTTTTGCTGGTGGACATAATCAATATTTGGATGAGCATATTGTTCATAGTCCTTTTATGGTATTATGTAATCATTGCGAAAATCCTCCTTGCGTCAAGGCTTGTCCCACTCAAGCAACGTTTAAGAGGAGAGACGGAATCGTAGCAATGGATTTTCATCGCTGTATCGGATGTCGATTCTGCATGGCAGCCTGTCCCTTCGGTGCCAGAAGCTTTAATTTCAAAGATCCAAGACCCTTTATCAATGAGGTATCTCCAGAATATCCAACTAGGACTGCAGGGGTTGTGGAGAAATGCAATTTTTGCTATGAACGTTTGGCAAAAGGTGAACAGCCTGCATGTGTGGAGAAGTCCAATGGGGGGTTGATTTTTGGAGATCTGGATAACCCCAATTCAGAAGTAAGGAAAATTGTCAGTACAAAATTCACTATTCGGCGTAAACCCGAGCTCGGCACCCAGCCATGCGTTTACTACCTAGTAGGGGGTGACGATCATGCTTGAAAAAGCTCTGACTGGTAGTAAAAAGTATTGGGCATGGATCTGCCTTTTACTGGCCGTAATTGCTGTAGGCTTCTACGCATATCTCAATCAGTTTAATAATGGTCTTGGCGTAACTGGCATGAGCAGAGATGTTTCCTGGGGTTTGTACATCGCACAGTTTACGTTTCTAGTCGGAGTTGCTGCTTCCGCCGTTATGCTTGTCTTACCTTATTATCTACATGATTTTAAGAAGTTTGGTAAAATGGTCATTCTTGGTGAGTTTCTAGCAATACCAGCTGTGATCATGTGTATGTTATTCATCGTGGTAGATTTAGGACAACCAATGCGGATTATGAATGTTATTCTGTATCCGAGTCCACGTTCGGTCATGTTTTATGATATGTGCGTCTTGATCGGTTACCTCTGTATTAACTTGGTCGTCGGCTGGACGACACTTGGAGCAGAACGCAAAGGAACTCCACCGCCAGCTTGGGTTAAACCCATAATATATCTCTCGATCCCTTGGGCTGTTAGTATTCACACTGTGACCGCCTTCTTATATGCTGGACTTCCCGGTCACCACCTTTGGTTATCAGCTATTATGGCAGCTCGCTTTCTGGCATCCGCCTTTGCAGCAGGTCCCGCCATTCTGATACTCCTGTGCTTGATCGTCAGACAGGTCAGTAAATTTAACCCAGACCCAGAGGGTGGAGCTATCCAATCACTGGTTAAAATCGTAAGGTATGCCATGATTGCGAATGTCTTCTTCTTCGTTTTAGAGTTGTTCACTGCCTTCTATAGTAATATTCCTGAATACAGTGCTTCCTTAAGGTATATCTTTTTTGGATTGGATGGACATTCAAACCTAGTTCCCTTTATGTGGACAGCCGTTTTTCTTGCCTTTGCAGGGATTTTGTTGCTGGTTTTCCCACAAACACGGAAGAATGGCAAGATCTTACCCTTTGCCCTACTAGCAATTATCATAGCTAACTGGATTGACAAAGGAATGATCCTCATTGTTGCAGGATTTGTGCCAAATTCCTTTGAAAGAGTCGTAGAGTATACACCAACCTTGAATGAGATTTTAGTCACTCTGGGTGTATATGGAATCGGTCTCCTGCTAATTACCGTTCTCTATAAAGTGGCTATCTCTGTTCGGGAAGAGAAAGATAGCTAGACGTAGCTACGTTTTGATACTTGTTTAGGGAAAAGTGATGAACTCAAACAAGATCAATTTTAATAAACTCACTATAAGGAGGAAAATAAAATGGCTCAACTTAAAGTCGGAGATTTAGTTATTGAATTGGATGAAGATGGATTTCTCGAGGATCATTCAGCTTGGACTGAAGAAGTGGCACTTGCCCTCGCTGCTACTGAGGAAGTCGAAGAACTTACCGAAGAACACTGGAAGATGATCAATTACCTCAGAGACTATTATGATCAATTTGGTGTTGCACCAATGGTTCGTAAAATGTGTAAAGACACTGGTTTCGATCAAAAGAAAATTTACGTACTATTTCCTGCAGGTCCAGGGAAGGGCGCATGCAAAATCGCCGGACTTCCTAAACCAACTGGTTGCGTCTAATTTACAATAAGGGGGGCTTGAATGCCCCCCGTTTTTTTATTTAATATGTTTATCTGATAAATATGGCACAGTGAGTGAATAAGAGCTGCTTTCAAGGCATTTATTTGTCTAGCCTAGGCCTGATTTTGGCTTAGGTTTTTGTCGAGTTTAAAAGCTTATTCCTGATAAATACTAATCCAATTTTTCAATCAGCATTGTAGATTTAAAGAGAGAAGTATAATCCTTATTGTGTTTGCTTATTGGTCAGATTTTGACTATGATAATATCTGAACTCGTTCATCACAAAAACCCCACTTATTGAAATGGGGGTCTTAATAATGGATACGTATAAGGTGATAGATGGTCTTATATCTTCATTAAGTAATATTAACAGCGAAGCTAGAAGTATAAGGGGGAACATCAACATCATGAATCAGATACTAGATACCTGCCAGAAAGTTGTCGAGAAGGGGATCGAAATGCTGGCAACGAACCTCACGGTTGGGACCTGGGGGAATATTAGTTGCCGGGTACCTGGAGAAGACTATATTGCTATCACCCCGACGGGAATGAGTTACGACTCGTTGCTGCCTGAAGATATTGTTGTTTTGGATCTGAGAGGAAAAATTATCATCGGATCCCGTAAACCTTCTGTTGAAGTACCCTTACATTTGGCGATTTATAATGCTCGTGAGGACGTAATGGCAATAGTGCATACTCATAGTGCTTATGCAACCGCAATGGCTGTGGCGAGGAGAGGAATTCCTGGATCCGTTGAAGATTTGGTACAGATTGTCGGTGGGAATGTACGTGTTAATGAATACGCACTGCCTGGAACAGTGCAACTTGGTATCAATACAGTCAAGGCAATGGAAGGGCGAAATGCAGTCTTACTAGCGAACCACGGGATGCTAGGCGCAGGTCGGAACTTAGATGAAGCCTTTCGAGTTTGCCAAGTCGTTGAAAAATCGGCGCAAGTAACACTTCTGGCACAACTATTGGGCGGTGTGGTCGAATTATCTCAAGACGATATTGATGGAATGCGAAGTTATTATATTAAGGGATATGGTCAAGAATAGTAAAGAGAAACAGAAAGATGAGTAGAATATAATATACTAAACAATATAATTTTCCTTATATTGAAGAATTAATGGTCGTTTCAGAGTATAATAAGGACATACAAGGACTTAGACTTGATCCTCACGAAATAGTAATGAGTGGATCGATTTCTAAGCTAGTGATCAAAGAAAGTAGGTATATTATGAAATCAACAATACGAGACATAGCGTTAGCTCCGCTGGGGCAGCGAAAAATTGATTGGGTGGCTCCGCGCATGCAAGTGCTCAATATGATACGTCAGGAATTTGTGGATCAATTGCCCTTTGCAGGTAAGAAAGTCGTTATTTGCTTACATTTAGAGGCCAAAACGGCTTATCTTGCGCATGTTATTAGAGCAGGTGGCGCCGAGGTAACTGTGGTTGCTAGCAACCCACTTTCTACTCAGGACGACGTAGTCGCTGCCTTAGTCCAACAAGGAATCGGAGCTCACGCTTGGCACAATGCAACTGAAGAAGAATTTAATCATCATCTCCAATTAGCTCTCGATACTGAACCTGACTTTATTATTGATGACGGTGGAGATCTAGTTTCGACAATGCATACAACTCGTCCTGAACTTCTTCAGAAAGTTAAGGGAGGCGCAGAAGAGACGACGACGGGTGTTCTTCGCTTACATTCAATGGAGCGAGATGGAGTTCTGAAGTTTCCGATGATTGCGGTTAATGATGCACAATGTAAGTACTTGTTTGATAATAGATATGGTACTGGGCAATCCGTTTGGGATGGGATCATGCGAACGACGAATTTGGTAGTGGCAGGTAAAACAGCTGTCGTTGCCGGGTATGGATGGTGTGGTAAAGGCGTAGCACTTCGTGCCAAAGGATTAGGCGCACGAGCCATCATATGTGAAATTAACCCCATTAAAGCCAATGAAGCCTTGATGGATGGCTTTGAAGTCATGCCGATGGGTGAGGCAGCTAAGTATGGAGATTTCTTCATAACGGTAACGGGTAACACAGACGTTATTAACAAGGAACACTTTGTGTTAATGAAGTCAGGTGCAATTATGTGTAATGCTGGACACTTCGATGTGGAGGTCAACGTAAATCAGCTCAAAAAAATCGCAGTCTCTGAACGAATTGCACGGTCTAACATCACAGAATACACTCTTCCAGGTGGGCAACAATTGTACCTGTTGGCTGAGGGACGATTAGTCAACCTAGCTGCAGGAGATGGTCATCCTGCCGAGGTTATGGACATGACATTTGCTTTACAGGCACTGTCACTTCAATACGTTGCTAAGAATTATGAGAAACTAACCGCTTCTGTTTACCAAGTGAATACTGAAATTGATGAGAGAGTTGCAATGCTTAAACTTCAGTCGCTAGGGTTATCGATTGATAAATTAACGGAGGAGCAAGTAGGATATCTCGCATCTTGGAGTTCTGAAGAGGGCTGAACTCCCATCTTTCCGTTAAGGAATTGATGGATTTGAAAACACCGTTTCACACGGTGTTTTTTCAGTTCCCTAGTTTAGAGATTACAAGAATCCTGATACTTTTATTGTTTACAGGTTTATCAAGTAAAAAGACTTGCACGGTATTGATTGCTAGAATTCTATACTTAATTCTTCGACAGGGTGTCAAGCCAGAGAGTATTCTGGCTTTGACGTTTAGCAAGGCGGCTGCCAGAGAAATGGACGTGCGTTTTGAACAACTATATGGGCAAGAAAAAGGAATCTTTAAGTCAGACGGCGTTGCTATATCGTAATAACGTTTCTGCCATAAATTTAAGGATATTCTAAATTTTATGCGTTTCTCTTATAGTGACAAAAATGTAGGAATTTTCGAAACTATCTACACTAAATTCAATTCCTATATTTCTAAACAGCAAGTCGAATATTTAAAAACTCAAGACCTAACGAAGTCTGTCTTTGATCAGGTTAGCAGCTCTTCCAAATCTGCCTGCATTTCGCAAGAAAAGCTTTCAGGAACTGAAAAGACAGTTTAGAAAGTTAAATGGGATGAACCCCCTAGACGCAATACGTTTCATACGTTCTGAACTAGGTTATGAAAAGAAACTAGAAGACTTTTCCGAACGGTTAGGGCTTTCCATAGAAGCCTTGCGTGGGATTCTGGCTACCTTAGAAAATATCGCTCAAGGCATCAAAACGCTCAAAGATTTTGCCGACAGATTGAAACACCTTGAACAATTAATGCAAGAATCAGGTGTGGCGTTCGGAATTGGACGAATCACAATCGCAGACGTGGAAGGTGATTTGCTCGAGGTGAACTTCAGAAAACTTGGTATTAAGCAATTTTCTCTCAAAGTTTGTTTGGAAGGCAAACTGGTAAGTTCGGTGTTATAGCACTTAGTGAGCTCACCCTCACTTATAGAAGTGGAGGTCTATATAACTTAATAGTCGATAGAGTGTTCACTTACCTATAAAATGTCGACTGGTTAAGCTATAATGATGCTGGACGTTACTGTAACCGTCCGTTAAATGTGTTGAGAAGTCTGAGATAATGATTTGCTTCCCTGAGTACATGATCTGCTAACAATGGCACGGCCAATGCTCTAATTTTACATTGGAGTAAGCCTTCGGTAGCCGCTGTTTTAAAATCCCTGAGACTTACAGTGGCTTTGTAGGTTTTACTACTGAGTTGCGGTAATATAGTTGTCTGTTCTGTCATTGTCATGGCCTGTTCCGTGAGAGCATCGAACACTTTACCATAACGATTAGCTGTGTCAAAGAGTGCAACTTCCGTGGGGTCTAACAAACCTCGGATAAATTTAGCGTGCTCTGCCATAATACGATCCCAAAATTTCTGTTGATCAATAATATCCTCTAGAAGGTTAATAACTTGGCGGTTCTGTAATTGATACAGTATTTTTAAGTAGAAACGTGCTTCACGCAGTATGTGGTCGATCAACAAGGGGTAATTAAACGTAAAAACTTTACAACTTAATATGTCTTGAAGGAGCTTAGATTTATAGTCGGCCAAGACTGTGGTAACTGTGATTGCCTTTTGGTTTAGGGCAGAGACCTGATCAACTAACAGGGTGGCTAAGACAGGATTTTGCTTCCTATCCAAGGAGAGTTCCATACGGGTCAGTTCCGTATCAAGCTGGATACCAGAATAGAATTCTGTCGCTCGCTCAGCATCAAAAGTGAACTTAGTTACTAGTTCTCCTGAGCAGAGAACTTCAGGACTGATAACCCCATCGGCGAGCATAATTGTTTCTGCGAGTAATGTAGTCAACTCGCATTTTAGGGTATCGGCTTGTTGGGCTAGGGATTGTTCCTTGGCACCAAAGGCGGCTTCCATGAAAAAAGCATGTTCTTTAAGAATTCTGAGAAAAAATAGGTTTAATTCAAGTGATTGTTGAATGAACGCCTCATTAGATAGCATATATAATACCCCCTTATTAAAATTATGGTATTCATATATATGCAAACTATTATTGAAATATCGTATAAAAGTTCGGTTTATGGTTTTATTCCCTAAGAAGAAAACCTGAGAAGGTACCAGTTAAATAGAAAAAAAAGTGAGGCCTAGGCATGGGAAAGATCCTTATAGTAGCTGAAAAACCGTCTCAAGCTCGTGAATATGCCACTGCCCTAAGAGTGCGGGGCAAAGAGGACGGGTACATAGAAAATGAAGAATATGTGATCACGTGGTGTTACGGTCATCTTTTAGAGCTAGAGCGCCCTGAGGCATATATGGATCTTGAACGGGTGGGGAAACGCTGGAGCTTAAACCGTTTGCCCGTTCTCCCCAACCTTAATGCTTTTCGGAGAGTGGTTAAGTCTGGGGCGGTCAAACAATATCAAGTGATCCAACGATTGCTAAAGTCAACGGATATCGAAGAAGTTATATGTGGAACGGACGCTGATCGGGAAGGCCAGTTACTTTTTCAAGAAGTTTGGGATGCCTCTAAGTGTACTAAACCCTTGTCTAGGCTATGGATTTCCTCGCTGACCACTGCGGCCATTAAGGACGGCTTGAAACGCCTTCGTACGGCTGAATCAGTAGCTGGACTCGTGGCAGCAGGTCACGGGCGTGCGTTTGCTGACTGGGATTTTGGCATGAATCTGACTGAAGGATTTACCGCCTTGTTTGGGAGCTTTGATCCTGTGCGAAAGAAACCAAATGTCATTTCAATTGGGAGGGTACAGACTCCAACATTGGCCTTGATAGTTGAGCGAGAATGGGAAATTGAAGGCTTTGTGGCCCAGCCCTACTTCGAAGTGCGGGCTGAATTCGCGACAAATCAGGGAGAATACCCTGGTAAGTGGTTTGATTATAGTGAGGAATCGAAACGGATTACAAGTCGCCAAGATGCCGAAGCTATCGTGACAAAAACCCAGGGTAAACCTGGAAAAATCACGAAAATGGAGCAAAAGGATGTTCAAGAACCAGCCCCTCTATTGTTTGATCTGACATCTCTGACGATAGCAGCCTCCAAAAAGCATGCGTTTAGTGCAGAAAAGGTGTTGCAGGTGGCGCAGTCTCTTTATGAAAAAAAGGCGATCACCTATCCACGGACGGACTGTGCCTATTTATCGGAGGATCTTTTACCGAAATTACCTGAACATCTACAGGCAGTCCATCAAGAACCCTACACGAATCTTGTCGATGAGGCAGGGCATTATGGGGTCCCAAAAAGTAAACGTGTGATTAATACAATCACTGCCCATCATGCCATTATCCCGACCACTGAGAAAATTGCCATGGAGAGATTCAACTTTGAAGAGCAGAAATTATATGACATGGTCGTACGTCGTTTCCTAGCCGTTTGGTTCCCTTCGGCACGGTATCACCAGACTGACGTGGTAACCGAGGTGGCGGGTGAACCCTTTCGCACGAAAGGGAAGGTTCTACTGAGCCAAGGATGGAAGAAGATTTACGGCCCGGACGAAATAGAGGATGGGGTTAAACCGAAGACTAAGAAAAAGGACGATCGTGATCAGGTAGAAGATGAGAATGCCACAATTCCACCCTTGATTAAGGGAGAGGATGTGCGCACGAAACGTGTTTTTAGCGAAGAAAAGACCACCAAACCACCCAAACGCTTTACCCAGGGTGATCTATTGAAAGCCATGGAGGGCGCAGGTAAACAGATTGATGATGAGGTATTACGCCAACAAATGAAAGGGAAAGGCTTGGGAACAGTGGCGACCCGCCCAGCCATTATGGAGAATCTTATCGATAGGGGGTATATTGTTCAGGAGCAGAAGTCTTTAAAACCAACACAAAAAGGGTCAGAGCTCATACGTCTGATCAAGGAGCGACTTCCTCATGCCCAACTTTTAGTGAGCGCAGAAATGACGGGACAAATGGAGTTTAATCTTTCAAAAGTAGAAAAAGGAGAATTGACAATCCAACAATATATGGCGGACGTGGAGGAAGCCATTGGTCGAATAATCGAGGAACTTCGATCCTTTGAACACAAACATGGTAAAACCCCACTAGCTCTTGCACCCACAGCACAACCTTCTGGCGGAAGAAAAGGGGAAGGGACCAAAGCTGTTCGCAATAAGCCTAGTAAGTCATCTAAGACGGGTGGAGAGCAAACGGTCGAAAGACAAGTCGGTGCGCGTGACATCCTATCACAGGGTACTGTATCTAAGGAACTCGTCAAGCTTAAGGCAGAAACAGACAAAAGCCAGGCAGAATCGTTGGGTACTTGTCCGAAGTGTCGTGGAGAGGTAATCGAAGGACAGAAGGGGTTTGGGTGCGCTAATTGGCGAGACGGATGTCACTTTGTGTTATGGAAGACTCCGATCTGTGGTAAAGTACTTACATCAAGTCAAATAATAAGCCTTCTGAACAAGGGAAAAACTCCACTGATTAAAGGCTTTAAATCGAAATCAGGTAAATCGTTCGCGGCGTATCTGGTTTTGGAAGATCCTGCTGAAGCAAAACTAAAATTTGAGTTTGAGAAAGAATGAGTCACGAGGAAGTGATTCACGAGAAAGAATGAGTTTGAGAAAATGAAACAAACATTGACGATACCTCTAAAGATAAGGCAGTTACTGGTTATTTTAGTCCCGATACTAGTCGCTCAGGTTACCATGTTTTCTATGAGTTTTTTCGATACTGTAATGTCAGGGCAAGCCAGTACTCAAGACTTGGCAGGGGTGGCAATCGGTTCGAGTATTTGGGTACCTATTGGTGCAGGGTTAGGTGGAATTTTAGTGGCCTTGACTCCAATTGTGGCTCAATTAATTGGGGCAAGGCGTAAAGATGAGATTGCCTTTAAGGTCGTGCAGGGGATATATTTAGCCCTAGTTATTTCTGGCCTAGTAATTACCGTGGGTGCGATAAGCTTGGACGCAATTTTAGATCTAATGGGTTTGGAGGATACAGTCCGTCGTATTTCACGCAGTTACCTCTTGGCACTAGCCTTCGGAATTCCAGCCTTGTTCATCTATCAGGTTCTGCGTTCATTTATCGATGCTTTAGGGAAAACTCGTGTAACCATGATGATCGCTTTGCTTTCATTACCGATTAATATATTACTCAATTATATTCTGATCTTTGGAAAATTTGGTTTTCCAGCGTTAGGCGGCGTTGGTGCGGGTGTTGCATCGGCATGCACCTATTGGTGTCTGGTTATTATTGCCTTGACTCTCATTCTGCGTCAGGAATCGTTCAGATCATATTGTGTGTTGGAACGTTTTTTTGGCGTATCGTTTAAAGAATGGAAGGAACAACTTACAATTGGCTTGCCGATTGGATTTGCAATATTCGTGGAGACCAGTATTTTTGCGGTCGTCGCCTTACTGATGAGTAATTTTAATACCGTAACCATCGCTGCTCATCAGGTGGCTATGAATTTCGCTACCTTGCTTTATATGGTCCCGTTAAGTATATCTTCAGCTTTAACGATTTTAGTCGGGTTTGAAGTTGGTGCTGGAAGGCACAAAGATGCTCGACAATACAGTTATCTAGGTATGGGCATGTCCGTTGGGATGGCTGGTGTATGTGCTATTATTCTATTGCTCTTTAGTGAGCAAGTGGCTACTTTGTATTCCCGGGAAGTCGCGGTTATTCAAATGGCCCAACAGTTTCTCATTTTTGCGTTGTTCTTTCAATTATCAGATGCCATCGCCGCGCCAATTCAGGGTGCTTTACGTGGTTATAAAGATGTTAATGTAACGTTTATTACGGCGTTCGTCTCTTATTGGATTGTCGGATTGCCGGCAGGGTATTATATGGCTAGTTTTACTTCACTAGGAGCAATGGGCTACTGGATTGGCTTAATTTTAGGAATTGCGGTTAGCGCTGTTGGTCTGTCGGGGAGACTTCTTGTTGTACAACGTCGATATAGGGCTTTAGGATAGTACTATTTTTGTAAAGACAGGGTATCCCATGAACACGAGCAAAGGGCGAAAGTTTATACTTGAGTTTGGAAAATGGGAATTAAGTCTAACTGACTTTTATTTAAGTCTATTAGACTTAGTTTGGACTCCTCTGGAGGAGTCTACCTCCTTGTTATTGAAGAAAAGCGAAACAAGGAAAGCTCCAATCGATGGTTGCTAACCGAAGACTATAAGTCATAATAAGAAAACATGGTAAGACTCCCACTTATAGAAAAGTGGGGGTCTTATGAATTAATCATTTAAGAAGTAATAAGGCTGACTAAAAATATATTTGGCTTTATCTAATACAAAGTCAATTTATAGAATATTATGGCAACAAAATTGCATTTATGGAAGTTTAGTAGAAAATATAAAAGTTAAAGATAAAGGAGGTTTTCTTATAGATGTCTGGATTAATGCATTGAGTCTTGATTTTTCAGATGTGTTAATTCATGGAAGGAAGGATTTCTTGACATTATATTTAGAAAAGGAGGAGTATTAGTGGCTCAACAGAAGGAAATAGAATCAGAAATTGCGAAAATTAATCCTGTTGTTTTTTGGGGTAGTGTACTTTGTTGTTTAGTGTTTTATGTACCTTTGGTTATCTTTCAACAAGATGCTCAAGCAGTCATTGCAGTGGCAATGCATGCGATCACTTATAGTCTGGACTGGCTTTGGGAAGGTATTGCCTTCGGTGGAATAATCTTCTTGGCATGGTTGGCCTTTGGGCGTTATGGTAACGTTAAATTGGGTGGACCGGATGAAAAACCGGAGTTTTCGACTTTTACATGGATTGCCATGTTCGTCTGCGGTGGAATCGGCGCCGGCCTAGTTTACTGGACCATGGTAGAACCAATATTTTACCTCAAATTTCCTCCTTTCTGGGCGGAACCATTTTCTCCTCAAGCAGCTCAATGGGCATTATCCTATGGAATCTTTCACTGGGGTTTTCTAGCGTGGGGTACGTTTGCTATTCCCGCTGTCGCGTTTTCTTATATGTATTATGTTAGGAAAAAACCATATCTGTATCCTAGCTACGCCTGCCGCGGAGTATTGGGTGACAGAGTGGATGGATGGCTCGGTAAAGCCATTGATTTGGTGGTCATCGTCGGTTTAGTTGGTGGCGTAGGGACCTCGTTGGGCTTTACCGTACCCCTTCTTTCAGCAATTATTGCCGATATGTTAGGTGTTGCTGATTCGATGGCAGTCAAGGCGGGAGTCGCTGTCGTCTGGGCGATGATTTTTGGCTATAGCGCCTACAAAGGATTGTATTCGGGAATTGCGAAACTCTCGACCTTTACTGCCTATGCTTGTTTTGTATTATTAGCTTTCGTACTCGTTGTGGGTCCTACTTCGTTCCTTTTATCCTTCTATTTTGACAATCTAGGAATGCTGTTTCAAAACTTTTTCCGAATGAGTCTTTATACTGACCCCATCACCAAATCTGGTTTTCCCCAGGATTGGACAGTTTTTTATTGGGCTTGGTGGTATGCTTGGGCAATCTATATCGGTCTTTTTGCGACAAGGATTTCCCGTGGACGTAGCATTAAGGAATTGATATTGGCGATGGTCCTTGTAGGAACCTTTGGTTCTTCTCTATTCTACCTGGCTTTTGGTGGATATGCTTCCCATCTGCAACTGATCGTAGGGGTTCCTTTAGATATGATTCTTAAAGAATCTGGTGGACCTGCTATGATCTTAGCAGTTCTAAAAACTCTTCCACTCCAATGGTTATTCATGCCTTTCTTTGTAATAGTTATGTTTATATTCCAAGGTACGAGTATTGATTCTAATGCTTATACGATGGCGATGATCGGTTGCAAAGAAATTCGCGCTGGTCAAGAGCCTCCAAAGTGGTCCAGAATCTTTTGGTCAGTTCTGATACTCTTCGTAACCTTAGCGTTGCTTTTGGTAGGAGGAATGGAAGTAGTTAAGTTATCCTCCGTACTAACCAGTGTGCCGATTTTGTTTATCGTTGTTATATTGGCCCTTTCTACGGTTAGATGGCTTCGTGAAGATTTTGGGGTCGGTCAAATGATGACAACAACTAAATATGATGATGTTAATGCGAATCCTGCACACGTTGATCCATCAATAAGCTCACAGAAGAACATAAATAGTAATGTGTAAAAAGTCAATTATTGAAGTGAATTTTCAAGACTGAATGAGCCAATAGATAGTAAAATTAACAGGTGATAACATTTGCAAGGTTATCACCTGTTTTTTTGTCTAACAGAATATTGATATTTAAGATTCTTGACGGGCAGTATTATTTTGTTTATAAGAGCGTACAATTCGGGTTACTCTACTTTGGCTGATATTAAGTGTGTTTGCCACTTTATAAGAGCTTCTCAACTCATTATACAACCGAATAATAATAACCTCTTCATCACTAACTTTCAGGAGATTTTTCCATTTAGATAGCTCATCCTCTATAAGATTGGTATTGGAGAGAGGCTGAAGTTTGAAAATCTTGCTAGGCAAATGTTCAGGTAGTATTTTTCCTTCTGGAATGGTTACGACTATCCGTTCCGCTAAGTGATCCATTTCTCGAATATTGCCCGGCCAAGAATAATTCTTGAGAATTTCTAGACATCGAGGATCGAATTTATGAGTGTATTTATAATGGGAGTCATGTTTATTTAAAAAGTATTCTAACAAGGGTATAATATCTTCGTTTCTTTCTCTTAATGGTGGAGGTTCTATCTCAACAACACTTAGCCGATAATATAGATCTTCTCGGAACTTACCTTCTTTAATCAGTTGAGGTAAATCTCGATTGGTAGCGGCAATAATTCGAATGTCGATTGTTTTATGCTCTTTTCCACCCACTGGAAGGAAGCGGTGCTCCTGAATAAGCTCAAGCAATTTGGCTTGGATTCCTAAAGGGATCTCGCCGACTTCATCGAGAAAGAGGGTTCCACCATTAGCTAATTCCACTAAACCCACTTTGCCGTATTTATCGGCTCCAGTGAAGGCACCCCGACAATAACCGAATAGTTCTGATTCTAAGAGGTGTTCTGGAATAGTTGCCCCATTGATACAGATAAAGGGTCCTTCTTTTCGAGGACTCATTTTGTGAATGTCCATAGCCATAACGTTTTTTCCTGTACCGGACTCTCCGAGGATTAATACCGTTGAATTAACCAAAGCCACCCTTTGTAACATTGCCAAACATGATTTCATTTTATTGTTGGTAAACGAGTAGCCACTAAAATAGCTGACTTGTTGAACCAATTCAGCAACTTTATTTTTATAAAGGTTGACAAGTTTTTTTGTTTTATCTAAATCATGTTTAAGTTGCTCGATTTGAGTAATGTCTCGACTGTTCATAACTATGAATTCTATTTCACCTTCACTATCAAAGACAGGCGTAGCGGTTACAACGAGATTAATTCCTAACCTTGTTTTTTGTTCTAAGGTGACAACTTTTTTTGCTTTAAATACTACTGGAGCAAGGACAGGGGAGTAATAACCTTCGCTGGTTAATTCATAAACAGTTTTTCCAATTACCTCGGTAGGATTTAGACCATAATTCTTGAAACAGGCCTCATTAACGTAAATTACAATACAGTTGCGGTCAACGACAAAAATTTCATCAAAGGAATTGTCCAATATCTTTTTAAAGTCATTTTGTTTTAAACTGCGTTTATCAATATTTGGCATTAAACTTCTCCTTTGCAGGTGCTCAAAGCTAAGGTGTATTCATATGTAAGACCACTATTCTACAAATATACCTCAGTAATCGATGATTATTAGAATCCAAATACAAGTCAATGTGCGCACTAAGTCACTTAAAATTCTTATTCGATAAAATCATTAGAAATCCCTGCAACTATAAAACTTAAAAATATTAGAATGGGTGTTTCAATAACTTACAGAGCATTGAAGTTCATTGAAAAGCTTAAACCCTCTCTTTAAGAAGTTGGATTCTTACTAGTGGATCAACTTTCAATGTGGTATGAAAATTGCAATATAGATATTTATCCAACGTCATAACTATTGAGGATTGGAAGGTCGATACCCTTCCAATCCTCAATAGTGAACTGAAGCAATTTAAGTGAAGATCGAAACTTCGGTGGGGGTGTCAGAAAAGATCGATGAGACCATTACTAGACTGAATCACATTAATTTGACAAATTTTACAACTAATCAAAGGTGATGTAGTGAGTCGAATGGACTTAGATGAGTCATAATGACTTATCTCGGCTATGAAAGAGCAATCATTATGGCACATAGTTAAGTTAAGTGAAGTTATGTACTGCATAACAAGATCAAACGGGAGGTCACTACAATATGGGTTTAAAAACGAAGTTAGAAGTTCTGAACAAAGCTGATTTATTTAGAGTCCATGATGCCACCCTGAAAATCCTACGTGAAACAGGCGTTGTCTTTCATAGTGAGGAAGCGCTTGATTTGTTCAAAAAACATGGAGCTAAAGTAGAAAACAAAACGGTATTTATCTCTCGAGAAATGGTGGATCAGGCTTTGAGTACTGCGCCTAAAACCTTTCGAATGCGAGCCCGCAACGATAAGTACTCTGTGACGGTAGGAGAAGGATTCCTAGTACAACCGAATGTGGGTCCAGTCTATATTCAAGACATCGAGCGGGGTCGGCGTGAAGCTACCTTGGAGGATTATGCCAATATTCAAAAATTGTGTCAAGCTAGTGATGTTGTTGACTTGGTGGGTACCATTCCTGTTGACCCAAGCGATGTAAATAGAGATGACAAGTTTTTGATGATGATGTATGAGTCACTCAAGAACTCAGATAAACCTGTCATTGGTTTCTGTGCTCACACTCATCAAGTACGTGAACAGTTAGATATGGTTGAGCTTGCCATGGGCAAGCCTGGTTTTCTCAGGGAAAATCACTGTACAGCTGTTTTGGTTAATTCGCTAAGTCCTTTGGCGTATGCGCCTGATACCCTAGAAACTATGATTGAATATGCAAGGCGCAATCAGGTGATCATGCTTGCTCCCTGCATCATGGCCGGAGTGAGTGGACCTATCTCCCTATTGGGGACAGCAGTTCTCCAGAACACAGAAACGATTGCAGGGTTAGTTCTGGTGCAGTTGATCAATCCAGGTGCTCCACTTGTCTATGCAACAGCTTCAACCTCGGGTTATATGAAGGAGGCGACGTTCGCAGCTGGGACGCCAGAAGCGATGTTGATCAATACTGCCAGTTTACAAATGGGATTGGACTTCTATCACTTACCAGTAAGAACCATGTCTGGAATTACTCATTCTAAAATAGTGGATTGTCAAGCAGGGTATGAAACCATGCAAAGTTTGATGATGGGTATGATGAGTGGGGCGCATATGTCAGTCCAGAGTCTTGGAGTTTTGGATGCAATCATGACGACCTCTTATGAGAAGTTCATAATCGATGAAGAACTTGTCAGAAGAGTAAGGCGGATTTCTCAAGGGATTGATACTTCAGATGAAGCCTTAGCCGTCGATATTATTCAAGAAGTGGGTCATACGGGGAACTATTTATCTCATATGAGTACCTTTGAAAAGTTCCGAACCTTATGGACACCCTCCGTATCAGATTGGGGAAATTATACAGACTGGAAGCACGCTGGCTCAGAAGATGTCACATTCAAGGCAAACCGCAAGTATAAACAGATTCTGCAAAATGCGCCTGATACCTTACTCGATTCCGAAACGGACAAAGAACTCCATGACTACATTGCAAAGGTCAGCTCCAGTCGCTCGTCATAGTTATCGTTGTTATACCCGAAAGCGGGTTAATAAATGGAAGTCTATCTAATTATGTTCCTGGATAATTTACTAAAATTTGAGCTAAAGCATAAGGAGGATCTTAAAATGAGTGATTTTGATCAATTGGCAGATTATGTTTTCAAAGGGAATGCCGCTGCGGTAAAAGACTTGACCCGGAAAATGGTGGATGCAGGTGGCAACCCAATGGAGATTATCTCAAAGGGTCTGCTAGTAGGGATGGATATTGTTACTCCAAAATTCAAAGCAGGCGATATGTATGTACCAGAGGTCATGATGTCTGCTCGAGCTTTAGCAGAGGGTATGAATATTGTGAAACCACTCCTTACAGGAGCAGAAATCGCCGTTAACAAGACCATTATTATTGGGACTGTCTCAGGAGACCTTCACGATATCGGAAAGAATCTTGTTGTCTTAATTATGGAAAGCGGTGGCTTTAATGTCATTGACCTGGGAGTCGATGTATCTCCGGAGAAATTTGTGGCAGCGATTAAAGAGCATAATGCCAAGATAGTTGGTTTGTCAGCTTTGCTGACGACAACAATGCTTAATATGAAAGCGACAATCGAATTAATTACTGAAGAAGGATTACGTGATAGCGTAAAGATTTTAGTTGGAGGCGCACCTGTTTCCCAAAGTTTTGCTAATGAAATTGGTGCCGATGGTTACTGTGCTGATGCCATGTCTGCGAAAGAAATGGCCTCCACACTATTAAACTAATTCGGCGAAAATCATTTCCACTCCCTATCTAAGGTTCCAGATAGATAACAAATAATAAGTAGAGGTGAGTAATTTGAGGACAGATGTTCAAGCAGGAGTGTCGAAATTAGAGGGCTTCGGACTTAATGTATTTTCGGAGGATGAACTCTATGACATCCACAGTGGAACACTAGAGGTCTTAGAGAAAACAGGGATTAAAGTAGAATCCAAAGAAGCCCTAGAAATTTATGCTACAGGAGGAGCTATTGTTGACTTCAAAACGGGTGTAGTAAAGATTCCAGGCTATATCGTGGAAGATGCGATACGTTCCGCCCCAAATACAGTGTTGTTGGCCGGGCGAAATCCGAAACATGATATTGTTCTAGGTGGCAAAAGAGTTCATTTCATTAATTTCGGTGAAGGAGTCTCAATTATCGACCCATATACCAAAGAGTATCGGAAAACTACTAAGCAGGATGTCGCTAATATTGCACGCTTCTGTGATGCTATGGAAGAGATGGATGCGGTTTTACGTCCTGTAGCACCTCAGGATGTGCCTCCTGAGACTGCAGTAGTTTATAACGCTGAGGCACTTTTCAATAATACTTCAAAGCATGTTTTTATTGGCACTGACGGTGGAAAGAATTTCAAAAAAGTTTTAAGAATGGCTGCAGCGATCGTTGGTGGGGAAGATAAGCTTCGAGAACGACCCATCTTCTCATGTAACGTATGTCCAACAAGTCCGTTGCAATTGATCGGACATTGTACCGATGTTATCATCGAAGGCGCACGAGCTGGTATTGCGGTTAACATATTATCCATGGCTATGGCGGGTGCTACATCTCCGATTACACTAGCGGGTAGTCTTGTCACTCACAATGCGGAAGTCTTGAGTGGTATTGTCTTGAGCCAACTCACCTGCAAAGGGGCACCTGTAATATATGGTAGTTCCACAACAATTATGGATTTACGGTTTGCCACAGCCCCAGTTGGTTCTCCTGAATTGGGTATGATCAATGCAGGCGTAGCAAAGCTAGCCCAATTCTATTTACTGCCTAGCTGGGTAGCTGGTGGCTAGGTAGATAGTAAAGTTCCAGACGCCCAAGCATCTCATGAGTTTACGATTACCGCTTTGCTGACAGCGTTGGCAGGTGCCAATCTGATTTATGGAGCAGGTATGTTAGAACTCGGTCTCACCTATGACTATGCTCAAATGGTGATGGATAATGAGATGGCTAAGATGATTAAAAAATCGGTTTGCGGGATCAGTGTGTCTGATGAGACATTAGCTATCGATGTTATTAAGCAGGTAGGAACCGCTGGTAACTTTATTAGCGAAGAGCACACCTTCAAACATATGCGATCACAATCCAAGAGCAAGGTTATCGACCGTCGAATGAGAGAGGTTTGGCTGGCAGATGGAGGTAAGGACTTTACAGAAAGAGCCTATGAAGTAGCTCGGTCCATTTTAGAAGACTATCAACCTGAGTCTTTGCCAGAAAGTGTTCAAGCTGAATTGCGTGCGATTGTCGAAGAGATAGAAAAAGAGTATGGTGTCAATAGTTAAGTTAACGACCGAATAACTAAATATTAATGATAGTAGTGAGGAGAACGAGCTAACAAATTTAGTTCTTCTCATTACTAAAAAAATTTTACTTGAAAAATAACTCTGTCGTCCAATGAACGTTGTAAATCTCCATCATGCTTAGGAATCCAAGGGAGATATTTGTTGAGAGAAACAATCGCCACTTCTTTTGATAAGGAAAACGTCAGTAGTAAAGTTTGACTTTACCGATCCCTTCGTAATCAACTATGACTTCAAAATAACGGCTATTCCGTTTACGGCAACGTTTTTCTTCTCTTTAGTTTTCATAACTTTAGTCAATTCACGGGCGTTAAGAGATTGCCCATTGTAAGTATAGTTCCGTGAATCTTGTCGCACTCCGCAGATCAGGTGCATAGGCTCTTTACCTAAGCCCCGGACCTTTTCAATAAACTCATGACTGCTGAACTAACTATCGACAAGCACATAGTTCGGCCGACGAAGAAGGACGTATGTTCTTTCCTGAATCATACCCCACACCCATTCGAAACGTCGGCACAGGGTTTATATACAGTACTGGTAGACTTCTAACAGCTGTAGCTATGGCTGTTGTACCCATGATATACTGAAATTTTAGTTATTCATCATCATTGGTGCGATCTTCCTTTTAGCAGCAATCTCCACTGGGTTCTGGGGAGAGAGGACTGCGGTGGTTCTCTGATGAAATTGAAGTAAAAATTTTGTATCTCAAGATGATATCCTAAGCAAAACCATTTGAGGAGTTGTGATTTCAATAATGAAAAGAGAAGCATTAACTCAGAAATTATTGGTATTAGGGGTAGACGGGATGGATCCCAAATTATCCCGGAAGTTCATGGACGAAGGAATAATGCCAAACTTACAAAAACTTCTTGCAAAAGGCTCAGCCAGAGAAGACCTGGGCCATTTAGGTGTCTTGCCAACGATTACACCTGCAGCCTGGACTACCTTAGCAACGGGTGCTTATCCTGGAACACACGGTATTACCTGCTTTTGGCGACAGTCACCACATAGCTTAGACGCAGTAGTATATAATATGGATTCCAGAAACTGTGAAGCTGAACAGTTATGGAATGTAACTGCTGATGCCGGTCTGAAAACTTTAGTATGGCATTGGCCTGGTTCTGCTTGGCCTCCGACCAGTGATAACCCAAATCTAAGCGTTGTTGATGGAACACAGCCTGGTTCTGTTAACATGGGTGTGGCACAACTTGATTGGGAAAAAATTATCTTTGCTAGTGAGGAAATCAAAGAAATACAATATGCTCCAAAACTTGAACGTCCTGCTGGTACTGGCTGCATGATTTCCGATCTGAGTGCTATTACTGAAGAAAAAGAACCAACTACTGATATGATGGAATTATGGTATGGTGAAGCTGCCATGACAGGCAGTGAAATTCGTGAATATATCATGGGACCAGAAAATATGGAAATGGTCATTGAATCTATTCCTCATTATGATGTAGTCAATTCCCCGTTGAAAAATGCAGAAGGATGGGTAGCTGCACCGGCAGATGCCAAAGAATTTACTATTTTAACGTCTGATGGTATTGTAAGACGACCCACCCTGATTTTAAAGAATGCTGATGGCATCTATGACCGCATAGCAATTTATAAAAATAAGAAGGCTGAGAGTCCAATTGTAGTGCTGGAAGTCGGGAAAATGGTTTCCGGTATTGTGGATGACATTAATAAAGAAGGTGTATTAAAACCTGCATGTCGTACTATGAAAGTCTTAGAACTTTCGACCGATGGTACATCGGTGAAAATGTGGATCAGTAATGCATTGGATATTGCCCAGGATAAATTATGGCATCCCAAAGAATTGTTAAAAGATATCGTAGAAAATGTTGGACCGGTTCAGCCTGTTAGCTTGGTTGGGGGAGAAGATGCTTACCTGGTTGAGAAGGTTTATGAACCAGCCTGGGATTCGTATAGTCAATGGCAAGCAAAGGCTTTAAATCATTTAATTAAAACACGTGATTTCCAGGTAGTATTTACTCATTTGCATAATGTTGACTGTGCAGGTCATATGTTTTGGCATTTAGCTAAAAATCTGGAGCGCTGGAGCCATTGTGACGCTGAAGTAAATCAGAACTTTATCCGGAAATTTTACATTCAGACAGACAAATATATAGGTGAATTCTTACACCTTTTAGATGAAGGATGGACAGTGCTGCTTTTAGCTGACCATGGTTTACTAGTAGGGGAAGAATTTCCACCACAAATTGGTGAATATGGCGGTATGAATGTACAAGTAATGCAGGAACTAGGTTATACCGTTATGAAACAAGATGAAAACGGTAAAAATCTCAAAGAAGTAGATTGGGAAAAGACAACAGCTGTTCAGTCTCGAAGTAACTATATTTATATCAACTTAAAAGGTCGTGATGCCCATGGCATTGTTGACCCAGCGGACAAATATGAACTGGAAAGAAGAATTATGTCTGACCTGTACTCATATAGATATAAAGGACAGCGTATTATCGGGCTTGCCATGCGGAATAAAGACGCTGTTGTATTAGGAACAAACGGTCCGCAGTGTGGTGATATCTTCTTCACTGTTGATGAGGGATTCAGCCGTCTTCATGGTGATGGGTTATCCACTACAGATGGTGCTTTCGATACTACTGTTACCCCAATTTTTATAGCAGCAGGCACAGGAATTAAAGAAAACTTTACAACAACTAGGACAATTAGACAAGTTGATATTGCACCGACTATTGCAACATTAGTTGGTGTCAGAATGCCTGCCCAGTGCGAAGGTGCACCAATCTATCAAATTTTAGACGAAGAATTTTAATATAAAAAGGCAGGCTAATTCACATAAACTTGACTTCGTGGAATAGCCTGCCTTTTATTCTTTTATTTATAAAGGAGTGGAAAGTGTGTCCTTAGAACAATTAAATGCAATTAAGTTCGAAGAAATTATCTATGATAATCTGGAATCCTGTCTCGTTATTTTCTCAAGAAAAGACTGTCACGTTTGTAAAGAAGTCGTTCCTCTTTTGGAGGAACTTCAACCGAACTACTTAGGCAAGTTTGGATTTTATTACGTGGATGTAGAAGAAGATAAAAACTTGTATCAAAGATTCTCTTTAAAAGGAGTCCCTCAGATTCTTTTCTTTAAGGAGGGCGAATATCAAGCAAAACTAGTCGGTGCTGTTGACGAAGACAAAGTCATAGATAAAATTGACGAAGTTCTAGAATCGTAATTACTAAAACATTCTACAGAGAGGAAGTAATTTAAGAAAATGGGAGATCTGAAGTACGATCTAATCATTATCGGTGGGGGCCCAGCAGGACTCACGGCAGCTATTTATGGGGGAAGAGCGAAGCTGAGAACTTTGGTTATCAACAAAGGGACTGTTGGCGGTTTGGTCAATACTACGCGAGAAATTGTCAATTATCCGGGCTATGCCCAAATTAGTGGCCCCGATCTTATGAAAGACTTTAAAAAGCATGCCGATTCCTTCGGTGTAGAGTTTTCCCGAGATGAAGTTGTGAGTGTTAATTTTTCTCAAGAAGATAAAATCATCTGCACCAAAAAAAGGAAAGAATATATGGCCAAGGCGGTTATCATTGCTTGTGGCAGTGAGCCAAGGCTATTAAATATTCCTGGCGAAAAGCGGCTTCAGGGCAGTGGGGTTGCGTATTGTGCAACCTGTGATGCCGAGTTTTTTGAAGGCGAAGACGTTGTTGTCGTTGGCAGCGGGGATCAAGCTATTGAAGAAGGCATGTACATTACCAAGTTCGCTCGCAAAGTCACCGTGATTGTACTCCACGATGAAGGCGTTCTCGATTGCAATAAAGTGAGTGCGGAAAGGGCCTTCCAAAATGAAAAGATGGAGTTTGTATGGAACTCCACGCTTGAAGAAGTCCTGGGTGAGTCTAATGTCGAGGGGGTTAAAATCAAGAACTTAAAAACGGGCCGTTCAAGCGAACTTGCTTGCCAGGGTGTTTTTTTCTTCGTTGGGATGATTCCCTCGACCCATTTTCTTAAGGAAAGTGGTATTGGGATGGACAGTAGAGGTTATATTCCCGCTAATGACTTGATGAAAACGGATCTCGAAGGGGTATATGCGGTGGGAGACAATCGAGTTAAATATTTAAGGCAAGTGGTTTCAGCTGCAGGGGATGGGGCAACGGCCGCAGTCGCTGCCGAGCGCTATATTGAGGAACTGAATGCGTTTAATACGAGTGTACTGAAAAATGACAAACAAGTTCTCTTACTTTTCTTCAATGCCTTAAATAATGAAAGCTTGGAGTTTAGCACTTTAATAGAAGAGGCAAATCAAGAACTATCGGAACCCTACAAAGTGGTGAAAATCGATACGGCTACTAAGAAAAATCTTGCCCAAAAGTATGATGTCAAAATCGTGCCATCAGTTGTTGTATTGGACAGAGGGCAAGAGATCAAGCGATTGGACTATTCGATGGATAAAGAAAAACTAAAAGCTCAATTAAGATAAGACAAATCATTATTAGTAATTAGTAAAGCATTAGAAGAGCATATTACTGGCGTGTATGCCGCAGGTGATACCCGCGTAAAATGCTTACGTCAGGTTGTCACTACTACCAATGATGGGGCTATTACTGCAGTATCGGCAGAGAAATAAATGAAACCTAATCTTAGATTGGGTTTCTTTTATTTATTGGCATCTTCAGATTACATCTTCTTCGTCTAGAAAACTGCTTCTTGAAATGTATTTTAGAAAAGCTAACTCCTAATTGACTGTGAATTCTGAATTTAACAATAAAATCTCAAAATGTAAAAAATATATGATATTTTTTATTAACTGATAGCATTATTTTAATATTTAGGATATATTATATATGAAATAAGAAATATCATATTTCATATTTCAGAATTCATATCCATATACATTTAGATATCTTTAATAGTCCTAGTCTAGTGATTCCTTAGCTTTAAGATAAGCTCCGATTCAGGGTTCTGGACATATGAGTATCTAATTGTGTAAAAGTTCATTTATAGGGGAGGTGAATTAACGACTGCTTTCAAAAGAAATTGGAATAAAGATATTACATGAGTAAAAGGGGAGGGTGTTTTAATGAGTAAGATAGAGATACCCAATGCTGATGAATTAGTCAGATTGGATCGAAAGCATTCATTTCATCATCTGGTACAACATAAAGTGTTTGAAACCCAAGAACCAATCATTATGGTAGAGGGAAAAGGGTGTACGCTTAAAGATATCCGAGGCAGAGAGTTTCTTGACGGCGTTTCAGGCGGTGTATGGTGCGTAAATGTAGGCTACGGTCAAGATTCAATTGCCGAAGCAGT
>CAKMJS010000100.1 GCA_927405585.1 uncultured Desulfosporosinus sp.
CGATTCCACAGATTCACCATTTATAAAACGTTTCCAATGGTTTTGCATTAAACTCAATCCTTCTCCTTTCAGGGCATAAGATTGTTTTTAGTTATTATTGACAGAATACCATACCCATATTAGGCAAACAACAGGTAGCAAGAATTAGACTTTTAAAGAGTGTTCCATAATGGAACAGAAGGGTTCGACAGACAGCTCATATATGGAGCAACTAGTAATAACAGATCCGGTGTCTCGCTTTTCATAGTTAGAAAGTGTTTTAGTTTAAGTTAGTTGTAGTTATGTTATGTTTGGTATAGCTTGTTCTTATTTAAACATTAGCGGTTATTTGTATATATAATTGAAAATTAAATTTTATTTAAAAGTTTTAACATTTGGCATGTTAATTGCTATATAATTAAAGGTAAGAACACTTTGGGGTTAGTTACGTTCTTTAGATTAATCGCCAAAGTACACGTTTTCAAAAATGAAAGTAATGAGGAGGAAGATTCATGGGTGGGTATACCGGAAAAGTATTACGTATCAATCTCACGGAAGGGAAAACCAGTACTGAGCCTTTAAACATGGAACTTGCGAGAAAATATTTAGGCGGGCGTGGGCTTGCGGGAAAAATGTTTGCAGATGAAGTAGCCTCGGATGTTGATGCGCTATCCCCAGAGAACAAACTATTTATCGCTTCAGGAGTCCTTACGGGTACAAGTGCTCCAACACCGGCAAGGTACATGGTTGTCACAAAATCTCCACTGAACGGAGTGATCGCTTCGTCAAACTCAGGAGGATATTGGGGAGCTCAACTAAAATTTGCTGGCTATGATATGGTTATTCTGGAAGGTAAAGCAGAGAAGCCTGTGTACATTTCGATTAAGGATGACTTGGTGGAGATCAAGGATGCTGCTAAGGTTTGGGGTAAGGACGTCTATGAGACGAGTGATGCCTTATTGCAAGAATTTGGCGATGACAAAGCGAAAGTCTTGTCAATCGGACCCGCTGGAGAAAAACTGTCCTTAATGGCCTCGGTTATGAATGACCTGTATCGTGCAGCTGGGCGTACTGGCGTCGGCGCAGTTATGGGCTCAAAGAATGTTAAAGCAATTGTCGTTCGTGGAACTGGAAAAGTCGAGTATGCCAATCCAGATCAGATGAAAACTGTCGTTGCTGATGTGTTGGCGAAAATTCGAGAAAATGGCGTAACCGGACAAGGACTTCCGACGTACGGCTCAGCTATTCTCGTAAATATTATCAATGAAACTGGGATATTCCCGGTCAACAACTTCCAAGAATCGTATGATCCTCAAGCAGATCTAATCAGCGGCGAAACCATGACCAGTAAATACTTGCTCAAGAAGCATCCTTGCTATCGTTGCCCTATCGCCTGTGGTCGCTACAATAAATGGGACGAAAAAGAAGGGGCTGGCCCAGAGTATGAAACAGTTTGGGTCTTCGGTTCCGATTGTGGGATCCATGACTATGCTGCAATTCATGAAGCAAATGACTTATGTAACAAATTAGGCTTAGACACGATTTCTGTCGGTGGAACCATCGCAGCAGGAATGGAACTCGTACAGCGCGGTTATATTAAGCCAGAAGAACTCGACGGTACACCGCTCGAGTTTGGCAATGCCCAGGGAATGGTTGAATGGGTGCGAAAAATCGGTTATGCGGAAGGCCTAGGAGCCAAAATGGCAATGGGTTCTTATAGTCTTGCCGAGAGCTATGGTGCTCCAGAACTGTCGATGAGCGTTAAAAAACAAGAATTACCAGCCTACGATCCACGTGGCGCACAAGGGCAAGCCTTGTCTTATGCAACCAGTAATCGTGGTGGATGTCACGTTCGAGGGTATATGATTTCACCGGAAATTTTGGGACTTCCTCAAAAGCTCGACCGTAATACCATCGAAGGAAAAGCTACCTGGACTAAAATATTCCAAGATCTGACGGCGGTCATTGATTCTGTAGGACTCTGTTTGTTCTCGTCGTTCGCTATGGGCTTATCGGATTACGCAGCACTGGTCAATGCTACGACTGGCTTTAATTATACCGATGAGGAAGTTCTCGCTTGTGGAGAACGGATTTGGAATAATGAGCGTCTACACAATTTGCGAGTCGGCTACACTGCAGCAGACGATACTTTACCAAAACGCTTGTTGAACGAACCGATTCCTGATGGACCTTCCAAAGGACAAATGCATGATTTGCCAGTGCTTTTAGGGCAGTATTATGCTGAACGTGGATGGGATGAGGCAGGCGTGCCAACCCCTGAACGACTAGCTGGCTTAGACGTGTAACTCATACGAGGGCCGAGCTTCGAGGTGCGAGATTATTTGAGCGATTTTTCGAAGTTGTGGCGGTTCGTGAATGGACAAAGTTTTCAGGGGGACCTTTGAGGGGGTCCCCTTTGAATTAACATGGTATAATATAAATAACAATCTTCAAATCATGCCTACGCTATAGTCAAAACAACCTTCAAATTCCCTATCTTGAGAGGAGGAGCCGGAGTGCATGTTACCGTGAAACTATTTGCATCGTTTCGAGAGGGTCGCTTTAAAGTGGAAGAGAGGGACCTTCCGGAAGAAAGTCGGGTTCTTGAGGTCTTAGAACCGTTGGGTATTATTCCCGAGGAGATTGCCATTTGCCTGGTTAACGGGCAAAATGTCAATGAACAGCACCTCTTGAAAGATGGAGATACCATAGCACTCTTTCCACCTGTGGGAGGAGGATAAATGAAATTAGAAGGTCGTTATGCACGAAATAGAAAAACCCTGTCTGAGGAGGATCAACTCAAGCTCTCTACCTCCTGCATTGCCATCGTGGGGTGTGGTGGGCTTGGTGGGTATATTGCTGAGGAACTCGCGCGGGTTGGGGTCGGACGTCTAGTACTTATTGACGGCGATCGCCTAGAGATTAGCAATCTCAATCGTCAGATTATGTCTACAGAACGTAATATTGGGCAGTGGAAAGTGGAAGCTGCCCGAGAAAGACTGCAAAGTGTGAATTCTGAGGTACAAGTCGAGGGGATCAAAGGCTGGTTTGAAGAGGAGAAGGGTCCTGAACTATTTCGGGAAGTCGACTTAGTGTGCGACGCCCTTGACTCGCTACCCACCCGAGTCGCCTTGGAACGGGTCTGTCACCAGATGGGGTTACCGCTGGTTTTTGCGAGTATTGCAGGCTGGTTTGGTCAAATAGGCGTCAGTTTGCCAGGTGATTTTAGCGTTAAGAGCTTATTTGGGGGCGGGAAAAGAGGGGTTGAGAACACTTGGGGCAATCCAGCCTTTACTCCAGCAGTTTTAGCAAGCCTGAGTGTGGTGGAAACAGTCAAATTATTGATTGGTCGAGAGTCTTCCTTGCGCCATGCCTGGTTACAGGTGGATTTGCTCACCATGGAGTTTGAACGATTTGAGATTCAGTAGAGTATAGATAATCACGAAAGGTGGGGTGGAACATGGGTAATAGTAGTGAATTATTTAAGGTCAAAACGTTGGCTGAGGCAATCGATTCATTAAAGCCCTATGTTCTCTCATTTTATCAGCGCGTCGAAACGGTTCCTTTGGCAAATTCACTAGGACGAATTCTTAGTCAGGCTATCCCGTCAACCTGCGCGATACCTCATTTTCGCAAATCGACGATGGATGGGATGGCCGTTCGGGCGACAGATACATTTGGGGCCAGTGAAAGTATGCCTGCGTTGGTACAATGTTATGGGGAAGTACGGATGGGTGAGGCCCCGACGGAAGCGTTGAGACAGGGGACAGGAATACTGATGCCCACTGGGGGAATGCTTCCTGAGGGGGCGGATGCGGTCGTCATGGTGGAACGCCTTGAACACTTCGGGGAGGAACTCTATGGTGTAACAAAAGCGGTTGCACCCGGGGAAAATTTGATCGACCTTGGCGAAGATGTCACCGTCGGTGAAGTGATTCTTTCAAAGTTTACAAGAATTCGGGCTCAAGAAATGGGACTTCTAGCAGCTTTAGGGCGAATATCGGTGCCAGTAATACCTCGTTTCCGCGTTGGGATTCTTTCAACAGGGGATGAAATTATTCCCCCTGATCAAGATCCTCTGCCGGGTCAATCGAGAGATATTAATGGTTATACTCTGCTTGGACAGGCCCTGGCGAGTGGCGCTGAGGCCGAGCATTATGGTATTGTACAAGATAACCTAGAAGAACTCCGGACCATGCTGAAACGAATGTTAAAGGAAAATGATATAGTGTTACTCTCGGGCGGTAGCTCAGTAGGGACGCGGGACTTATCCGCTCAGTTGATTAGCGAACTAGGCGAACCTGGACTGCTTTTTCACGGGTTAGCACTGAAACCAGGTAAACCGACCATCGGTGGAGTCGTGGAGGGTAAATTGATTTTTGGACTTCCAGGGCATCCTGCCTCCGCGATGGTCGTCTTTGACGCAATCGTTCGGCCGTGGTTGGATGGGTCGGTGTTAAATCCCCAGGTCGATCCTCGTCCTAAGGGGAAGTTAACCCAGAATTTATATTCTGGAAGTGGTCGAGAGGAGTTTGTACGTGTACGCCTTATACCGGACGGAGAAGAATGGCTGCTGGAGCCGATTCGAGGGAAATCTGGCTTAATTCGAACCATGGTACTAGCAGATGCCATCGTGCACATTCGCTTAGATACAGAGGGTATTGAAGCCGGAAAAGAGACATCGTTCCGGCTCTTGAGATAAACTAGTGAAAACTGCTTGGAATGGGGAGGCAAAGGAATTGGAACGCCAAATATATTTAGAAAGCACGGCTTGGCAAGAAGGTCTGGCCTTGATGATGGACAAGCTGGCCAGTCGCTGTCAGCCGAAAAACGAGTCGATCGATGTACGTTTAGCGCTGCATAGAATCACGGGAACGATCGTGCGAGCCAAAAGGAGTTCTCCTCATTTTGCGGCTTCGGCGATGGATGGCTATGCCATTCGAGCGAAGGATACTCACGGGATTTCGGAGCGTGAGCCTCGTTGGTTAGAACTCGGAGTTCAAGCGATTCAAGTCGATACTGGGGACCCAGTCCCTGAGGGGATGGACGCCGTCGTCATGCTGGAAGATGTCTTAGAATTGGGTGAGGGCGGAATCTTACTTCAGGCGCCGGTCGTTCCTTGGAGCCATGTTCGGCCAGTCGGGGAAGACATTGTGGAAGGGGAAGTTCTGCTCCCGATTCATCATCGCATTCGCCCCCAGGATCAGGGGGCACTCCTGGCGGCTGGGGTTTTGGAGGTAGAAGTTCGGTCTAAGCCGCGGGTGGGAATCATGCCAACAGGTGATGAAATCCGTTCCCCGGAGGCGACCCTGCAGGTGGGAGACATTGTGGATAGCAATTCTACAGTCCTGGCGTCCTTAGTAGAGGAATGGGGCGGAGTGGCGACTATTTGGCCGATCACACCGGATCAACCGCAGCGGTTAGAAGAAGCTATTCTTGCGATGGCGGCGTCTCAGGATATTCTGGTCATTATCGCTGGATCCTCACAAGGACGGGATGACTATACCTCTCACATGGTCAAGAAATTTGGGACTCTTTATTTACACGGAGTAGCCATCAAGCCAGGTAAACCTGTCGTCTTAGGAGAAGTTCAAGGAAAGCCGACCTTTGGCGTCCCAGGTTACCCAGTCTCTGCCTATCTAACGTCCCATTTGTTCTTGGAGCCTTGGGTCAAGCATTTACAGGGTTTAAGTAAAGACTCACAGGCTACGCTCGATGCCGTGATCAGCAAGAAAGTCTTTTCTTCGTTAGGCAGTGAAGAGTTTGTGCGGGTCAAAGTAGGGAGAGTCGGTGATCGTTGGGTTGCTGCCCCTTTAAGTCGAGGCGCCGGCGTGACAATGAGTTTAGTGCGAGCGGATGGGATGTTGCGGGTCCCTCGCTTACAGGAAGGATTTCATGAGGGAGAAACCGTACCCGTTGAGCTTTTACGGCCTGTATCTGAGTTGGAAGAAACTCTCGTCTGCATCGGGTCCCATGATCTGACTTTAGACGTATTAAGCAGCCATATGAAAGCTAAGGGTGGTCAAGGGGGCATTGCCTCAGCTCATGTAGGGAGCCTTGCTGGAATTCTGTCGCTACGCAAAGGGGAAGCTCATTTTGCCGGGATTCACTTGCTCGATCCAGAGACAGGAGAGTACAACCGCTCGTATCTGCAGCGTTTCTTGCCAGGACGAGATGTCGCCTTGATGAATTTAGTGTATAGAACTCAAGTCCTGATTGTGCCGAATGGAAACCCGCTCAATATTAAGACGCTCGCGGACTTGGTCAAGCCAGGCGTTCGGTTCATAAACCGTCAGGGAGGGTCCGGGACACGGGTGCTTTTAGATTACCTGCTTCAGAAGCAAGGTTTAACTAAAGACCAAATTATAGGCTATGAGCGAGAGGAATTTACTCACTTAGCAGTTGCGGTAGCGGTTGCCTCTGGAGCGGCTGATGTCGGACTGGGTATTCAAAGTGCTGCTGAAGCCCTTGGGCTGGATTATATTCTAGTGGGAGAAGAGCGGTATGACTTGGCGATACCACGGGAATTTCTGGAGGAGCCCCGCATGAAGGAAATGATAGAAGTTATTCAAAGCAAAGCGTTTCAGGAGGATGTTCTAGCCTTAGGTGGGTATGATGTTCGGGAGACGGGTGTTTTTTACTAAGAGGGTGTCTTAACAAGGGTGTAAAGCGCCTCGCCTCCGCCATAACATAACTCAATAATTGATACAATTTAAAGCCCAGTAATACTGGGCTTTTCGGCGTTTTGGTCAGATTAAGTATCGTTTCCTACCTTTCGTTAAAAAGTATAGGAATCGTTAAAAGGTTCGAGGAATCATAAAAGTATAAACAAAGGGAGTATGCATAGGTATGTACATTGGACAATGCACAATAGTAGAAAATTTTCATTCCGATTTCAGGTGAATAATACGTCTATCCTGAGGTTTATAACAGGGAGTACAAAAGCATATCTGAGGTCTACAGGACCTCGACCCCTCTACAAGAATATATAGATTATAGGAAGTATGCTCTTTTCAATTAACTTTCACTGGCAAGTTACGTATAGTAGAGCTATTATTATAAGCAAGATATATTCACATGAATTTTGCAAAAAAAGCAGGCATGGCTTCTTAGTGTCTAAGCTAAGATAAGCTAAGCTACTAGAGAAAGAGTTGTGTTGTATGGGAGAATGCATAATTTGTTTAAAAGAATTACCATTATTCTTTGGACTGTCCCAAGAGGAATTTGACCATGTGTGTTTATGTGCCAACAAACAAATCTTTCTTAAAGGATCGAATATAGTAAGGCAGGGAGATTTCAATAGTACCATCTACCTTGTCAAAATAGGTAAATTGAAGTTAGTTCAATTATCGACCGAAGGAAGAGAAATTATTTTAGATATTGTTGGCCCCGGGGAAATTTTAGGCGAAACTAGTTTGTTCAAAGAAGAGGCGCTAACGTTTAGTGCGGTTGCTATGGAAGACGTGAAAATTTGCAGCTTTTCAAAGGAACAGTTTGAGAAACTAGTGATAACAAATCCTCGGATTGCGATAAAAATTATTAACTATTTGTCAGATAAATTGAATGACTCCTTTCAACAAGCTGGAGACTCAAGAGGTGCTTCTATTCGAGATAAGCTTTTAAAACTTTTTATTCGTCTAGCTGATGATCATGGCACAGAGACCCCGTCGGAAAAGATCATCGAAGTAATAATTACCCAACAGGATATTGCAGATATGATTGGAGCATCCCGAGTAATGGTTGTGCAAACCTTGAAAGAGTTACAGTCAAAAGGGGTCATCGGAAAATGTGGCAAGTATTATACTTTACGAATGGATTTTTGCATGAACGATATAATCTTATAACTTATTTCGATTAAATGTTAAATATTTAACAGACAACTGTCACTAAATTATATACCATTAAAAGAAAGGAGTGATGATTATGGTAGATATTATTGGAATCAGTTCCGGCAGAAAGAATAAAGTCGTTGAATCAGTGGTTCGCCAAGTTCTAGAAGGTACAGGAAAATCATTTGAACTTGTGTCCCTAGCTGGAAAACTAATTAGACCTTGTGAAGGCTGTAATGGCTGTGCTCATACTAATCGCTGTGTCCTTAAGGATGATTTTGAACCTATTCTGAAGAAAGTCCAGGAAGCACAAGGCCTAGTATTTGGTGCCCCAGTCTACTGGGAACATATGAACTCAAAAGCCCTGGCTTTCTGGGAGCGCCTATGTTTCTCGGGCCGTCATAATTCTTTGTTTCCTATGGCCGGAAAACCTGCAGCAGTTGTTGGCGTTGATGGCAACGGAGACGGGAAATATGTATTTAAAGATATGAAAACTTATTTTGAAGATGCAAAAATCAACCTAGTTGGGGAAATTGCAGCACAAGGTGAATACCCCTGTTTTAGTTGCGGTTATGGAAACTACTGCCCAGTTGGTGGCTTGATCGAATACTTTCCGTTGGGAACAGAGATTACTGCCGAGCGAATACCGTCCATAGTGAACCAACATCCTGAGAAATGTGGATTAGAACCTGAAAAAAGGGATATTACTCAGGCGGCAAGGGACTTGGGTTTAGTTTTAAGTAAGGTAATTGATATTTATGCAAGTAAAAAGAATCCATCAGTGGAGTAGCGGAGCTTTATAGAATGGAGAGCTTAATAAGTCTCCCTTAGGCTCGAAGAATTTGACGGAGAAATATTTAATGCGTTGGTAGAGAAGATAGAAGTTCTCACACCAGCGCATTTTGTTTTTGAGTTGAAGAGCAGGATGTATGCGTTTAAACGACAAGATGAAAACCGAGCAGCTTATCTATCAAGTAGGATTAAAGCACCGGAAGCAATAGCGAGCAGGGCTAATATCGTGCCAAGAGCTGGTATTGGAACGCTGACTAATTGCAACAGACCTGTCATGATGAGCCAGATACAAAACAATGGCATTCCCAGATTTCTGTTATTAAATCTCATACTATACACTCCCTTTATGTAGTTCCTTGATTTGTGATACGGCATAGTTGTTTCATAAAATATCCAGCGTTACATTCAAACTAGATGCCTCATTATCACTAAAAGGATTTCTATATCTATATGTTCTTAGGTTGAAGGTGTGACAATCCAACAAGTTTTCTTTTTGTTGCGACTTTGCTGCGCTACTGATGGCCCGAAACGATAACAAAAATGGCAAGTCAAAAACAACAGTAGCGGAAACTACAGACGAGAGGTGTAATGAAAAAGTGCCAACCAAAAAGTTAAGGTGCCGTTCATGAAGATTCGTTGTACTAATTCAAGTGATACCGTTGTTGCCAATGATGAATGACGTTCAACGATAATAGTATTCCGAGTATGCCAAAGCCCACCAGGTATCGCTTGATAAATGACCGCCGATCACGTATTTTCCATATCTTGTAAAGAATCTGCTGATGAAAAAAACCCGCCCACAGTGGTCAAGAAGTTAATTATGCATTGTTTCTAGACGATTTTTAGTTTGTCTTTCGGAACGTAAGTTCCTAAGTTCGCCATTTCGCTGACGTACTTGGTTCCTAGGTCGATCCCATTCATCTTGTAGACATAGTAAGCAAAGCCAGGACTGTTAAACGTCAAGCACTCATTGCAATTATTTAAAGGCGGTGATATTTATGAGCAGGTAAACTTAAATCTTGGGGGTATTAAAGCAAGTTGATGTAAAAAAGAACCGCTCCCTTGTACACCCGTCTCCTTGTGCATCTAATTTGGGCTTGACAAGTATCACGATATATGACTAGACTGAATTAATTGATAGAGGTGCATTGTACAATCAGTACCCGAAGTTGTTAAGGTTTACGCAAGACCGTAGCTTCGATGAAAGGTGTAGATGCCGAAGTTAGTCCCAATTACGTGGGGACTGGGCTGGTTGAACAAAATAAGATTTGTTCAACTGTCGCGTTTGCGGAGAGCTATCTATATTACAGTATGATTGGAAAATCATATGGGTAATTTAGTAGCTGATTCCTTATCAGCTATTTTTTTTATTTGAAAGGAGACGTAGAATTAACATGAAAAAGAACACTATTTTCAAAGGTATCGCCACTGCTCTCATCACTCCTCTGGACGAAACAGGAATTAATTATGAGCAGTTTGGTAAATTGATCGATTGGCAAATTGCAGAAGAGATCGATGCTCTGGTGATTTGTGGAACCACAGGTGAAGCGTCGACTCTAAGTGACGCCGAGCACAGAGCAGCAATTACATTTGCTGTTCAGTACGCAGAAGGTAGAGTGCCGATCATCGCAGGCACAGGTAGCAATGACACCGAATACGCGCTTGACCTCACTAATTGTGCCTGCGAAGCAGGTGCGGATGCAATGCTCGTAGTTACCCCTTATTACAACAAGGCTACGCAAAAAGGCTTGATTAAAATGTTTACTCAAATTGCCGACAAGAGTACAAAGCCTATTATTCTCTATAATGTGCCTTCAAGGACAGGTATAAATATTGAGCCTGCAACCTACGAGGTATTAGCTGAACACGAAAATATAGTAGGGATTAAAGAAGCAAATGGCAACATTTCAAAAATTGTTGAAACGATGGCGCGTGTGCGTGGCAGGCTTGATTTGTATTCAGGTAATGACGATCAGATTGTTCCACTTATGGCGCTTGGTGGAGTTGGCGGCATTTCAGTGATTTCCAATATTATGCCGGCACAGACACGTGAGATTTGCACCCGTTTCTTTAATGGTGACATTGCCGGCAGTGCAGAGCAACAATATAAATATTATACCCTTATAGACGCACTGTTTTGTGAAGTAAACCCTATTCCGATCAAGGCTGCTATGGCAGCTATGGGTTTCTGCAAGGATTATCTCAGATTGCCTCTCACTACAATGGAGGATACAAACCGTGAAAAGTTAATCTCTCTTATGAGAGCGCATGGATTAAACGTATGAGGTAGAAATCATAGAGCAGGGCGTGCCTCGGTGCGTCGTGAAATAGTAATGAGCGAAGCGCGCACTGCCGCATTTGCTACCTACGCCGCTGCACACAATACCAATCAAGTTACGGCTTGCGCCGCCGCACATGCCGCAGTAAGCGGACGCTAATGGCATAAACCATCGTGACCAACGTACCCGTCACAACTACGGTGATAACCTTTGACACTGACGAGTTAACCATCGGTTTAACCACTGTCTTTATTGTATTCGAAGAAATAGGCTTTCCGTTTAAAGTCGCCACAGCCGTATCAGTGAGGGTTCCCACGGTATTGAATAAATTGCATTCGCTAATAATCTATAGCTATTTTGGGGATGTGCCTTGTTTGTAATATCAGTTGCAAATAAAGTAATATTTGAATTTTTGGTTTTGTGGGAAATCGCTAGAATTTTGCCGCGAACTGCTTCATGTCTGGGCTACCAGCCGCTAACATAGAAATCTTTTTTAGCACTCACCCTAGCTGAAATCTTAGCCTCTTTAGGGGCTTTTTCTATCCATGAGCCTGTCGCAATATACAGCAACTCATGCTGGTCATATCCTGCGGTTAGAAGGCTATCCTGAGCCATTTCGGCTCTAAGGAGGCCTTCATGGTACGGGCTTGTATGTCCATACTCAAACCCCGGAAGCAGATTTGTCTTTTTTATAAACGCTAAGGCACCTTGACCCATTCCAATATAGTTCTTTCCATTATCTATATCTATTTTCCTCGCAAAACGCCCGGAATCGTCGACGATAACATCACAGTCCTTTTTAGTTTTGACAATCTTAAAACCTGCAAATATGGTATAGATGAGGGCATCGTGGGCATCTTGATTAAGTTCAGGCATTTCAATGCACTGGGCAATCACCCCGTGGGACATAGCAAAGGATGTCACATCGCGAGGCGAAACGTCGTCCCATCCATAGGAATTGTCAAACAAAGGGATCCTGTAACTCTTATATTTGGAATTGGCAATAAGAGCCTTGCCCATTAATTGAGCTTGCGGAATCATTCCCTCCATTATTAGATGATATTCAGAATTAGGGTCATGGGGAGGATGCTGACCCTCCGATAGCTTGTTTTATTACACTATATGGATTAGCTAATCAGAATGTTAATGTAAAGGAATTGATACAGCTCAGATTTACCGGGCATTGGTTAGTTTGTGATTTGGGCACATTCAAGTCATATTATTAAGTTATACTATTATCTAAGTGGTAAATTTGATAAGGGATTTTACAACGAATAATATTCCAGTGAATTGTGATAATAGTGTTGAACAATAAGCATGTAATCTTTTGAAAGAAGGTTTGTCATGTTTCAAATTTTGGTTGTCGAGGATAGTAAAAGCTTACTTATGTTAATGAAAACTCGTTTGGAACAAGCTGGTTATAAAGTTTTACAAGCTCAAAATGGTCAAGAAGCTCTCCAAATTCTTGAAGACCAACATGTTGATTTAATGATTAGTGATATTATGATGCCGCTTATGGATGGTTTCGAGCTTGTTGAAAGCCTTAGAGAAGCCAATTATAACCTACCTATTTTAATGGTGACGGCTAAAGAGGGCTTTGAGGACAAAGAAAAAGGGTTTAGATTGGGTACAGACGATTATATGGTAAAGCCAATCGATATGAACGAGATGATTTTGAGAGTGCAAGCTCTGTTAAGGCGGGCTAAAATTACCAATGAACATAAAATTGTTATAGGTGAAATCGTCCTGGACTATGACAATTTGAGTATAAATGGGCCAGATCTTCAGATTGAATTGCCCAAAAAAGAATTTCTGTTACTTTTCAAATTGTTAAGCTATCCCAAGCGAATTTTTACAAGG
>CAKMJS010000101.1 GCA_927405585.1 uncultured Desulfosporosinus sp.
TGCCAAATAGATACTCATAAAAATTCCTCCCCAAAATATGTACGGTTGCCTATCATAGGAATTAGGGAATTACAGACTACGCTGCCCTTGCTCTACTTCTCTTGGGCATAAACTATTGCCCTAGACTTATGGATGACGCACATAAGACCTGAACCATCATAGTAGTTATCACATAATCAAGCTCTTCCCTACGATATTTTTCGTGATAAGACAAAAACATATCCACCGGCTTTAAATAATTAAGTCGTTCCCTTTTAAACTGAAGTATGTATATTTAGGAAGACATATGGCGTTAAAATTCGGGTTTACAAATAAACAGTCTATTGTTGATGCAACTGTAGCAGTTTTGATCTTTTCTTCATATATTGGAGCCAATGTTTTTACCTAGGTTTTTGTTGGAGCGGATCGGGATGAGTGTACCGCTGGTTTCGAATTGGGTTAGGAGTGTGACAGGGGTTGAGAGGATTTTCATGATGTTTTGACTCCTTAGAGTTTCGGTCACTCGGCCCTTGTCATTCAAATTCTTGTTGCGGTTATTGGGGTGCATTTAAAATCTATAACTTCACCATTAAAATCACATTTACATTTTACAACTAAGTATCTTGTTTTAAGTGTAACCGTGAGAGTATTATCTTCTAACTTACTCAATTCTGATAAGTAAGCATCAATTAAGTTATTACCAGTTAGTACCTCAAGATTTCTTATTAGAATGTCATAGTTGAATGTTACTATTTTAGTTTTAGCAATTTTCCTCCCCATAAAGTGGTTATTTAACTTTACCCCTAAATATTTCAGCGCCTCAACTCCCAATCCAGTACCAAAGCCGATCAAGAAGCGTGCCCGTGCCTGACACCAACTTATGTAAACATAGACCGATTGGTACTTTGGTAAAGATTTAATCTACGATAGTTTCTGATATATCCTTCAAAGATGTTCATAAGATTAAATAGCTTTTCTACCACATTAAGCCCTGCTTTCATCAATTAATACCTTCTTTGAATAATCGTACTCCGCCTTATCAAAGTCAATGTCCATATTTGATAAGCCAGCACAAATCAAGGCTTCAACTCCGACGTCGAACAATGGGTGATATTTCTCAGCCAAGATATGTGTAAATAATCGTTTGAATTTGTTGCCACCATTTTTAATTGCAACCATGTCTTTGGTGTCAGGCGCTTTACCGTATTTACCGAAAGAAAAGAGACTTTTTTCTCTTATGCATGTATCGTAAATGACGGCAGCGTAAAAGAGCATCTCGCTAATAACACCCATACCTTTATTTCCCCCGCATTTAAGTTCAATCAAATGTAGGGTCTGTTCGTCATTTCCAATACCCCATAAATCAATTGCACTTGCGCCTCGAGTAAGAATTGCATTCTTCGAAGCTATTTTTTCAAAGAAAACCCCTATCGGCAATTGATTAAAAATTTTATCCTTACTGATACTCCAACGATTACATAGCAGATCTTTTCCCTCTTCAAAGACAAACCACGACTCGATTTGCCTTTCAAGCTTATCGGTTTCTATGACAGATTTCCTTTCTTGTAAAGAATGATTAAGCAGGCAGGTACTTGAATCCAGCCATCGCATAAAATTAAATACAATTTCCATTTTGCTTTCATGCAAGAAAAACCAATTGGGAAACATCCTTAACATGTTATTTAGTCTGTAAAGAAGGCGATTGTAATGACAGGCTTCAGAATTTCCATATTGCCTTGATACGTCTGTGGGAACCACAAAATCAAGCTCCACATATTTAACTTCATCAGACAGCCACGCCTTTAATGCCAAAATCCATCCTTCAAAAGCGGCACTATCTACCTGCATATTCTGAGTAACGTTATTTATCAAAACTTTTAGAACACCATTTTTTATGGAAAAGCCGATGTCTCTTGGTAGGCCCACACCTGAAGCCTTGCTGTATTCTTTAAGTCGCTTTATGATTCCATTCCTGTCAATTATTTCAGAGTCCCTGTCGTCTATATTAAGCAGATAAGATGCATAAGCTTCGAAAACTTCACTTATTTTATAAAAGTTCTCATCGTCAAAAATAGTCCGAATATCTCTATATGCTTTTATGGCATTTGAGGCCACTTCCAACTGTCGTATCGCACCCGCTGAATCCTGGTTTTTAATAGCCTGCATGGAATTTATAATTAATTCATTCACACTGGAAGCCCATATAGCATATCTCGAATGTACTACCTGACCATCAGCCTCATCTTTTGCAGCGCGTTCCAGTCTTGGTAATACCCATTTTTCAGAATTATCTTCTTTGAAAAAACTGTTATCAAACCCACTGTTGAGTTTTTGATTTTTATAGAAGTCCAGTATTTGGTTTACATGTTCAAAGTGTTTCTTCTGCATATTCTATCTCCTAATATCTCCCACCGTTTTATTAACCACATGAGGCGACTTATTAATTTATGTGGTCCTTTGGGGTCATTCTTATGCATATGGGGGGGCCAGAGTCCTTGCTCTACCATAACTGACGAACTCTTCTATTAATCTATTAAAAAGTAAGCTGTGAAAAATTTGCTTTCCAAGCCGTTTTAAGCAGTGCGTCGAATTGCATCATTATAGTAGCGAAGTGTTTTGGTTGGAGTATAAAAATGTAATCCCTAGTTGTTCCCCTTATGAATTTAAGTCCAGCCCATTCAGATCCATTAAAAGCAGGATCATCCTTTAGTTTTCTGAATTTATCAAGGTACTCTTCTTCCTGTTTGCGCTCCCTATGGTTGTAAAAAATAATACTCTTACCGTGTTTGTAGTAATCCTTTAACTCATCCAATCCAATATACTTGATTCCCTTTTGTCCTGTTAGAGAAACGCTTTTAACTTGCAAACCGTTGTCCGGATCTAGAAAAATTATTTCACATTCTTGTAGCCTATTTAAAGCAGCCTTGTGCCAAGACCGCCTGATAATACGGCGCTTCATGGGATCAGATTCACCGGTTAAATCCAATGTATTGTCATAAAAAACCGTGCTAATCGGAAGAATACCCGATTCTTGCACACTATGCACGTTCCTTTTACGGCTGACGATAATATTCTTCAGAATGCTATAAAGGTCATCATCATAGCCTCTATAGCTGTCATTATGTAAATACGTAGTGTGTTTACCGTCCAAATTATGACTTTCGTCAGGCGTCAGATACCAATTCACTCCTAATGTCAGATCTGTTTTCGCAATGATTCTTAGCAGAGCATATTTCCCAAAATCGCCGACATCAGCAACATATCTGTTCTGCATATTTTTCTCCTTTCTTTTAATTAACTTTTAAAGGGTAACCCATTCCTGTCTAGTCATCAGCCCAAGATATCATAAACGTCAACATCTTCGGATCATCAGTGTCTATATGTACTGTACTACCTACCTTGGACAAAAATTTGTTACCAATACATTTTCCCAAGTTTACAAATGGATTGTACTTACGATAACTATATTCCAGTTTGGTGGCGAAACATGTCGATAAAGTGAATTGCTGACAAAAAATACCCCTACACTATAAAAGTGTAGGGGAGAGTGGTTACAGTTACGGACATTTTGCCCACGGTATAAGTATGACTTACAAACTCAAACCCCTCCAGCAAATCACCCAACCCGCCTCAGTTCTTCTTTACCAAGCAACGGGACACCCTTCCCTAATATGGGAATGGGCGGGGCGAGTAGATAGGAAATGGGGATGTTGTACTGGGGGGCTTTAAATATTTACTAGCAAATTAACCTTTAGCTTCCAATGTTGCGGCTCTCTAAAAGGAAATGGTTTTAATCATAACTACTGTCAGCCAAGTCCTTTTCACCCTAATCCCCCAGTTGTTTAAAAGTGTTTACAATACTAGAAAGCATTAGATTTCCCGGCTTGCCCTTTCCTTGGGGATGAGGCATTACCACGAATTGAGATTTTAGGGGGCTCCCGTGCCTGACACCAACATATCAAGTTATTGTTGAGCTTGTGAAAACCTTCTGACCATAGGTAATTTCTAAGACTTCCGCACCTATAGACTGCACCATCCACCGATGGACAGGTTCCCCGGTTCATGCAAATAGTTGCCATTGCCTGACCATCTTCATAAATCGACGTTCGTCTGCCGGCGAAGTTCTGCCTAGTTCAGCTATGCAGGTACAGGAAGAACATATCCGGCGCCGTATCGTCCATACCAGTCCGATTGGGAAGAACAGAACGTTTAGTAGCAATCACTGCTTTGCTCAGATGATTATCTGCGGTAACTGTGGCGAGGTATTCCGCAGGGTGCACTGGAACAACCGTGGCAAGAAATCCATTGTCTGGCGATGCGTCAACCGATTGGAGAAAACTGGCCTATTCTGCGATGCACGAACAGTCTTAGAAAGCCAGATTGAGCAAGTCCTTGTCACTGCGATCAACCAGGCACTATGTGATAAGGACTCCAAACTAGTCACACTGCAGAATAACATCGAAACCGTCCTGAACCGTGAAAATAATCAGACTTTAGCTGGTATCGACAAGCGGCTGGAGGAAATTCAAATTAAGCTTCTGAAATTGGCCAGCGCAAAAGCCGATTACGAATATGTCGCCGATGAGATTTACCGCGTACGTGAAGAAAGACAAAAGGTACAGTTGGAGAGTGCCAGTCGGGATGAACTGAAAAGGCAGATTTCCAATACAATTACGGAATATGACGAGCCGCTTGTCCGGTGATTGATTGAAGCGGACAACATCTATGAAGACAAATTTACCGGGGATTTAAGTCAGGCGTGACGGTGGATGTTTAAAATATGTGCAAAAAAAGGAAAGGCACTCTACGTAATTTGACGTAGGGTGCCACTTCGGTTTGCGAGCATACGCAACTCTATGCTTGGGCTAATCCCACTTCGAAAGAACTCATAAATTTTCTCAAATTCTTTCTTGCGATTTTCATAGCCTCAACGGACTCTTCGGCTTTCTTTATCTTGCCTTGGAGCTCCTTCTTTTCTTTGCCGTTCGCCACATCTGCTTGAAGTCTTAATTCGACGATACCTTTTTCGATGTCCATAATGTTCTGCACATACTTCTCATATACGCTGTTTGAATAAACAGTATCGTGTTCGTCATTGAGGAATATTTCTCTGACTGAAACAAGGAGCTTTGCAGATTGTAAAATGGTATTTTGCTTTCCAATCAAGCCCACAGCGCCGACAGCACCGCCTACACCAGCACCGACACCTAATCCTAGAATAGCGCCTCCGCCAACAATAGCTATTATGCCACCAGCCATTCCGGCACCACCGATAGCAATTGCACCTCCGCCAAGATAGGCAAGACAAGCACCTGTTAAGGCGGCTCCGCTAAGTCCGGCAAAATTCCAACCTACCAACGCAACGGCAATTGCTGGAGCAAATGCACCTGCTGTCGCAATAGCGACAATCGCTATTATTGCCGAGATAGACAACGAAGTAATTACTGTTTTGAGAACCTCATTAAGTTCACGCAGAATTTTGCCATAGCACTTTCGAAGCCTCTTGATGTAGCCTTTCGAATAATAGCTTCCGGAGAAAAACGAATCAATGTAGTCGTCGCCTTTGCCTTTCTTATATCTGTTAATGATGTTTTGCAGATTTTTATATTTCTTGCTCGGTATGTCATTGCCTTTTTTGTCTTTTTCAAGTCCCAGAGGATAATTGGGTTCGAAAAGCATTGCTTCAAGCAGAACCAAACGAAACCACGTGTTCTGTGGCTCGTTTTCCTCAATTTTATGAATTAACTCTTGCTCTGTATACCAGTGAATTTCAGCACCCTCAATTTGCAAGAAACTTGAAAAGCCTTTTGAGATGTACTCTTTCCACTCATCAAGCCAGTCCTGTTTCAGACGCTTTACGCCTTCGTTATTAATAAGTAATTTTGTGGCTCGTATGTCATTTTGGGTTTTGTAGTATTCGAGATTGTACAGAATCTCTATTTGCTCAACGGTTAAGCCGAGTTTATCGATATTCATATCGGCACCTATCCTTTTATAAATGTTTTCATCGGATTGCGTGTATCCAAACCGTTTAATGTCCTCGTACATTTGCTTTATTTTCTTAACGTTTCTAGCTTTCAAACACCAAGTAACATCCTCGCCGATAGCAACGGCGAACCGTCCGACGCCAACGTAATTGATAGACACCCAGTATTTTTGAGTGATAATTGCTTCACCGACATCAACGGTAGTAAACACGCCTGTTGCAATCGTCAGCATTCTGGTTATGGTGGGATTATTCAGCGGCCTTACTTTATCCCAGTCAATCAGTTTTAAGTCTGCGAGCGAGCGAATATCCTTTTCTTGTATTTCGAGAGCAAGGCGGCGTATGGAATAGAAACATCTGACAATACACTCATTTGCGACAACTGGAATCGCCTGTCGCACGATTTCAATTCCGACACCAAGTTCGCCACGCAAATCAAACTTTAGGACTGTGTCTTTGATAATCGCGCCGGATTCATCGTGCTTTGCAAGCAAAGTGCCATTAAAGAGTTTTGACAAAAACACGGATAGGGAATTGTCGCCGACATTTATGTTCTTAAAAATTGGAAGCACAGACAGTGCTTTTGCTAACGCAAGCAAGGGTCCGGGTATTCCGGTTCCACCACTCCTACTTACAGAGTTACTTGAACCCGCCATATCGCTCACGAGGTGAAAGAACCAAGTAATCGTTCCAAAGAGTATTTTTGATGGCACGTCATTACCGATGAAGGCTTTGCTCACTTCCGGAACGTCTACAATCATAAAAACCCCGTTGACATCTGTACCATATGACTTGTAAGTAAATTGCGTAAAAAGCGAAAACATCAGCCCGACAATCGTTGGATGGTGAGCAAAATCACGCAAATGGTGCTGCAATCCGCCACCAAAGCCGGGTGTATTGCCGTCGCTCGGTATCGGGAATTTCTTTTCGAGAAATTTGACAGCTGACTCTAAATCATCGTTTTTGCAACCCAGTAACTTCGCCGTTTTTATGACAAAGTTTTCTATTTCATCGCTCGCAATATTACGACCGCGTTCCAAGCTGAAGTTACCAACCCAAAGAATGTCGAGCAACCCGCACAGCACCCCACTACCGATAGCAACCAAGTAGTCGAGTTTATCCGCTCGGCTTGACAGCAAATCTATATGACTGTCCAAGTCATAGATTATCCTATCGAGATCATACTCTAAATTAAACGCACTCTCGTTGTATTGTTGAAGTTCGACTTGCAGATTATCCATTTCTCTCATTTTAAGTAACCTTCCTGTTTCTAAGATTTAAACGTTGCAATTAGAGCCCTTGAAGTCAAACTAATATGGCATCTTCTCCAATTTGCTGAAATAATTCTGCTTTTTTCTCCGCGTATACAGCTCCGATAGTTCATCTTGCGCATGAGCCATATACTCCTGCAAATACAATCGACTCCCTTGATCTGCTTTACCCGATTTCGTATTCGTACTCATTTATACACTCCATCTCTAGTCTTTAAAGATTTTACCTCTCCAGGAAATTGTCCATGTATTACCTCTCCCTTATTCTGTATAACATTACAATAATCCTCCTCTGTTACCATTTTTCTCATGTTGTCATCTTCATAAATATGAGCCGTCCAATAATCTGCATAGTGAACCAGTAACGTTAAGGGACTTTCTCGATGCGCAACAATCATATTTTCATTAATATATTGACCATCATGGTACCACCTCTCTAGATTTGATAGTAGCCCGTGTTATCTCACTTATGTTACATTCAATTATCCGGTATTCTTCCCTACTGTCCCTTGAGCTTGACTAAGAAGCGCACTCATTAGTCACTTCGGCTTCATAGTCTGCTTTAATCATAACATTGAGCATAGACTAAATTATGTTGCCCCGGGCTGCGCGATTAGCAAGGGCATTCTTGGGGATCACAACGAGCGTTAGACTGTCGCTTCTGCTTCAGGACCCAAGGTTAAAGCCCGGAGAGGTCATCCCTAACGAGTCCCCGAAGCTTCCTGGTCGTTAAAAAACATACGAAAATTCGTGTGTTTTAATCATCAATGTAAAGTTCAATACGGCTCCGCAGGTCTTTAAGCGGTACAATATAATGGTCAATAGTTTTAAGGGTGTGATGGATTCTCCCGCTTCAGGATCGATCTTATTTAGAAAATACTCGCTAGCAAGTTTTCTGTCTCCCTGGCAGCGGGCGGGCGGCTACCCACGCAGCTGCTACAACTCTTCCAGTAGCCTAAGTGCCAAACAAAAATACAAAAAAACGAGTGCGGTAACTGTGTCACCTTACCCGTCCAATAGACTCAAGCTATTATTCGATTCAATTCAAGCTAACGGCAACACTTGACAGGCATACCCCATAGACTGTATTTGCTTGACTAATCCTTCCGACTTTGACTGTAGAACTCGTACGCTCAGGTATATATCGCGATCATCAGCAGGCACAAATGCAGGTTCTTCACCAGCCAAAGCACGGTACTCATAGCCATAATAATCACAGATCCCACGATAAACTGCCTCAGCAATTGACGCTGTACTCCGCACGATCCACTCTGCATCCCTGGCATTGTCATGGAAGCCTAGCTCGATCAGTGCCGAGGTGGCTGAGACACGATCCCCTACTTCAATCAGCATAGGATTATACTTTATGCCTCGGTCCACACCTCGAGAAAGTGGTGCGATCTGCTTATAGAGTGCCTGAGCTAAACGCTCGCTGTTGGTCTTCGGCGCATAGGCGTAGACTTCGGTCCCCACTCCGCCGCCTGCGTTACTGTGTAGCGCGATATGGAGATCCGCTTTAAAGGTATTTGAATCCTTAGCCATTTGATTGACGGTCATATCGGGCGTATTTCTCTTAATGTCAAAGCGACCATCGTGCGTAAGCATGGGTATCAGGACATCGGCAATCTTGTTCATTTCCACCTCTTCTGTTCCAAATGGCCCTATGCCTAGGTTATGCTCCTGACTGCTTGGGCTGATGTATATCCTCTTCAAATAGATACCCCCTAGTCAAAAATTTGTAGATTAAACAAAAGAGCCCATCATCCGGTGGATACCGGCAGGGCTCGCTGAGTCGAAGCGTTGACAGCGCTGATCAGGGCATTATGCCTTCATAACAGCAATGGCCTTGGCAAGTTCCGTGATACTGAGCGTGAGATCGCTTAATTTTCCTTCTATTCGCACCAACAAATATGCACTCACGACGATTGGGAAACCAAAATTAGCGACCAGCTTTAACATCTCATCCATACGAACCTCTCTCCTTTCTGCGACGTTTCATTTATGGACCATAACATTGAGTTCAGACTAGTGGCTATAATGCGATATGGAGAGGCGAATTCGCCTCTCCACCTACGTCCTGCACTCGTCTTTTAATAACCCAATTCGAACGATATCCCTGCCCGAGTTATCACTCTGTGATTCTAGACGATCGGTGCATCATACAAATCCTGAGTCGTGGTATCGACGATCGAGATATCTTTAATACCAATGAGATCGCCGCTGGTGGATGTGAAAAGATTCTTCGCAATCACCAGATTCATATACGCCTGGACCGTTGCAGCCGTCAAATCTGGCAACGGTTTGTTCAAGGTGTAACTTACCGAACCTCCTACATCGGTGATAAAGGTCATTCGCAGAACTTTTTTAGATACTGTACCAACTGCCATAGTTATCCTCCTTTCCTTTCGGCTTTAGTAGCTTTAATGCGTTCTGAATTATAGCCCGTCGTCCACTAAATCAATGCGATTGTCTCGGCGTACATTGATCAAAGGGTCTTCGGAAAGGGCTTGCATAGCAGTTGCCACATCCAAGATATCTTGATCTGGAGTTTCGAATTTAACATTTGGATAACTGCGAGTCGAAAAGATCGGAGATCCTTCTGGAGTCGAGTCAATTTGAACATCTAGTACCATAACGGTGTCTTTTGTTGAAGCAAGAACAGCCATTCATATCACCTCCCTTCGGTCAAGGTTTACTAAAAAGGTAAAACTATTCGTTAAAGATCTGCCCTTCTCTATACGAACATATGTTCTACTTTTGTTCTATTATAACACGTCCATTACAATATTATCAAGACATATTTATTAAACTATTGAGATTATTTTAAGTTCACTGTCCCACCATCTGTGTATTCTGCCTGGGCTCGGGCGTTTGCAGCCGGCTAGTTATAACGGCCCTGGCTAACAACTCCCTGATTTGGTTCGATCTAGATTCAATGTCTTCCATGTCTTCCATGTCTTCAAGTTCCTCGTCGTCGGCCACTCGAACATTACGGTTGCTTAACGAAGGCTTTGGAAGTTCCAGAACTGGACTATTTCCCAATCCTGCCATGAGATCCCTTAGCTTTTGCGGGGTTTTGGCGTCCATCATCTCACGCTTTGCTAAGGTTTCATAAGCCATGCGGAACTGTGCTCTGTTCATATCATTCTCCTCGTTGAGACAGAAGGCTTGAAATCCTCCCAACGCTTTCATGGCTGCCCTATTCAGCGGCGTGAGTGATTCGAGGGCTTCTTCGCCTCGATGCACGCCGAAGTTCCTGACTGCCCTTAAGACTTGTTCGTAGGCTTCCGGCCAGGGAAGCGTTTCCCGCCCGGTCACCTCTAGGCCTGCCTTTCGAAAGACCGCCGGCATCGGCAAGAAGGGATTTTCAAGAGTGGCAATAATTCGTTGTCCACCCACCATTGCCACTTCAAACTCTAAGTCGTTCAACATGTCCCAGTAGACTTGCGTTCTCTCGGGAGAAGGATTTATGTCTGTAGTCACACTGGTAATGTATCGGAAGAATTTCTGAAATTCTGCCTGGTTCATTCGTCCATCCCCTTTAGCATTGCTGGGTTTAATGACAGCATAAGATTTTGTTAAATTTAATAATGTATCTCTCTTAATGAATTCTTGGCGACCACCATCGGATAAACTCGAAGGCCTTGGTCAGATCGGATCTCTTCAGATCCCGGTAGCTTGGAATCCCGAACTGCTTTTTCAGCGCTCCATAAATCGGTCGATACAGATCGAGACGACCTAGGGTGTGTGCTCTGGAATTAACGGCCCCTTGGATCTGCTTTTGCTCCCGGGTGGTTAGCGTGATTTCTTGGGTAACCCTTTGGTCGAGGGCAGTCAGCGCGAATTCATGCTCCACCAAGGCTGCTTGGCTTTCATATTGGGCATGCTTTACTTCATTCAGTTCGCGCTCTTGCTGGGCTAGGAGTTGGACCGATTGCAACAAGGCTTCGACGGTCGTGAGCCCAGTTGAATAAGAGCCAGTCTTTCGGATGGTGGGAATTACTTCATGGATAATCCAACGCTTGAAGACTTTTGCTTCGGGCTTACGACTTGCCAAGACCAGAGAGTAGATGCCATATTCGTTCACAACTTGCATCTTTTGTTTACCACCAGGGGTGTCAGTTAAAGCGACACTCTTTTCATCGTGATCGAGCTTGGAGTAAGCCTCGCGATTGTTGAGTATTTCAAGAATGTCGCAGATGTCTTTCACGACAAACCAGGGCATACCATCCCTGACCTCGGTTCTAATTGGGTGACCTTCGTAGTTAAATAATTGAGGAAGCATGGTTTTACCTCCTTAAACTCAATCTTCACAGGGTTCCTCATTCGTACATCCCCTTCGTCATGGCTGCCCATTGATCGATGGCATCAAAGGATCTTGGTCTGTTGGTTTGCTTCCCCGGGCTTCCTCGCAGTCTTTGCTTATCTTCATTGAGTCGCTTCAGCACCCAGCCAACTCCGACCATCGTGTGGTAATCAGACGTGTTCGGCTTGTTGCCTTTGGTGAGGTACCAGTTATCCAGGATGGAGATCATCTGCTTCGTTTCTGCTTCCCCATGTTGAGCGATTAACTTACCGTATTCCGATTCGAGTAAGCGCACCTTTTCACCATAGACATTTTTCACGACTTCCAGCTTCGCGCCTTTCTCTTCTTTACGTCCCTGTAATCTCTCCTCTTCTCTTCTTTCCTTTCCTTTACTCTCCTTTCCTTTACTTTGTGGCGTTTCTGTCCTAGTTTCTGGAGTAGTTTCCGGGGTAGTTTCTGAAGCTTTTCTGTACTTTGATCGCATGCTTTCACGATTTCCAATCACAACTGAGGCCCTTTTCTTAATGCCTGAGCTGGTTAAAACCCCTCGTTGTTCATAGGCTTCTCGATCAAAACACCTGCGTTTTAAAGCTGTTTCAAGCATTCTGTTGAATTGCTCTTCCGTTACTGCTACTTTCTTACAGAGTATCTGGATCGTTTCTGCGTCAGATATGTCGAGCTCAAACTCTGCCGTTCTGTAAATCCTTTCTAGGAGGATAAAGTAAAAAGCATAGCCATCGTTCCCATATAAAACTCTGAGCGCTTCAATCTTCTCATCATTCACCGCATCGTTATCGTGTGGGAAATAATCCATTCCTTCCTTTTGGGGTCTTGCCATGTAAGTACAACACTCCCTTCCCTAAAACTTACCTAGAACCATGTTCCTAGGTATAATTAATCGGCTACTTCCAAGTAGTGAACAGCTCCCGTTAAGACTTTAGTCGCTCGACAGTAGTCGCACCTCTCGCACCTAATCGGCTCAGCGAGCCCTGTTTTGAGTGCGATGAGTCTGGGCATATTTCGCTCCACCTCTGTCAGTTCTGTGACCCATCTCGCCGGGTCTGTCAAGCGAATTAAGGCTTTATCGGGATACTTCTCCTTACTGACCGCTACGAGCAGATACTCTGACCAGTCCCCGAAGGCTCTTCCCCTGGCGATTCGCTCAACCTCGGTATAGATTGCAGCTTTGAGGGGATATTTGTAGAGTTCAAGGAAAGATACGTGGTGCCGAGTCCCCTCATCCCACACCTTCTCTGTGATACTCCTCGTGGTTGCTAGGTCAATTATCTGGCGGCGATCACTGCTCAGGACATTGGCCATAACCTTCCATGTTACACCATATAGTTCCGCCGTCAGGATTCTGTCCTTTTCCCCTTCGAGGGTAGACATCACCAACGGATCTTCCTCAAGGCAGTCAATCATCGTATTCGCGACGAGATAGTCCGCTCTCAAGGTAAGCGCTTTGGTAAACATGGTTCGGTGCTTTAGCATAAATTCAAATTGCTTGCCGGCATTCCAGCTATGCACATATTGACCCACCTGCTGGGCAGTCGTTGGCACGTCCACCCAGACATCGGCTAACTTGGCCATTTCTTTGGCCTCGCACTCGTATACAAAGCCCACATACTGGCTGCGCGATAGATAGTCCAGATTGGCTTGGATACTATGATAATTGTCCTGCGTCAATACAAGCATTACTCGCCCTCCTTGACAGTTCCCTCCGAGACGTTCATGGTCAGGTCCCCATCCTCGGTCGATACCACGACGTATTGAAACTCATCCTCCTGGATTTCCTTTTCAATCCAGGTTCGCGCCGACGGGTTGATCTTGTTCCAGCCATCGAGGCAGATCAATTTTAATTGCCCGGCTTGAGCTTTGGCGACTCGGAAGGCGAGTTCTAGTTGTTCTCCTTCGCTCAGCCCGTCAATCAGCGTCTTCCCAATTCGGATTTGCCCCTCCCCGTCTACGGAGATTCCTGGAATCGGCAGCGCAGCGATCTTCAGTAACTCCGTGGGCATCTTGCGGCCCTTTTCGATTCGAGCCGTCAAGAGCTTGGAGAGTTCCTCGAGTGGCGCTAATTTCTCACGAATTAGAGAAGCCATCAGGTCGTAATCGCGCAGGAAGCTCTGCATGTGCGCAACCTCGGCGGCAGCTCGGCTTAAGGGCTCAACGTCGACTTCTACTGTCTCGGCAAGGACTTTTCGTGAGCTCTCGATCTTGGCCTCGACCGTCTTGATCCGCTCGTCTGCTTTTTCTCCAATGCTGAGCAGCGCGTTCTCTTCGATCCCTACGAGGGACGCCAGTTCCAAGTCCTTCCCATAGATTGTTTTTTCATAGTCGGCGACCTGTTGTTCTAGCTCCTTGACTCCACGTTGGATCTCCTGCCTGGCCCGGTCTTTCTTAATCGCATATTCATCCCTAAGCTCTAGATACTTGCGTTCCAGCTCGAGGGTATAGGCATCATCGGACTGCTGGATCAAGAGGTCCTGCTGAGAAATAGAGCTGTTCGCTCGCTCCATCTTGTGGGTCATAGCTTGTCGGTCTTCCTCTATCTCGTGTCGCCTTTGGTTCATCTCGTTCCGTTTGGTTTGCTTTTCAGCCTCGGCCTCAGCCTTTACTGTAGCAATACGCTCCTCTTGTCCTTCGATCATGGCCTTAGCATTTTCTCTCTGCTGATTGAGGTGCTCGGCATCCGAGACCGCTTTATAAAACTCAGAGACTTTTTTCGATCGCCATTCTTCCCCGTCGTAATGGGCTGGAAGTTCGTTTTTGTAGCCGGTCACTTGAGCTTTAACGACCACGATGTCACGATTGACCACTTCCCGGTGGTTGAAGTAATTCTTCACAATCTGGCCAAGGACTTGCAGAATATGCTCCTCGTAATTCACGTCGGTCGGGATCTCACCGAACCAGTTCGAGATGTCGTCCATTGTCCAGGGGATCTCCAACATGTTCAGAATGATTTTGGCCTGCTCCACGGAAGTTTTCGTACAAAATTCCAAAGGTTTAAAAAGCTCGCCACTTAAGAATTGCTTCAAAAATCTCTCCGTGCTCGGGACGGCTTGACCGGCCTTTCGAACTTTCAAATAGTCCGCTTTGTTCGCCCGCAGTTTACGATCGATCTCCAGACCATCATCGGTCTTAATAAAGATCGTTGCATCGTCTGTACCGTGGCGGATGACTTCCATCCGTTGGCTTTTATTGCTGAAGCCTTTTTCGATGGCTTCGATGATACTGGTTTTACCAGACCCCATCCGGCCGGTTAGGATATTGATTTTACCGAGATCAACCTTAAATTCCGAGATTCCCACAAAATTACTGACCTCTAGTCTTGAGATTTTCAATCTAACTCATCCTCCCCATCGTATTCATCCTTGTAGAATTCTTCCAAGGTTCGTTTCAAGTAGCATCTATCCTCCACAATCCTTTCACCCCTTCAGGATTGATCGTGACGATTTCCTCGAACCATGGTACAATCTAAGTGATTTCTTTTCTCTTAGGCTCTCCGTTGGCGCGGAGGGCTTTTTCTTGTCCTGAGCATGTTACCACCTCCCACAGTTATTCAGCTTTAGCTCGGTAAGGTATCTCCGCTCCACAATACGGACAGACCCATAGGTTCGCGGGATCAGTTGAGTAGGCCGAGTTATGGCATGCTGGGCATACGCGTTTTTCCATAGTTCTCACCTCCTTTCGTTCAAGGGACTCTCCATGGTTTAGGCGTCCTCTATGCTATATTGTATTTCCGTCATCTTGAGCAAAAAATTAAGATCGCTCTTGAGGGCTTTGGCAATCTTATACAAAGAATTTAAGGACGGTGTGTATCGTCCAGCCTCCGTATCCGCGATGAAGCTTCTCGATAAACCAGTCTTGATACTAAGTCCTTCCTGCGTTAGGCCAAGCTTTTTCCGCTTACTAGAAATTGCTTCGCCTAACTTTCGTTTGTCGATCACCTTCTTGCTCGTCATATCTTCTCTCCTTTCGTTAACGATCTAAGGCAATTATATTGCATGTCCGTCATTGCCTCAAGGCCGCTATTCCCTGTATTGACCGGATTAGCTAATAAGCTCTTGCATTTACGACACATTACTTGTTCATCCGTCCATTATTACAAATTTTTATACTTGTAATTCCGACTATTAAGTCTTATACTATAAATGACGGACAGACAAACCAAAATCAGGGAGGTTAGATACTACCATGAGTATAGGTGCTCGCCTTAAACGATTCAGAAATCAGAAAGGTCTTACGCAAGTTAAGCTTGCGACAAACGCTGGTATTTCGAGGTCATATCTTGCTGACGTGGAAGCTAACCGGTATAACCCAAGCTTGTCCACGCTCATGGATCTTGCTCAAGCTTTAGGTATTGCTGTGAGTTGCTTGTTAGATGATCATGAGATAGATTTTCGTAATCTCCAGCAGGCCTGCAAGGCTAAGGGTGTATCCCTAGAAGCTCTTAGCGAATCCTTAAAACTATCTAACGATTCGATGGAGCGTATACGCACCAATAAGTTACCTGATGAAAATACTATGTTTAAGCTTTGCGATTACTTTAACTGTACGTGGGATTACATCATTGGAAAAACAAATTCGCCAGACGACATTGTCTTTGGCAATAAAGCAATCTCCATTCCAGACACAAGCTCTAACTCTGTAAAGCCTATTGAACCAAAGCACATCCCTACTACAATTGCAGCGCATTTTGAAAATACGGAGTTTACTGAGGAAGAAATGGAAGAAATCGATCATTTTATTAGCTTCCTGACTTCTAGAAGAAAGAAACAGCAATCGTAGCACGAGGAGTTGTCGTATGACGTATGACAGTTTAGTTTTAGAACTGGCAAAAGAAGGCGTTGAGGTCATTGAACATAGCTTCTGTAGCCGTGCACTGAAGGGACTTTGCGTTGATAACGTAATAGCAATTAACTACAAGTCGATTGCAACGGATAAAGAAAAAGCCTGTATCCTCGCTGAAGAATACGGGCATTATCGTACAACCTCCGGAAATATTTTGAACCAAAAAAACGTCACCAATATCCAGCAAGAAAAAAGAGCTAGAAATTGGGCCTATGAAAAATTAGTATCCCTAGAAAAACTGATTAAAGCCTACAAGGCCGGGGTACAGAACTGTTATGACTTAGCTGATTTTCTATTTGTGACGGAAGATTTTCTACAGGATGCACTAAAACACTACCAAGAGAAATACGGTCTATGCGTTAGCCAAGAAGACTACATAATTTATTTCAATCCCCTTGGCATCTTTCACGAACTTAATTCGTGATACTAAAATAGTACGAAAAATATCCTCCCACGAAGGAAGGATACCCGATCATAATGATTGCTATGGGTCCAGGCGTTGCGATGCCCATGCTACTATTTGAGCTTTGGGAAAAGGTTTTTCGTTCATAAATATGGCCCTTGGGAAGCCCGGAATATTTGCTATGTCCATCGCCTTGTCATAGCTAATACGGAAGTATTTACCCAACTCTATGATATTCGAACATCGCTCGGTACTCTTACTCACATTACCACTCCTCATAATTCGCTTATCGTAAGAGGGTATCAGGATATATCAAAATCGAAATCCTGAGAATTCGCTGAGAAAATCATTACCAAACTGATCCTCGGTCTGCTTGTTTGCTTCTGTATTCTCAGAATTCAGCCCCTCTTGCAGAACGCTTGTCTTTATATATTAGAACATATGTTCTTGCCGACTTCAAGGGGAATATTGTCGAATTGATCAAGTTACCAGAATAAAGAATTGTTAAAAACACAAAAAAAAGAGACCCGCCTATCTTCCGATTAAGCGAGTCACTATGATGCAAAGGTTTGTAGGGCATTTGTTGGGCATTTCGTTTTTTCGTGCCTAACTAAAAACCCTAGGACCGTCGAATTTACTGGTCGGAGCGGCGAGATTCGAACTCACGGCCTCTACCACCCCAAGGTAGCGCTCTGCCAAACTGAGCCACGCCCCGACTAAGTCCTTCACGAAGAAGGCTTTTAAAGGATATCATATTAGATCTTCCAACGCAACCCTAACTTGTCCTAATTTGTTCTAACTTTGTCCGATTAATTCAATCTTTCTTACCCCATCAATCTCGCCAAGCCCAGACAATAAATTTTCTGGGGTATCAACCATTCCAGCGGTTTCTAGGGAGACGGAGACATTGGCAATTCCTTGCAGTGGAATCCCTTGATTAATGGTTAGGACGTTCCCTTTGACGGAGGCAATGAAATTAAGAACATGAGAGAGCACGCCTGCTTTATTTTCTAAGGTCAGAGAAATCGTAATAATCCTTTCCCTGCTCGCCTCATAAAACGGGAACACACCATCCTTATATTTATAATAAGCGCTTCGACTAAGCCCGACCCGCTCTACTGCGTCGTTGATCGTATAAACCTCCCCTTTAACAAGGAGTTCTTTGGCTTGTGCAGTCTTTAAAATGGCTTCCGGCAAAATATTCTTACTGACAATTAGAAAATCATGGGTCTTCTTGCCAACCACCCTATCGCTCCAATCTATCTCATGATTATTTATGTAATCTTCAGACATATTATAAGCTAATTAAGGTGAGTTTGGCAAGAATGAACGAAAAGAACGCTGGATGCCACACAATAAAGGAAACTCCAGCGTTTCTTTTTAAATTATACTTCCCTAATTTCCAGCTTGATTATTTTTAGATGATGATGCAGATTAACCCTTCGCTACCGTCATGTCTCAGCTAGTTTAGGCCAGATGTTATCTACAGGACGAATATGCCCCATAATCCCACTATTTTTCAACCACACACCCTCCTTTTTTAAAATATAAGTCTTAATTATTTACGTTTCTAAAAATTTCCTGCCTTTTTTATCAATTGCATACATTGCCTTTAAAGTCATCTCTTCATCTATCTTTATAGGCATAAAACCCATTGCCCTTGAATTGGTAGCAGCTCTTGCGGCCAATTTAATATCTTCCTCAGTTAATGTACCAATCTGCTTAAAGGTAATAGGAACATTAATAGAGTTAGCCAGCTTAATTGCCTGCGTAATCTCCTTTTCTGGACGTCCTTCCATTTCTATTAAACACAGATTTCCAAACCCAACCAATTCTCCATGATACATTTTATGGGCTTCCTTGATATTGGTCAAGCCTGAATAAACAGCATGGGCTGCCGCACCTCTACATTTTTCTCCACCTAAAATGCTTGATATCCCAGCAAGCCAAATAATAGCCTCCACTACTTGTTCCAGGGCCTCACTAACTTCTTTTTTGTCCACTGAGATTATTGCCTTACTACCGAACTCAGTTATTATTTCAAGGCATGCATGCCCCAAAGCTAGAGCACCCGTATTCAAGCTAGTTCTTGGAATAGCACTGGCAATTGCCCGCAACTCATACCACTTTGCTAGCGTATCGCCCATTCCTGAACACAATAAACGACTAGGTGCTTTGGCAATTATATCTGTATCAACAAAAATCGCTGCTGGTAATGCTGACTCAGGAGAACTTATTAAATGAGACCCTTGAGGAGTATGAATTATCGATAATGGAGTAAAAGCTGCGCAAGTGCCTGCGATCGTAGGCACTGTAACAATTGGAAGTTCACTTTTATATGCAGCAGCTTTCCCTGTGTCAAGTGACTTACCCCCACCTATGCTAACTATCAAATCTGCTTTTAACTCACTTACCTTTTGAGTGAGCTTATTTACATTATCCCATGTACATTCTTCCCCATACAATAATAAATCAACAATCTCTACCTGCGATCTGGCCAATGAATCACTAATTTTTTGTTTAGTTACTTGCAGTGCTGTTTTGCCCCCAATTAAGACTGCCCGTTTGCCCAGCTTTCTACAAATATCGCCCAACTGGCTAATCACATTGCTACTTTGGTAATACTCAGGTGGAACAAATAACTGACTCATACATATTACTCCTTCAAATATATTTAGATTTTATAGCATAATTTTTCAAAACAACAAGGAAGGCTTTACTAATAAGTTACCTTGTACATCGAAACCAATATCTTTTGCCTCGCCTAATACTTCTATGTCGCTCCTAGTCTTTATATCTTCTAAGGCAGATTCCGAGACAAGAATTCTATCTAATTCTAGAGTATTTTTTATTAAGACTATCTTGGCTTGAGAAATTGTAATCCGATTACACGTCCTTAAAGCAACTATAATTGCTTCCTTTTCAGTATTCATCACAATGGGTATTTTTGCAGCATTTAAAGATGTTGATGTAATTGCATTTGCATAGACATAGCTAAAGTTGATTTTATTTACCAATTTCCTTGTGGTTACATCAGCCAACCCTATTCCCAAGCCGTTCCCATTTGTTTTATCTGTTAAGTCTAACACAACTATTTTTTGGAAATTCGGGGCATCAAAACCTGCGGAATTCACGCCTCGCCTTCCCACAATATTGGGATCCATGCCTGCTCCGCTAATCTCTTTTCCAATTTCTTCTATTACTAATACGTCAAAATTTCGCAGAATAATTCTTGGCATATACTCTTTTGCCTCTTGAAGCAATTCTGGTTCCCTGTCAATAATTCGGCTAGCTGAGACTAATTCAATTCGAGCCGTTTCATCATAAGCATTTTCTAAAATAGCTACTCCAAATAAAACCTTCGTCTTTTCCAAAACTAGTTTGCCTACCTCTGGAATGACTTGGTTAAACTCCTCAAAGCCTAAAGAATGGATATAGGACGCTCCTTTATGATTTCCCAATCCAATTGCTAGCATTTTCATTAATCCGCTTTCAATAGGACCTTTAAAACTTGTATGTGGTTTAACCCGGTTGATTATCACAATTCCATCAGCCTGATAGGCTACTTTATCAAAGAAAACGGGTATATCTGTGATAGTTGTAGCAATTCTTACAGTGTCCATGGATGAAACTATCGGTACGCCTATTTGTTCTTCTGTAATTCCATATCTAGCCAGTACCTGAGCTTGCCCTTCTTGCGTTGCGCCACCATGGCTACCCATCGCAGGAATAATAAAAGGATTTGTTCCTGCCGCTTTAAGGTTTAATATTGTTTCTATTATAATTTCTTTTAAATTCGCTATTCCACGGCTACCAACAGCAACTGCAATTTTCTGACCAGGTTTAATTAGCTGCTTTATTTCCTCCCTGCTAAATTCCAGCTTAATTGCTTCACTGATATTTTTCACCTTCGTTGTTTTAAATTTCTGCCGCACATAAAATAACCTTGGTAGATCAATGTCATACCCACCATCAATCTTTACATCTATCGGTTCAAACATTGATATTCCTCCACTTAGAATCTAATTAAAAATAGTATACAATACCTATATGGTACTACCTCCATCTACTGAAAGGATATGACCCGTCACAAAATCACTGGCTTCAGAAGCAAGATATAAAGCTGCTCCTTTTAGAGCATTGTTATCTCCAATTTTTTTAAGGGGAATACTGAACGTGATTTTATCTAACCGATTTTCTAAAACGGCTTTTGTCATTTTAGTGGGGAAAATTCCAGGTGCTATTGCATTAACATAAATACCATGTCGAGCCCACTTCATAGCCAAATCTTTGGTGAAATGAATTACTGCCGCCTTACTTGTACTGTAACCTATCGCATTAAGCGCTTCAGCAGGTCTGGCTCTTATACCAGCGGCTGAGGCAATATTAATAATTTTGCCATATTTATTCTGGATCATTGCTTTACCCACTTTTTGTGACATTAAAAAAGTTCCAGTTACATTAACATTCATAACCTTTTGCCAGGCTTCCAAGGGCATTTCCTCTACAGGTGCTCCCCAGGTAGCTCCGCTATTATTAACCAAAATATCTATTTTTCCAAATTCAGCCAATACTTGATCGACTACTTTTTCAACATTTGACTTTTGAGTAACGTCACAAGCAAGCGCCATGGTCTTAATGTCATTTTTACTTAATTGTTGGGCCACTTCCTCGCAATTTTCCAGGTTGCGAGAACAGACAACAATATTGCATCCAGCTTCAGCAAAAGCTTCAGCAATTTGTTGCCCAAGTCCTGCTCCTCCTCCAGTAATCAGTGCCACCTTACCCCTTAAGCTAAATAAGTCAAATACGTTCATTTTCTCCCTCCCGATACTTACTTAATCCTTTGCACCACATTATTTAAGCCCAAAAAGAAAGCCTTTTCATTCATCTCGAGCAATTTCTCACCAAAATGATTCTTAATAACTTTAAGAAAATGCTCCTGTTTTATTGGTACAAAGCCAGTTCCGGATAGAGCTCCTACCATAACCATGTTTGCCACAACTGCTTTACCTACTTCTAAGGCTATGTCAGTGGCATTTATAGACACCATAATAGCAACGTGTTCTTTAATACCTTGAAGGATAGTATTTAAATTAGGATACACTTGTTCGCCAGCTAATACTTTAATGGGGTAGACAGGACGAGTGTTAACTAATACTTTTGTCCTCGGATTTCCGTATACTCCTAGAATACGTAAAGTTTCCATGGGTTCAAAGCCAACAATAACATCTGCCATTCCTTTAGGTATTAGTGGTCCTAAACTATTCTTACTATTTAAACGAACATGACTCATAACCGAACCACCCCGTTGTGAAGCACCGAAAGTCTCTCCTACTGTAACTTCATAACCCGCCTCGACAGCCGCCAAAGCAATCAGTTGAGATGCCAGCACATTTCCCTGTCCGCCTACACCTGCTATAATTACGTTTAATTTATCAAACACCATCATTCAGCTCCCCTCTACCAATTTGATAGCATGAGTAGGACATAATGTGGCACAAACACCACAACCAACACAAAGTGCCTGGTCAATCATCTTGCCTTGCTCTGGGGCATTAATATTAGCCGGGCAGTTAAATGCTCTGCTGCAGAGATCACCACAACCACACTTACTGCCAAGACATAACGTTTGATCAATATACATCTTTTGATTTTTCCCAACCTTTGATTTTAATAAAACACACTCTTGCCTTAATATTAAAACTTTAGGCCCAGGCTCAGGGAGTTTTGCTAAAATAACGTCGATTGTATCGTTTACGTCGTAGGGGTCGGCAATTGTATACGGTATTTCAATTCCTGAAATAATTTTTTCAATGCTCAAAGCAGGGGCATCAACCCCTCTGGCATCGATGACTGAACCGGAGTGTGGTTGATGACCAGTCATAGCTGTAGTAGAATTATCCAATATTACACACAGGAATTTAGCACTGTTGTGTTTTGCATTAATAAGGGCAGGAATCACTGCATGGTAAAAGGTAGAATCCCCTACTACCGCTATTACCGGTTGCTTAAAATCGAACCTTTGCATTGTTCCAAATCCATTAGCAAGACCTACACCAGAACCCATAGAATGAACGGTGCTCAACATATTGTAGCCTGTTGGCCCTCTGCCCATTGCATAGCAACCAATATCCCCAAGGACAAACCCATTATTACCATCAAGACTCAAGGCTGCTTTTATAGCCCAATAAGATGCACGATGAGGACACCCTGCACAAAAGGCCCTGTCTCTTAAAGGTATGCTACCACAGACATGCTCAACACAGCTTGCCGTTGACCCTGAATAGTCTGGTCGTTTAATTCCTTTGATTTCTGCCAAAGTGTCTATTAAAATATCTGTGTTTAACTCGCCAATCCCAGCTCCCATCGGTCCTTTCACGTATTCATTACGCTTTCCAAAAAACTTAATTGGTCCGATTTCTGACCCGTGATAAGCTACTAAGCTAGTAATGCCTTCTTCAATAAAAGGGTCTGTTTCCTCAGCAAAAATAACTTCTTTTGTGCCTTTTAGATAGCCAAGTAAAGTTTTATCTGGTAAGGGCCAGCTCATTTTTAAGCGCAAGACTCCTATCTCATCTGTTAATCCGAGCTCAATTAAAGCTTCTTTTGCGTATAGAGCACAAGGACCAGTAGCAATAACAATACTTTCCGCATTCGCTGGGCCTGAGTACTCTATGGTATTATTATTTTCAGCCCAAAGGGCAGCTTTCTTAACTTTTTGCTCTAATTCGGGATGTGCTAGGGGTTGACATAAAAACTTTTCCTTTAATTCTGCTTTTACAGGCGCCTTAGCTTTTTCTATGTCACCTAGGGTTACCAATCCACTAGCATGGCAGATACGGGTTACACCTCTTAATACTACCGGTAAGCCTATGAATTCAGATAATTCAAAGGCTTTAATCGTCAAATCCTTAGCTTCTTGAATGTTCATAGGTTCCAGAATAGGTAATCGTGAAAGCTTAGCTAGATAACGGGAATCTTCCTCTTTGATACTAGAATGAGCAGAAGGGTCATCACCAAGTACTACTACCATCCCCGCATTAATACCTGAATAGGCTAAGCTGGTAAAGAAGTCGATAGCTACGTTCAAACCATCCGGCTTCATAATAGTCATTGAACGTATTCCCGCAAAGGAAGCAGCTGCCGCCGCTTCACTAGCTACCTTTTCGTTGGTTGACCATTCAGCGTAAATGCCAAACGGGTTTCCCACTTTGGCAAGTACATCTAGTACTTCTGCTGACGGTGAACCAGGGTAGGAGGTTGCATACTTCATTCCAGCTTCAATTGCCCCACGGGCTATTGCTTCATTACCGGTGAGTAATACTTTCTTCCCCGGCTGCTCTATTTTTACACTATCGATGCTCATCTTACATACCCCTTTCCACGGCTCTGTGGTAGCTTTCATTAAGCTTTAAATACGTCGGCTCCCACTCCTCCAGAACTCGTTTTTTCTTATTACCAACTGCCTGTAGTAATAGAGGAATCCGCTCTGCTGGATATGTATATACCTCGATGATACCGTCTTTGATAGACTGTTCTATCAGTTCCCGACCTTTATCCGTCCTGATAATTAAGGTATTCCAACCAGGATCAAATTCGGTAGAGCCTATCGACAAATCAGCAAATTCAGAAGTAGGGTCAAAGCACTGTTGACAAGTAGGACAAATAAAGCGCCGGATATTTTCCACCGGCAGTTTTAACTCTTCACCATTTGTTCTAACTACTAAGTCTTCAGTGGTAATATCAAGACTGGCAATATTGGCTCCTTTTGTTTTTTCAGCTAGGAACTCATAAAACTCCGGTGATAGAGCCCAAAAACAGAACAGACCGATTATCAACTTTATTTTATTTCCTGGTAAATCACTTGGATTATTATAACGAAGTTGCATTTTGCGTGCAGCCAGCACCTGGCACGGTCTTCCAACCACCCCAAGGTTTTTAAACCCTTCTTCAATTGCCTTGTTTAGGCTCAATAATGTTGGTACAGCTGAGTATTTTGAACCTGCAGCAGCTAGGACATCATCTCTAGTAGTCGCCAAGGTGGGTTCCGGCATTTTACCTGGCTCCCCTCCTGACAGTACCGCTCCGTCAATTTCCCCTATGCTTAAGGCATAGCTTACTAATGCTGAGGTTAGTCCACTGTATTGGCCTTTTTGAGAGAAATCAGATTCCTTTGCTCTGGCAAATAGTAATTGATTGTAGTTACCTAAAACATGATCCGTTCGCTGTTTTCCAAAGATCTCCTGATCCATCTGAGGCCAGTCAGTCTCTCCTCGGGGGCATATGTTATAGCATTTACCATCGTCAACTTGACACTGGTGAATGAACGCAGTTTTCTCTTTAAAGCTTTTGATATATGGACAAAGCCCAATACACATGCCACAAGAAGTACATAGTTCAGTTTGAATAACCTCTTGCTGCAGTCTTTTTGAGGAAATAGTTATTTCCATTAAATCAACTCCTCATTATACTCATCCACAATATTGAGCGGTCTAACTCTCCCCTTGGGCTAAATTTATATCCAGGATGTTTTTCGATAGCATCCTGGATATCAGCTTTTGGAAAGCCATTGATACAGGCATATTTACTTCCGTTATCCCAACGACAACAAGATTTACTGCGTTAAGTGTCTTGCTAGTATAGTTGAACTATCACTAACTAGTGCTAATTAGAGCAATACGATTTAGTTTCCTGACGTATTAAGAGGTAAATCATAGTTCGCCTTAGACTTCTGGTTACGCCACTGAATAAATAGCACTAATGCCAGTAACGAAACACCTATTATATCTGTCACTAATCCCTGATCAACCAATGCCAAAGCTGACACCAACAGCATAGCCCTTTGCCAAATAGGTGTTGCCGATATTAAGTATCCCTGGATGAAGCCAGCAAAAGCTGTTAAACCTATTATAGAAGTGATCGTGGCAAGGATAATGTCTGGTACGCTACCTTGTAACATCAGTGCTGGAGTATACACCATAATAAAAGGTAATATAAATCCTGCTAATCCAAGCCGCATGGACTCTATTGATGTTTTAAATGGGTTAGCTCCGGCTATCCCCGCCGTAATGTACGAGGTTATGGCTACCGGGGGTGTAATTCCAGAGAATATTCCAAAATAAAATACAAAGAAGTGAGCTGTTATAACCGGTACCTCTAGTTTTATTAATGAACCCACTGCTACTGTTGCCAGGATAACATAGGCAGAAACTGTGGGCATGCCCATGCCTAATATTATTGATGCGAGCATAATCAGTAATAACATCGGCAGGAGTTCACCGCCGGACAAATCAATGGCCATCCGAGAAAAACGTATTCCTAATCCTGTCATAATTACTGATCCGGTAATGATCCCTGCCCCCGCACAAGCCATGACTGTTCCAATGGAACTTCGCACTCCATCCTCGAGTGCTGCAAGAGTTACCATGAAGCTCATTCTTGTTGCTTTTTTCAGCAAACTTATAAAATAAACCGCAATAATAGCCCAAAGACCTGCCATCATTGGGCTATAGCCTACGACCATAAAGCCAACGATAACTAGCAAGGGTAGTAGTAAATAGCCTCGCTTCTTCATAACATCCCTAAAGACTGGCAATTGTTCCTTAGGCAGACCTTGTAACCCTAGTTTTCGAGCCTCCAGGTAGATTACAACAGCCGCTACCAAAAAATAGAGTGTAGCAGGTATTAGGGCATATCCCGCAATTTTGATAAACGGAATACCTGTATATTCGGCCATAATAAAGGCTGCTGCTCCCATGATAGGCGGCATTATCTGCCCCCCCTGGGAGGCCACTGCTTCTACTGCTCCGGCAAATTCCCTCTTGTAGCCAACTTTTTTCATTAGAGGTATGGTAAAGGATCCAGTCATGGTGGCATTAGCTGCACCGTTGCCAGTAATAGTAGCCATCAAAGCGCTGGACAAAACTGCTGCCAGTGCAGGTCCACCTCGGGCTCTTCCGGTTAAAGCAAAGGCTAACTCGATGAATAAATGCCCAGCTCCTGTTTTTAACAACAAAGAACAGAATATCAAAAAGAGAATCAGCACTGTGGATGCGATGTATATCGGAGCGGTAAAAATCCCATTAGTGGTAATAAACATAGTATCAATGCTTTTTGCGTAGCTAAACCCCGGGTGCGCTAATAGCCCGGGAAAGTACGGACCAACAAAAATATACGCCCAAAAAATAACAACCATAATTGCCATAGAAGCTCCAACAGTTCTTCGGACGCCTTCGATGATGAGAAGAATCATGATTGTACCTACGACCATATCACTTGTTGAAGGATCCCCCTGTCTTAAAGATACTTCAGGGAAAGCAGTAAGGGAAAAAACCATGACTCCCAGCGAAAGTATCAGGGGAACAAAATCAAACAGCCAATGCAATTTATTCCTATTCTTCTTACTATACGGAACATAGCTATAGCATAAAACTAATACCGCCGATGTAAAAAAAGCTCTATGCTGCCAGGAAGGTAGTCCTCCAAAGGCAGCTGATTTGATTACATAAAGCGCTAATCCAATAGCTAAAAGAGAAACCAACATTCTTCCAATTCTGACAATAGTGGTCACTTGATCAGGGTTATAAATAGCTTTTTCAAAGTTGCAAACTGGGTACTCCGTTTCTAGTACCAAATTAAGCTTTTCTATTTTGTCTTCTTGTTTTTTGTCTTCGGTTGCCAATATATTCACCGCCCGCAAAAGATTGTAAGCGTCAAATAACGCCCTCCTATTAACTGCTCCAAAATCATGAGACAATACTCCGAAGTCAATCCCCGATTCGTGCATTGTACCATCAAAACGATGATGTCATCGCCCTCACCTAATTCAAGGTGGGGGCGATTTGACGCTTACAAAAGATTGCTCCTTGACTGATACTTTTTTGCTAATAAAATTATTTTGCTAAGCCAACTTCTTTGTAGTAACGTAAAGCACCGGGATGGAAATGTGTTGGATCGGTAATTCCGGTATAGCCAATTCCCTTGTCCATCATAGCCCCGCGAGCAGGTTGCTCTTTCTTAATTCTGTCAAAATTTTCCCATATCGCTTTTGTCATTTGATATACTGTTTCCTCATCCATGTTTTTGTTAACGACATTGATACTCATAGTTACAATTGTTGGAACAGCTTCAGTCTGTTTCTTGTATGTTCCTTTAGGATGGGGCACATTAGTTGTATATCCATAGCCTTTCTCATCAATTTTCTTTAGCACATCAAGTGGTATCGGTAGCAGCCTGATTGGATTCGATGCATCAACTTCCGCAAGGCCTGGTACACTTGGTGAGCCACCTTGAGTTACCATGTCGATAATGCCGTCTTTAAGTTGGTTAGCTGCATCTGCATAACCGCCGTAAGCAATTTTTACTCCATTCTTTTTAAGCTCTGCTTCTCCGTAGCCCATAGCTTCTAGCACTCTTCGAGTTGCCAGCTCACTGGCATCGCCTGGGTTACCCGGAATAGCATATCCTCCCTTCTTGACAAAATCTTCTAAGCTTTTGATAGGACTTTTATCCAAAACGGCAAATTGCCACCATGTCGGATATAGGGCAGTCATAGCTAAAACATTTTCCTGCTTGTTTCCCGCAAAAACTCCTTTACCATTTATAGCATCTGATAAATCCGAGGCAAAAGCAAAACCTGATTGGGCATCCTTCCCTTTATTAACCTCTTTAATATTCCCGATGGCGCCACCTTCAACCACCGTTATGTTCATGCCAGGAATGTCATCCATCCAAATGTCTGAAAACAATACTGACATCGGGTACCAGCCAGACGCTGTAGGACCACTAATATGAGAATGCATTGTAGTAGTAGGTTTAGTAGGTTTAGTCGGTTCTCCACCACCTGCAACGGTACTACTTTTACCACACCCACTTACCACTAATGCTAAAGCTGTAAATAGAATCACTATAATCATAATACTTTTATTATTCTTCAACTTTTCTTCCCCCTTTTCATTTGTAGTCTCTCCAACACTTAAGTTCATATATTATTTATTGCTTTTAGCCTTGGCTCTCACCTTAATAGTCGCAAGAAGGCATATTTGCCATTCTGCTAAAGGCTCAATCTTTTCACCTCCAATTAGAATTGCTCTTTTTTATACAAATTTAATATTATTAATATTGCAATTATTATACCAATTCAGAACAATTCAACAATTACTGCTTTTTATCCCTTATTATTATGAACGGTATATTAATTTTGCAATAACCAACTAGGTGTTTTAACTGGAATTCAAATATCTCAATCATAATATGCTATGGCAAAATTACGATAGCTTTGTCCAAAAATTGAGATAGCTAAGTTACCAAGTGAATTAGATTAAGATTTTAAGTTCTTAATACTTTAATGTTGCCTCTATTAGAAATATTTCGACAATTTAAGTTACACAATCCTCAATTAACTCTTTCTTCATTACTCTTACCTAAATGGTTCCACCATCCACACTCTCGCTTGCTTGGTCTACTTAGTTTTTTTTATTATTATAGAATCAACTACTTTAACGCCTTGACCTGTAGGTAAAACTAATAACGGATTAATATCTAGTTCTGCTATGTTATCCTTAAAATCACCAGCCAATTGCCCTACCTTAAACAGAGTATCCACTATAGCATTGATGTCCATTTTTTCTCTACCCCGAGCACCTACCAATAATGGATAAGCTTTTATTTCTTTTACCATTTCATAAGCACCTTCTTTAGTTAACGGAAGAACACGACGGGAAACGTCCTTTAATATTTCCACAAAAATTCCTCCTAAGCCAAAAAGGATTACCGGCCCAAATTGAGGATCATTATTTATTCCAATAATTACTTCCTGACCACCAGTAATCATTTCTTGTACTAATACTCCATTTATCCAAGCATTAGAATTGTAGTTGTTGGCATTGTTCATTATCTCATTGAAAGCACTTATTATTTCATCATCTGACTTTAAGTTTAATCTTATAGCTTTGGCTTCTGATTTATGCAGAATGTCAGGTGATTCAATTTTTAAACAAACAGGTCCTCCAATTTTCCGAGCAATAGATACTGCTTCTTCAGCATTTTTTGCTATTTCTTCTTTTGTAACACTAATGCCATATTGCTTTAATACCCGCTTAGCAGTGTACTCACCTATAGTCTGAGGAGCTTGCTCCAAAATTTCGAGTACTAAATTCAAATCAATAGGTTGGTCATTTATCAAAGGCTCCTTATGCTTGCTGTCTAGAAAATCCTGATATCTCTTCATAGCAGCTAAAACTCGACAAGCCTTACTAGGCACTTGATAACATGGGACTTTTCGCTCTGCCAAGATTTGTTTTCCGTTGTCGCCAAATCTAGCACCACTACTCCAAATAACCATTACGGGCTTATCGGTACTATCCGCCACATCAGCAATATCGTTTGCCATTTGTTCTGCCAAGCTTCCTGTTGCCGTCGATAACATTACTACTACCATGTGGATTTCAGGATCTTTCAGCAAGATGTTTATACACCTCTTAAACATTGTGGTATCATTTAAGATTTGCCCTGTTACATCAACAGGATTCATCGATGAGCCAAAGGCAGGAATAATCTCCTCAAGTTGACTCCTTGTTTCAGGTTTAAGCTCAGGAACACTTAAGCCGTACTCCTCAGCCTTATCCGCCATCAGAATACCAGCCCCTCCGGAGGCAGTAACGATAGCTAATCCACTTCCCTTAGGATATTTTTTAGAACGGAAGCCTACTGCGTAATCAACAAGTTCATCTATATCTTGAGCCTCAATAATTCCTGTCTGCCTAAATACCGTATTATAGATAGCGCTAGAGCCAGTTAGAGCAGCAGTATGAGACATAGCAGCCTTTTGCCCTACCTGGCTTTTCCCTACTTTAAGTATTATGATAGGCTTACTATTTTCCCGCGCCTTACTTCCGATGTTATAAATCCTATTAGCATCACGAAATCCTTCGACATAACCTAGAATCATTTCTGTCTCTGGATCCTGTACTAAAAATTCCAGATAATCCTCTGTTGTTAAGCCTGCTTCGTTACCAGAACTGATTATAAAATTGAAGCCAATTCCTGCTTCACTAGCAATGGTAACCATGGCGTGCCCTAAGGCACCGCTTTGAGAAACTAAAGCTACATTTCCTTCGGCAAAGGAGTGATTTTCAAAAATCGGACTAAAAGTGGTAATAGCTTTTAGTGGAAGATTAACCATCCCTATACAGTTGGGACCACATACCAGCATCCCCGTACGCTCAATAAAATCTTTTAGCTGTTTTTGATATACTGCTCCTGTTTCGTCGCTCACCTCCGCAAAACCAGACGTAACTATGATACAGCTTTTGACTTCTTTCTCAGCGCATTCTTCTAAAATTGCAAACAACCTATCAATTGATACTGCAATTAAAGCCGTATCAACTGCTTCAGGTACATCTTTAATTGATGGATAGCATTTTAAACCTTGAATTTCTTCATACCGGGGATTAACAGGGTAAATCCCACCTTTGAATTCCCGTCTAAGGTATTTTAAAGGACGACCACTCACAGAAAATTCATTGTTTGATGCACCTATAATAGCAACACTTCTCGGTCGAGCTATAGGACTTAAGTCTTTAATATCAGCTGACTTACTAGTCATTAAATTTATCTCCTCCGTTCTCATAAACCAATTCATCCTCTAACCATAAGCACAAGTAATTTTTCAAATCCAATCTGTATATTATTTTTAATACCTCCCGCGTAAGCTAAGCATCTCTCGGGCTTCATCTGGGCTTGCAACCGGTCGTCCAAATTCTTTAGCTAACCTGACTACTCTCTTGACTAATTGGGCATTAGATTTTGCCAACTCTCCTCTAGCATAATAAATATTGTCTTCTAAGCCAGTTCTCACATGTCCTCCCATGGCTAAACCTACCATGTTCATTGCCAGTTGACCTCTACCAACGCCAATAACAGACCAGGTGCTTTCTTTGGGGATTATCTCCAGCATATGCACTATCCACTTTGCTTCTGCAGTTAGCCCTCCTTTTACCCCTAAAACAAACTGAAAGTGTAGTGGTGGTTCAAGCAGGCCTCCTTCCAACAAACGAATAGTATTATAAATCATCCCTATATCAAAAACTTCAATTTCAGGTTTTACATTATAGTCCAGACACTTGCGAGCAAGCTTTGCAAGGAAATCTGGCGAGTTAGGGAAAATACTATCACCGAAATTCATAGTCCCTGCATCCAGCGAAACCATTTCAGGTTGCAGTTCTATTGGTCCAAGTCGTTCTTCCTCGCTCAAATCACTACCACTGGTAGTAAGACAAACGACTAGGTTAGTCTTAGCCTTTATATTTTCGTATATTTCCCGGTAAACATTTATGTCTCCAGTTTGTACGCCCGTATTATCTCGAGCATGAATATGTACAACTGCAGCTCCAGCTTCCCAGGCCTCTACTGCAGCAGTTATTATTTCTCTAGGCTTAATTGGGATATATGGTGTTTGTTCTTGGCTAATCCGTCCACCGGTTAAAGCCGCAGTTATAATGACTTTATCTGACATTTCTTACTTCCTCCTTTCGAAAAATTGTATCCAACACCAACTCTAATATTTAAAAAATATTGCCATTAATCCCCAAATTATTGGAAACATTAGCGTTGCATAAAGCCAATTATTTTTTATTCCCACTTCAAAAGGAGTTTTGTTCAGAAAGATACCTACTACTAAGTTAAGAGCGGCAAACGGTGCTAACACAATACCTAATGCCCAACCTATTATTAATCCCAAGGCTAGAAATAGTGGATCCCATATAACAGAAAACATCTGCAAGCTGGCTACAAAAAGAGTAATTGTAATAATGGGGCTAATTCCTATTACAAATAGAATTGCAATAGCCAAAGAAATCACCATCATGGTAATAAATGAGTCATAGGCTACCAATTTTTCAAGTGCTGCTACCATGTAAAGTCCAACTTCAGAGTAACTTAAAGCTGAGCTCAATAGCCCGATACTGGTGAATAACACGATTTCATTATGATGCTTTGGCAATTCGACTTGATAATACATTCTAAATATTGTAGGTAACACAGTAATTTTCTTTAAGAAAATCAGCCAAACAAGAGGAAAACTAATGGCAACAGTAGGTACTAGTACTAGAATGCTAATACCATATAATGTATTTAATAAGATAGTTGTAATCAGTACTAAAAAACCTATCAACAATAATTCCCATATTTTTTTATAATTTACTTCTTCGTACTGCGTTTGGGAATCTTCAAGATCCATCTTGGTTTCCATTACTTCCGGAAAATCTTTTCTCCTTTTATCTATAACGTCTATGATCAACCCTAAGACTAGAATAGCTAAACTTATAGTGAATCCATAAGGAAACATTTCTATCCAGCGGACTCCCGTCATGCTTAATACAAGTCCTACTGAAAAAAAAGTAGGTGACCAAAATATACAAGCAGTAAAACCTCTATGGGCAGCTAATAAAATCAGTTCCTTACGTTCCTTGCTACCGTTTTGACAAAAAAGCTGATAAATGATGTGCATAGTGGCCAGATTAAACACTGCTCCCATTAGAAAAGAAATGATCATACTAAAACAATAAACCTGGTAGTTTTTCTTAACTTTTATTATGAATAATCTCTCTACTGAGGATAGGTAATTCCCATAGATAAGAGGCATGCTCAAAAATGGCACTGTTAAGAAAAGACTTACTAAGTCAATGTTTTTTGCTATACCCTCTCCCCAATGCTGTAATTCACTACCCGAATAAACAAGTATAAGTACAGATAAACTTATTAAACAATAGCCTAATATTCTAGAGGATCCTGTAGCCTTTGGTAAGCTAAGTATCAAAACAATAGCCATAACAATTATAGTAACCGTCATGAGTTTGTCTAAAGTCAGATACGTAGCTACCAAAAATAGTAAGGGTAAAACTGCACATAAACTTGTTCTAATATGGTGAATCACAGAATTATTTGCTCGGGTTCCAATTTCTAAATTAACACCTGCTGATTGAGGTTTCACTATCCCACGACCTTTTCGCCAATAAAAAAGGAAGAACCTCCTAAGATTAATTCTGAATGATTTCTATGTATGTATAATAGTAGACCAGATCTAGTTTTATTAGAGGCATTCTATCATGATCGCCATTCCCTGACCGCCGCCTACACATAATGTTGCTATTCCGAACTGTTCTTTGCGTCGGAGCATTTCGTAAAGAAGGGTAATTGTTATTCTAGCTCCGGTAGCACCTAATGGATGACCAAGAGCAATAGCACCACCGTTTACATTGACTTTATTAACATCAAGACCGCATTCTCTAATAACAGCTAGTGCTTGAGATGCAAAGGCTTCATTGAGCTCTATCAACCCGATATCTGATATTTGTTTACCAGTTCTTTTCAATAGTTTTTGAATGGCTGGAACTGGGCCAACCCCCATTATTTCAGGAGAAACACCCGCTTGCGACCAATCCACTATTCGAGCTAGGGGTTTAAGTCCTAATAACTTAGCTTTGTCTGCAGACATAATTAACATTGCTGCAGCACCGTCATTCCTTCCACAAGCATTTCCTGCCGTAACTGTACCAGTCTCTTTAAAGGCTGGACGTAGTTTTGCAAGAGCTTCGATTGTAGTGTTTGGTCTAGGGAATTCATCAGTTTCAAAAAGAACTGTTTGCTTCTTTTGCTTTATTTCTACAGGGATTATTTCATCTTTAAATTTGCCATCAAGTATGGCTTTATGGGCTCTCTTTTGGCTTTCTAGAGCAAAGGCATCCTGGTCTTCTCTGTTAATATTGTACCTGGAAGCTACATTTTCAGCCGTGATCCCCATACCCAGGTGAGCACCAAAGATTTCAGTAGGCTGCTGGGCATTTTCAAGATTAGAATCCACCAAGACCGGATTTCCTTCACCAAAACGAGCACTACGCAGATAAATGGGGGCTCTGCTCATATTTTCAACGCCACCAACTATTGCTACCTCAGCTTGATTAAATACAATCTGCTGTACTCCTGAAGCAATTGCCTGCATAGCAGAAGCACATAGTCGGTTAACTGTATAGGCCGGTGTAGTATCAGGAATACCTGCCCTAAGAGCTGCTACTCTGGCCACGTTTGAGGACTCTGAGGTCTGTCTTACTTCCCCCATAATTACGTCCTCCACTAGATCAGCAGAAATCCCAGCTCTGTTAATTACTTCTTTCATAACAAGACTAGCAAGAACACCAGCAGGAATATCTTTAAGTGATCCTCCTGAGCGACCAATTGGTGTACGAGCCGCACTGACAATTACAACATCTCTATTTGTTACCATAAATTTCTCTCCTTCTACTTTTGAAGTAAGTTTTTGGGTTATCAGAATGCCCTTTCAATAATTACAGCGATTCCTTGCCCTCCACCAATACAGGCCGTAACAAGTCCTTTTTTCAGGTTTCTTCTTTTAAGCTCATATATAAGCTTAGTTATCAACATCCCTCCAGTGGCAGCTATTGGATGCCCATGGGCTATTGCTCCCCCTGTTACATTTACCTTTTCCATATCAAAGTGAAGTTCTCGATCACAAGCTAGCACTTGGGCGGCAAATGCTTCATTTAATTCAACTAATTCTATATCGTCAAGCTTTATTAATGCTTTCTTTAAAACCTTTTGTGTGGCTGGCACTGGGCCGATTCCCATAATATTCGGATCAACTCCAGCTACTGCCCAGTGGGTTACTCTGGCGAGAGGTTCTATGCCTCTTTTTTCTGCCTCTTTAGCCGACATCAACACCAAGGCACATGCCCCATCATTAACACCTGAGGAGTTGCCAGCTGTGACACTACCTCCATGTTTGAATACAGAAGGTAATTTAGATAGAGCTTCTAACGTTGTGCTACGGGGATGCTCATCCTTATCAAATAAGATGATCTCACCCTTTTTACCTCTTAAGGACACAGGAAGAATCTGTTCGTGGAATAACCCAGCTTCCATTGCTGCTTGCATCTTTTCTTGGCTTTTTAAGGCAAATTGATCCTGATCCTCTCGTGAAATATTATATTTTTCAGCTAGATTTTCTGCGGTGATCCCCATTGGAGGATTGCCAATATGTTCTGGAGATAATTGACGCTTTATAAATATTGGTGGCGTTCTATCAAAAGCAATTGAGGGAGGAGGCATCAGATACGGTGATGTGGTCATGCTCTCTGTACCACCAGCCACAATAATATCCGCACTGCCCACCATAATTGCTTGAGCAGCAAGAACTACAGTATTCATCCCAGATCCACATTGTCTATCAATTGTTACTCCTGGGACAGATAATGGTAACCCTGCTTGTAACAAGGACAACCTTGCCACATTTCCTCCACCAGCTAAGCAGTTTCCAAAAATCACATCATCTACTTCTACTTCATCAATTCCAGCCCGCCTTATAGCTTCCTTAATTACAAGTCCTCCATAAATAGAGGGGTGTAAGTCTTTTAAAGCTCCTTTAAGTTTAGCAATTGGCGTTCTTACAGCTGAAACAATAACTACTTCATTCATTTTATCCACTTCCTTTCTCGCACATTATGTCATAATTTAATTACTTTTCTTTATCCTTATTGTAATCGTAAAAACCTTTACCAGTTTTACGACCCCATTCCTTTTTGTGGAATTTTTCCACTATTATGGGGGAAGGTTTAAATTTGGAATCACCTGTATCCTGGTATCTTTCTAAAGCAATATAATAGGAAAGATCTATCCCCGTTAAATCCATTAGTTTAAAGGGACCCATTGGGTGACCTAAAGCATTGACAACAGCAGTATCGATGTCCTCGTAAGATGCGATACCCATATCATATAAATACATTGCTTCGTTTTTATTAGCTGCTACAATTCGATTCACTAAGAAACCGTAAATCTCTTTGTGCAACAAAACAGGCGTTTTACCCATCTTTTTAGCTATTTCCATTACTGAATTAGCGGTCTCGTCAGAAGTATGTGGACCTTTCACAACTTCAACTAGCTTCATTACCAACGCAGGGACAAAAAAGTGCATATTGCAAACTTTTTCCGGCCTCTTAGTAACATCTGCTAATTTAGAGCTCACAATATAAGAGCTGTTAGTAGCTAAGATAGTATGAGGAGGGCAAACCTCATCTAACTGAGCAAAGACTTTTCTTTTTATCTCTAATTTTTCAATAACAGCCTCAATGACCAAATCAGCATCCTTTGCGGCCTCTGCTAGATCATTTGTGAAGGAAATTCGGGCATGGGCTGCGTTTGCTTCCTCTTGTGTTAACCTTCCCTTACTCACCCGCTCCGGTAGGTATGAGTCCACAAAGCTCTTTGCCTTAACTAAAATCTCTTCATTTAAATCAATACAAGTTACCTTAAATCCCGCGATAGCAGAGGATAGGGCAATCTGGTGACCCATATTCCCTGCACCTACAACGCAAATATTTTCGATTTGATTTTCTGACATTTTTAATCAATCCTCTCTCTATCTTTATAAATTAGCTTATGATTAGCGCCTCTTCAGGACAGTCCAAGACACTTTGGTCTGCATTTTTTATAATGGTAGCTAACATAATTGCATTAGGCAAAATATTATTAACATAATATTTTGCACTAGCTATTTTGCCCTTGTAATAATTAAGATCATAGTGATCTTCTGGTAATTCACTAATTTTCTTCTGGGCAATCAGAGCTTGCTCCATCAAGCATTCTGCTACTTGTACCTGGCTACAAACAAAAAGTGTTCTTAAAGCATAAAGTGGTATCAATTCTTTTTTCTCGTTAAAGTTTTCATACCATGAATCATATAACGACTTTACTTCTTCCACACATTGGTATGCCTTTTTCAATAGTGAAAACTCTTTTTCGAGAACACTAGCCTTTCTGTCTTGATATATAAAGTCTTTAATCAATGCCATCCAATTAGCAAAGGGGACCCCATCTTCCATTCTAAATTTACGTCCAACAAGGTCATTAGCCTGAATAAAGGATGTTCCTTCCCATATCGTTAAGATTTTTGAGTCTCTCATATACTGTTCAACTGGGTATTCTTTGGTATAACCTACACCACCAAGAACTTGTATTGCTTCTGCTGTTAGAATTGCAGCGGTTTCACTCCCATAGCATTTTACCAATGGGGTAAAGATTTCTGCTATCCCTTTGAATTTCTTTGCTTTTTCTTTATCACCAGAATTTTCAGCAACATCGAGAAGATAATATCCTTTGAAAATCATTGCTCTAATACCTTCTGTCCTTGCTTTCATATCTAATAGCATCCGTTTAATATCTGTGTGCTTGACTAACTCGACCCTTTCCCCCTTGCTCTGTCCAAATGGTCGCCCCTGAATGCGTTCAGTTGCATATTGTGATGCAAAGGAATAGGCCGCTGAGGCTTGAGAATTAGCATTGTGACCAGTTCCAATCCGCGATTCATTCATCATGTGAAACATCATAGCAAGTCCCTTAGATCTACCTTTTTCATCCGGGGCTGCTCCTAGCATTATGCCGTAGCATTCATCATTTTCACCAAAATTCAACATAGTGGTTGCGGAACCATGTAGCCCCATTTTCTCTTCTAAACCAATAGTTATAACATCGTTACCTTTAATCATAGTTCCATCTTCTTCAACCCATAGTTTAGGAACTATATAAAGTCCTAATCCACTAGAACCAGCGGCCCCACCTTGCGGACGGGCTAACACCATATGAATTGTATTTTCGCAACATCCCGTGTCTCCAGCAGAGATAAACATTTTTGAGCCTTTTATTTTGTATATCATTGGGTCATCCGTAGGATATGACCTAGTGATGGCATCCCCAACATCAGAACCAGCATTAGGCTCTGTTAAACACATAGTACCTTGCCAGTCTCCATTTAATAGCTTTGGTAAAAATCTCTTTTTAATTTCTTCTTTGCCAAATTTGATTAACAAATTGGCAACCCCTGTTGTTAACTTTACATTAGAAGCAACTGCGGGACATGCAGCGGAGTTTAGCTCATTTATTGCTTTAAAGATTATTAGTGGCAAACCCTCTTCTAGTTCAACACATTCAGCACTAGATCCCCAGCCGTTTTGCTGTAAAAATCTGTACACTTCCTTATAACCTGGAGGCGGAGTTACTACACCGTTTTCAAATTTATTGCCGATCTTATCTCCTTGGGCATTAATAGGATTTACGATTTCCTTAGCTATTTTGTATGCTTCCTGCAACAAAGGGTCTATAGAACTCATATCTAAATAGTCTTTAAATCTGTCATACTGAAGCACTTCATCTGTAGGAAGCCATTCCTTTAGGATAAATTTCAATTCTCTGATGTTATATTTAAACTCCATTTTCTCTCCCCCTAGTCAGTTCATAGAAAGTTCATATTTATTTTCCCTTAAAAATAGGTTTTCTTTTCTCTTTAAATGCTTCTACACCCTCGAGGTGATCTTCTGTTGTAATTATCATAGCTTGAGTAGTTCTTTCTATCTCTAAAGTTTCTGCTAAATCAATTGTTAAAGCTCGGTTGGCGATCTTTTTAATCATTCCATAAGCCTTACTTGGACCACTGGCTAATTTTTTAGCATATTTCAACACTTCACTGTGCAGCTCATCTGCCGGATATAACCGATTAACCATGCCCCAATCCAGCGCTTTAGCTGCGCTAATTGGCTCTGCATTAAACAAAAGCTCTTTCGACCTTAACAATCCTAAAGTACGGGGTAAGAAAAATAATCCTCCCCCATCAGAAATTAGTCCCACTTTGGAAAAACTTAACACAAACTTACTATTATCCGCTGCTAATACTTGGTCACATGCCATGGCCAAGCATACGCCAACGCCTGCTGCATAGCCATGAACGGCCGCAATTATTGGTTTATCTAATTCTGTCATAGTTAGAATTAACTTATTAATACCTTCTAGACGATTATACGTCTTCAGAGGTGTGGAATTGCCCATACCTTTAACATCCCCGCCGGCGCAAAAAGAGCTGCCTGCACCAGATAGAATAACCGCCCTTACTTGATCGTTATTTTCTGCAGTTTTCAGTGCTTCAATAAGAGCTTGGCGCATTTCAATACTAAGTGCATTTAATGACTTAGGACGATTTAAGGTAAGGGACATTATCCCCTCTTCAACTTTAACCAATAAGTGTTGCTCTTCCATTATGCCTTTGGCCCCCCAGCAACGTATATAACTTGCCCATTTACAAACCCTGCATCATCACCAGCAAAGAATAACACTGTATTGGCAACGTCTTCTGGTTTTCCTGATCTTCCAACCGGAATAGTTGTAATTCTTGCTTTGACCATGTCCTCAAAATCCATTCCTAGTCTTTCGGCAGTTGCTTTGGTCATTTCTGTCTCAATAAAACCCGGTGCAACCGAATTACAGGTAATCCCATGCTTGCCCAATTCAATTGCAAGGGTTTTTGTAAACCCTTGCAGCCCTGCTTTAGCGGTTGCATAATTAGCCTGACCACGATTTCCTAAAGCTGATGTTGACGAGATGTTGATGATTCTTCCATATTTTTTTGTTACCATGTATTTTTGGACAGCACGACTACAGAAAAATGCCCCTTTCAGATGCACATCCATGACCATTTCCCAATCATCATCCGTCATTTTAAAGAGTAGGTTATCTCTTGTGACACCCGCATTGTTGACTAGAATATCAACTCGTCCCCACTGCTGCACAGTGTCTGCAACCATTTTCTCTACTTGACTTTTTTCAGTTACGTCAGTTAAACACTCTATTACATCAAATCCTTGTTCCTTGAATTCCTTCACTGTCTCCACAAGCGCTTTTTCATCTATATCAGAGATACATACCTTTGCTCCTTCCTGAGTGAAGCGCCGAGCTATAGCTTTACCAATTCCTCTACTTGAACCTGTTACGATGGCAACTTTCCCTTCCAGCATACTCATGCAATAACCTCTCTCTTTTATTAAATTTTATATATTACTTACCTTTAAAATCAGGTTTTCTCTTTTCTATAAAAGCCTTTGTTCCCTCTTGTTTATCTTCAGTACTAAGTAAGATAGCAAAGGACAGTTTTTCAAGCATTAAACCTGTCTTTATATCAGTTTCAGTACCCATTTGTACTGAGAGTTTTGCTAGCCTTACAGCCAGTGGTCCTTTAGACAAAATTTGGTTTGCAATTTCCTCCACTCTTTGCTGGAGTTGGTCCGCCTCGACAACTTCACTTACTAAACCAATCCGTTCCATTTCTTCCCATTGTATGATTTTTCCTGTCAATATCATTTCTAAGGCCTTACCCTTGCCTACTAGTCGAGCTAATCTCTGTGTGCCACCTGCACCAGGGATAATTGAAAGATTCAACTCTGGTAGTCCTAGTTTGGCATTTTTTGATGCCACCCTGATGTCACAAGCCATTGCGAGCTCACAACCCCCACCGAGGGCAAATCCATTTATCATGGCGATAGTCGGCTTATCATAACCCTCAATATAGTCATAAAACTCCTGCATTCCTCCACCCTTCAAGACTTCTAGCATAGTTCTATTTTGTAACTGAGTAATATCAGCTCCTGCAGCGAAAGACTTATCTCCAGCTCCTGTAAAGACTACACAACCAATACTTTCATCATTTCTTAATTCCTCTAAAGCATGTTTCATTTCATTCAAAGTTTGCTTATTTAAGGCGTTGCGTACCTCAGGTCGATTAATAATTACATAAGCTAATTTATTTTTTATTTCTAGTTTAATGTATTTGTAATCCATTATTTACCTCCAATCTTTTGTGACAAATATTATACTTCAAATAAAGTCTATATCGCCCCTCTCATATCAAACAATTATTTCTATTTGGAATATTGCAATAATTATGCCAATTAATGATTTTGCTCACATCAATAGAAAATTGTCTAATTATTAATGATAAAGTAGCGAAAAATGAACGTGGTATAGTTTCGTTAATCGATATGCCTAAAATTTACTATTACTATGTTACATAATTAATAATGTGAAAAAGTATCCATGCATTTTTAGGACAACATTGTGGCATTATGGCCATAAGACAATTGGAGACTAATCGTAAGACTATTCACGGTTTAATATGAAGACACTATTGCAAATTTAAAACTATAAGTTTCACAACCAAGTTAATCAACTTGCGTGGCGCACCAAAAAAAGCCTTATGGATTTATATCCATAAGGCTTTTGTACCAAGGTAACAAAAGCTATGCTCTGAGTTTTCTAAAGAGGGTAGATGGGTTGATACCTAGAATAGCTGCCGCTCTATGAGTAGAACCATGCTTATTGATAGCTTTATTAATAAGTGATTTTTCGAATCCAACAACAGCATCTTTAAGATTTTTAATTTTACTTCCAAAGATTTTATCCTCGTTATATGCTAAATCCAGAATATTCTTTGGCAGGTGATAAGGTTTTACCATTTCTTCAGGTGTAGTAACAATTAACCTTTCAATCATATTCGATAGTTCTCTGACATTACCTGGCCAATCATACTCTACTAACAGGTTGATAGTTTCCGGGGATAAGGTCTTGCTTATACTATATTTCTCAGAGAACTTCTTTAAGAAATAATGCAAGAGAGGAATACAATCTTCTTTACGTTCTCTTAAGGAAGGGACCTCAAGTGGAATTACATTTAGCCTAAAGTACAAATCTTCTCTAAATTTCCCTTCAGCTATTAATGAATTTAAATTTCTGTTGGTAGCTGCTATTATGCGTACGTCTACTTTTATAGGTTCCAGTCCACCCACCCTAACAAATTCCTGTTCTTGAAGCACTCGTAGCAGCTTAACTTGTAAGCCAATGGGCAGTTCCCCAATCTCATCTAAAAAGATTGTACCCTTATCGGCTAGTTCAAACATACCAGGTTTTCCGCCTTTTTTGGCACCTGTAAAAGCACCTGATTCGTAGCCATATAATTCCGATTCCAGTAACTGTTCAGGAATCGCACCGCAATTAATTCTAATGAATGGACCCTTATATCGTTTGCTCTTTTCAAAGATGTATTTAGCAAATAATTCTTTCCCTACACCTGACTCTCCTTTAATTAAAATGGTAGAGTCTACCTGTGCAATTCTCCAGGATAAATCTAATAGATCCTTCATTTTTTGAGAATTCATTATTATATCGGAGTCTTTAGAGTTATTGTCTTTTCCAGAAAACCGTTCAACCAACTCTTTTGTGCCTATCAGCTCTTTTCGCAGTTCTAACAGTTCGCTTATGTCTCTGACATTTATCACTATTTGAATTATTTCCCCGTTTTTCATATAGACTGGATTACCAGTGATCATCAGTTTATCACCTTTGGGGGACGTTTCCATAGCTGTAACAGGGCCTCCACGTAGAATAACTAATTTAGAGACATCTTGCTTTAATACACCATTTTTAACCCACTCTTCTATTTTTCTCCCTACGATAAGCTCAGTAGGAAGACCAGTTAACCGTTCAAATGCTTTATTGTTTTGTAAAACTGTGCCGTCTCTATCTGTAATTAAAAATCCATCATAAGAAGACTCTAGTATTGCCTGCAAGTGGTTAAAAGCTTCCTTAGACAACTTCAATTTTTCTGTTATACTTTCAATTTTCGAGATATCCTGAAATATGCCAATAGCGCCGACAATTCTACCGTTTTCTATTATAGGACTACGGTTTGTTAGAAAAGTAGTTTGATTGTATTGCTGCCGTTTGCTTATTTCTGACGTTCCTGTCTTAAGTACATCTAAGAGACCAACTGGTAAGTTTACTTCAGCAAGATGTTTACCTAATACCTTTTCTCGCTGAAATTTACTGATTCTTTCTGCGGCAGAGTTAAACGATACAATTATCCCCCGATGATTAATTATTAAAATGCCACTTTGGTTAGAGGAAAAAATAATATCAAGCCTTGAATCCAAAATAAACTTGTTATTGTCTTCTGTTTTCTTCTTTATTAATCCCAAATAGTTATTGTTTTTGTCTGTAACAGGTAATATTTTGTGCTCAGCCCACACTATTTCTTTGATGGGAGTGTGTACATGAACAGTAGGCAGGTTATGTATAATAAAGTTTTTTATTAATTTTTCTGACGCGAAAACATTCTGTAAAATAGAATGAGTGGTAATAATCCCTACTAATTTACTATCCTGTGTTACAACTGGCAAGCCCTCTTCATTAGTCGTCAGGAGGCGTTGGGTTACTATTTCTATGTCCTCGTTTTCAACTACTGGTTTTACCATCTCCATTACTTCATTAGCAGATATAATACTCACATCATCGCCCCTCACTACCATGTTTTGTGGATAGATTATACTTCCGTATTCTATCACTGAGGGGATTTATCCTTCATTCTTAGAAAATTGCAAAATTAAATTATACTTTCCCTAAAAAAATATCTTCTAGTGGGATTCTAGGCCGGACATTTGGTTCTTGATCAGGGTACCCAAAAGGCACTAATGCGGTTACATGAAGTCTCTCCGGTAACTCTAATAACTCTTTCACCTTTTTTTGATCAAACATCAATAACCAACAACTACCTAGACCGAGATCGGTAGCCCTTAGAACCATATGCTCAATTGCAATTGCTACATTCATATTCAAATAGGCAAGTTTTGCAGCATCATCTCTCTGCACTCTCTTTTGGTAATCCTCTAGCGAAATATTCTCTAAATCAGTTCCTACAAAAGCTCCTGCTTCCCGTAATTCTTTTCTCCGCTGATCTCTTGATGCCAGAGCAGTTAAGTCTGCACAACAAACCATTACAACTGGAGCTTGTATGATAAAGTTTAGATTAAATGTACAGTCTGCTAGCTTAGTTTTCATGTCCTTAGTAGTAACAGCCAAAAATCTCCACGGTTGAATATTGGTGCCTGATGGCGCCAACCGAGCAGCTTCTAGTAATTCTAATAATAGATTTTCTTCTATTGGATCCTGTTTGAATCTTCGGATACTTCTTCTCCTCTTTACTGCTTCCACTAATTCCATTTAATAACCCCCTTAAAATCCATGAACAACAGCCTCGGCGAGTAGCGAGAATTTATTTAGGTATATAGAAACATCTGTCAAGCTAACCTCTGTATCCTTGCAGGATAGTAAAATTTCCAGCTCAGTTAATTCTTCTTTAAAATCAGAAGAAAGTTGTACGATCGATACTAATGAACCTATTAACGCTTCACTATTTACTGATAGAATTTTTTCAGTTTGGATCGGTATGTTCATCGATTTTATCTCATCAATCATTTCCCTAGCCTCTAACTCAGAAATAGGTGCTAATCTTAATGAGTAAATCTCGCCTTCTCTTCTATTGTCTTTTATTCCCATTAATATCATCTGACCAAAGGTGGGGTCAATCTGCATAGCAATATTTACAATAAGTTCTGAGTTAAGATTTTCACTGAGAGAGTTTGTTTGAGAATTAACATTATAAAAGGATAATAGTTTATTCGCTTGATCTTTCGTCAGTATACACTCTTCTGAGCTTCGTATTAAGGTTAAATATTCTCTGGCATTTTTTGTTCTAGCAAGATCATGCAACGTGCTAGTTAATACTTCTGCTTTCTTTTTATAAGAGGTAGAAAGAAAATTCATGGCACTTAATGCCTTTACAGATCTCCCTGCATCCGGATATGCTGGCACACCTAAGCTATTCAATTTATGAATAATTCCTTCTTTTGCTGCGGCCCATGCTACAATAATTGGTTTATTGGTTTTTTCATTAACTCTTCCAATAATCTCGACCAGCTTCTCTGCAACATGATCAAACAAACTAATAAATATTATTAAACTATCAATTCCTTCATATTCTAAGAATATTTCTAGACATTCCTCCATAGACTCATGGTTATTGATTAATTCAGCTGTCACATCAATTGGGTTCATTGCTGAGCCAAACTTGGGAATTAAGTTCTTTATTCTTTCAAAGATTTCCCCAGTTAGTTCCGGAACCTTTAGCCCTTGTTCTTCGCAAACATCAGCCAATAAGATACCGGCCCCACCTGAAATAGTAAAAATTCCAACCCTGTTGCTTGCAGGCAATTTATTATTAGATGTTATAGTCAATACATCTAATAAATCATTCAAGTCTTTTACTCGAATTATTCCTTTTTGTTTAAAAACAGCATTATAAACTTTGTCTGAGCCTACAATTGAACCAGTATGTTTAGAAGCTGCCTTAGCACCTACAGCTGATTGGCCTACCTTTAAAATAGCAATCGCCTTTCCTGCTTCTCTGGCAGCATCCGCAGCTTTTATAAATTTTTCACCGTCTCTAATTCCTTCACAGTATCCACCTATCACTTTTATACTTTCATCTTCTACCATATATTGCAAGCAATCTGCAAAATCTACATCTACTTCGTTCCCTGTATTAATAAAATACCTAAAAAAATTGCTATTCTCACGGGCCAATGCATAAATTATTACTCCGAAGGCACCGCTTTGAGTTATAAAACCCAGATTGCCTGGTATATCTTCCTTGACACGTTCTACTAGTGAAGAGAATGTTGCAGTCACCTTCTTAATTAGATTAGTAAACCCTATACTGTTAGGTCCACATACCCTTATATCAGCTTTATTAATTAATCCTTTAAGCTCTTGTTGCATTTTTTCACCCTTTTCACCAATCTCAGCGAAGCCAGAGCTAAAAATCACAACAGACTTGACACCGTATTTAACACACTGCTCCATTATCTCCTGAACACTTACAGCTGGCACTCCTACGATAGCTAAATCAACCGGCTTTCCGATAGACTCTAGGGAAGGATAGCACTTGATTCCTGCAATTTCTTTATACTTTGGATTGATAGGATAAATTTCACCTTCATAATTAAACTCTTTCAAATAGCGCAGTGGTCGCCCGCTTATTTTATTCAAATTGCTTGATGCACCAAAAATTGCAATCGAAGTAGGATTTAATAGTGGATTTAAGTTCTTCCTCATTTTCGCACCTCATTTATTATTTGTCATTAGCGGCAGTAGTTTCTATATTGGAAACATCTTATATTCATAATATTGCAATAACTATGCCAGTAAATTAGTTAGTGTGATTTTCAGATAGTTAAATGGATAACTATAGTTTTATTCTCTCAAATTTGCAACAGCAATTTGTTGAATTTTCTTAATATTCACTCCAGTAGAGAAGTATGGACATGTAGCAAAATCGCCATACCGCTATTGCAATTTCAATAAGCTATTCTAACACTGCTCCCCTACTAGCAGATGTAACTGATTTTATATAGCGTTGTAAATACCCTTTGAAATGTTCATGTTCAGGACGTTGCCAAGTGGACCTTCTTTTCTCAATTACGAAGGAATCAACTTCCAAGCTAATCACCCTGCCGGGAATATCAATGCTAATTATGTCACCTTCTTCTACCAAGGCAATAAGGCCTCCCTCATATGCTTCCGGGGATATATGACCGATGCAAGGACCTCTAGTAGCCCCAGAAAATCGCCCATCTGTTATTAAAGCAACGGAATTGCCTAAATCCATTCCCACGAGAGCGGAAGTGGCTGTTAGCATTTCTCTCATCCCTGGTCCTCCTTTGGGTCCTTCGAAGCGGATCACAATAACGTCGCCCATTTTTATTTTCTCCATAAAAATTGCTTCAGTAGCTTCTTCTTCTGAGTTAAATACTTTAGCTGGCCCCCGGTGAGTTAGCATTTCTTTTGCAACAGCGTGTTGTTTAACTACTGAACCTTCAGTAGCTATGTTTCCGTACAGGATAGCAATACTACCCTCTTCACTATAACAATTCTCTCTTGTTCGGATTACATCCTGATCATAGTTTTCTGTGTTAGCTATAATGTCTCGCCATGATATACCATTGACAGTTAACTCATCAGCATAGAAAAGCTCACCAAGTTCTTTTATAACTACAGGTATTCCGCCTGCTTCATCTAAGTCTTTTAGAGAGTGTTCTCCTGAAGGGCGAATTTTTGTAAGATATGGAGTCATTCGGCTTATTATTTCTATATCATCTAATAACAGGGGCATGTTTGCCTCTTTTGCGATAGCAGGAAGATGCAATAAAGTGTTTGAGGATCCACCTACAGCCATGGCTACTCGAACGGCATTAAAAAGTGATTGCTGGCTCAAAATATCTAAGGGTCTCAAGTTTTCTTCAACAAGTTTAACTGCCAAACGTCCACTTTCTTTTGCCATTTGAAGTTTTCTTCCTTCTACCGCATGGCAGGTTGAACATCCCGGTACTGTGAAACCTAATGCTTCAGCCACGATAGACATAGTGTTTGCTGTCCCCATCATAGAGCAAGAGCCAGGACCCGGGGAAAGACGATCCTCCATTTCAAAAAATTCTTTTTCACTGAGCAAATTACGTTTAAAGAGCCCTGCTGCTTCTTTTAGATTATAAGAAGAATACACTTTACCTTTATAACGGGCAGGCATCTGAGGACCCCCAGTTAGAAAGACTGCAGGTATATTTAAGCGGATAAGTGCCATGAGCATCCCCGGAACTATTTTGTCGCAGGCACCGATGAAAACTAAACCGTCCAGTCTATGAGCTTCGACTACTAACTCAATGGAGTCTGCTATTACCTCCCTACTCGGCAATACGTAACACATGCCCTTATGAGCTTGAGCTAATCCATCACAAATTGCTATTGTATTGAATTCAAAAGGGACTCCCCCTGCTGCGTTTACACCATCCCGCACATATTTGGCCAAATTTTGCAGATGCATATGCCCTGGAAAAATCTCATTATATGAATTAACTATTCCTATAAATGGTTTGGTTAAATCTTCTTGAGTTACACCAACAGCTTTGAGGTGGGCTCTGCAGTTTGCATGTTCAATTCCTTCAACTACTTCCCAGCTCCTGTATTTTCTATCTTTTTTGATCATGCTTTCATCTCCTAATTGTTCACTAGCAATCTCTATAGCCTGCTTATAGCAAATAGTTCATCATGTTTAAGAATTTCTGCTTTAGTTAGTCTACCCGAAGAAACCTCAATAATAGAGTTGAAGATCTCTTCCCCCACCTCTTGAAGCGTCTGACTCCCATCTATTATTGTTCCAGCATTAATATCAATATTTTCCATCATCTTATTAAAAACATGGTTATTTCCCGTAACCTTTATTACAGGTACAAAGGGAAACCCAGTAGGTGTTCCTCTACCGGTAGTAAAAACAACTACTTGGGCACCACCAGCCACCATACTCGTTACTACCTCATTATCTTGACCGGGAGAATCCATTAAATAAAGACCTTTACTCGGAATTCTCTCAGCATACCCTACCACTCCCCTAAAGGGCATGGTTCCTGATTTATGCATACCTCCTAGAGCTTTTTCTGCAACAGAGCTTACCCCCCCATCATAATTTCCTTTTGAAACCAATGCTCCTCTAATACTAGTTCTTTCAATATTTTTAGTCTTTTCCATTAGCCTTGCTTCAGCAGCATTAATTACATCTAACATCGCCTGGGCTACTTTTTCGTTTATTGCCCTTTTGACAAGTACATGTTCAGCTCCAATTAATTCAGTTACCTCTGAAAGTATAGCTGATCCACCATTATTAATTAGTATGTCTGATGCTACCCCTAAGGCAGGATTTGCAGTAATACCCGATGTAGCGTCTGTACCTCCGCACTTTAATCCAAGGGTAAGGTGGCTAAGATCAAATTCTTCCTTCTTTTGGGCAAATAAAGTTTGAGCCCATGTACTAACAATTCTTGTGCCCTTTTCGATTGCTTTTATAGAGCCGCCAACTTCCTGAATATTAAGTATTTCTACGGGTTTACCACTTTTCTTAATCTCCTCATAAAGCTCATTAGGCGGAAGCTTTTCACATCCAAGGCTTACAATTAAAACTGCCCCTAAATTAGGATGTAGACCCATCCCTATAAGTGTTCTTATGGTTTGCTCTAAGTCAGCTCCATGCTGGCCACATCCTAAAGGATGCGAAAGGACGACAGTATTTTCAATACTCTGAGTAATTGCTTTTGCGACATGATTTGCACAAAAAACTGAAGGGATAATACCGATATAATTTCTTGTGCCAACACTACCATCAGGTCGGCCATAACCTAAAAATTTCATATTTAGTTCCATTCCTTCAAGACCTCCCCATTCTTCCTCGCTTACAGTCTAGGTTATGCGTATGAATCCATTCGCCCTTATTTATTGGCCTTAGGGCATATCCTATTGCTTCACCGTATTTAGTTATTTCCTCACCAATATTAATGTTTCTTACTGCAATTTTATGTGCAAATTCGATTTTTTCATTGGCAATTAGTTCTAAACCCTCAAACCCTACAAAGTCTCCTTGATTAACGTCTTCCAGTAAAACCCCAACATTATCTGTAGCATTAATTAATAGCATACGCTTTTTCAACCTATCCCCATCTCCTTTAATCAAATTAAACTAGATTAACTTTAAAGCTATATTTTTAGCTTTTTTTGTTTAATGCAAAGTTTGTGCCAAATAAATAACCGACCCCAATGTTCTCTTTAGAAGGACAACACTTAAAGTCGGTAGTTACATTGTTTCATTCTTGCTTGACATTTATAAATTTGGGGATAGAGTTTTCACAAGGTACCCCTACTTGACCATTTCAACAAATCAATTACTCCCCTTTTCATACGGTGTTATGAGCCCGTAAAAGGTAGAAATTGTTGGTAGATCTAAACCATATCGGTTGGCTAATCGGATTGCTGCCCCTTGAAGGCTCTCAACTTCCAAGGGCAATCCTTTCCTTTGATCTTGGTTCATAGAAGACGTTGATCCTTTAGGATGCTTTCCAATGGCCGTGATATTTTGTTCAATAAAATTATCTGGTAGGGAGACTCCGTACGCTCTCGCTAAATTCTGCATTTCCCCTAAAGCCCGCATAAAAACTTCCTTGGTTGACTCAATACCCAATACCTGATCATTGGAAAGTCGACCAGCCGTTGTAACTCCAGACAATGAGGTGATAAACGCATATTTGGACCAAATATCATCCAAAACGTCTTTGGTATAAGTAATTTCCATAATGGCCTTGGACATGATTAGAGTTAATTGGTTGCCCGTTCCAACCTACCTGGTTCATCAGACTTTTTTACTTCTGAACTCGATCAAATAGGATGTAAATTGTTTATTATAAAAGTTATTCTTTATCGAAATCTATGACACTTAATCCCCAGCTAAATAGGCCTCACTAAGCAATTCGATCGGGTGCATTACTTTTTGCGGCAGGTGATTCTGACGAACTCCGTGCCCGATCTGCATTTCACAGGCCGGGCATGCAGTAGCCACCACGTCGGCTCCAGTCTCTGTAATATTCGTTAGTTTCTTAGCGAGGATCTGCATAGAGAGTTGATAATACGATAAATTAAAGGAACCCGCTGAACCACAGCATTGGTTCGCCCCATTCATTTCTTTGAGTATTAGTCCCGGGATTTTCTTCAGCAACTCACGTGGTTCTTTCTGAATTTTTAGCCCCCTGACGGCATGGCAGGGGTCATGATAGGTCACTGTGACTGGGATATTACTGGTTGGAATCTTTAGTTCAATATCTTGCATAAGGAACTGGGTAATATCTTTGACTTTCGAACTAAATACTTGGGCCTCCTCCGTCCCTAATTTCTCTCCATACTCTTTGAGAGCCATCCCACAACTCGGGCAATCGGTAATAATCGCGTCAATCTCTAAACCAGAGAAAAATTTCACATTTTTCTCCGCCAAATGCAGCATAGTCTCCTCGTCCCCATTGGCCTCCGCTGGAACCCCACAACACAACTGGTCCGGAAGGAAGACTTCTACCTGGTTTTCTTTAAGCACGTTGAGTACCGATCTTCCGGTGTTTTGAAAAAAGTAATTCGTCATGCAACCTGTAAAATAGGCGATACGCTTTTGTGGATTCTCCACCGAAATTCTCTGGGCAACCTCACTGAGGAAAGGTTGCCCTCCTTGAATATCCGGGAGTAGCTTCTCCTTTGCTTCCAAGTCGGAGGGGAAAACCTTTAAGAGGCGGGACTTTCGCACTAACCACCGTAGTCCGGTGCGTTGGTAGACCGTTAATAGCCGGGCGGCCAGATTTAAGCGTCCATTGGACTTGAGCAAGTGATGGAAAACTGTCTTTTTAATGAGCGGTAAGCCATATTTACCGACCAGCTCTTTGCGAGCGGCCAAAACGAGTTGATCGGTCGCCACTCCATTTGGACAGGTCGCTGTACAATTTTTACACAATAAGCATAGAGACATGATCTCTGCAAATTTTTTGCTTAGTTCTAAGTTTCCTTCTAAGTATTGACTGAAAAGAAAAACGCGCCCCCTAGACCCCATCGTTTCTACACCCAGTTCGCCATAAATAGGGCAAGCTACCAAACAACCTCCACATTTACTACAGTGATCAATTTCCTTTTGGAGATGTGAATAGTCCATCACTTTCCTCACCTCCGAAAATCTTTCCCGGATTGAGAAGGTTGTGGGGGTCGAAGGCCTTCTTGATTTCCCTGAAGTAGTGAAGTTCCTCGGGTGTGAATTGGAGTTTCATGAACGGCGCTTTCATGAGACCGATTCCATGTTCTCCCGACAGCGTCCCGCCAAGTTCCACCGTGTTTTTAAAAATTTCTTCAACCGCCTTCTCAACCCGCTCCATTTCCTCCGAATTGCGTCGATCGGTGATAATATTCGGGTGCAAATTTCCGTCTCCAGCATGCCCATAAATTGGCATAAGTAAGTTATATTTAGAGGCAATCTTCTTCAAGCGTCGAATCATCTCCGGAACCTGAGTCCGAGGAACCGTAGCATCTTCCGCGATTTTGGTAGGATTCAATTGTACAATGGCGGCCGAAACTGCGCGCCGAGCTTTCCAAAGTTCTTCTGATTCCGCATCGTTACGGGCAACTCTTACTTCGGACGCTCCATTGTCTTGGCAAATTTGGGCAATAATCGGTGCCTGCTTTTCAACGACCTCCTTGTCTCCATCCAATTCGATCAAAAGAACGGCTTCTGAGTCCCTTGAAAGTCCCATATGCAGGTGATTTTCCACACAGTTAATGGACAGATCATCCATGATTTCTAAAGTAGCTGGTATAATCCCTCTTGCAATAATTTGAGGAACGGTCTCAGCTGCCCCATTGAGTTTAGGAAACATACTCAAAATTGTCTTTTTAGCTTCTGGTTTGGGAATGAGCCTTACAATAATCTGGGTAATCACGCCTAGTGTCCCCTCAGAACCCACAAAGAGCCGAGTTAAGTCATAACCGGCAACATTTTTAACCGTCCGACCTCCGAGATGAATTATTTCCCCTGCAGCAGTGACTACTTCTAACCCCATCACATAATCCCGCGTGACCCCGTATTTGATTGCCCTGGGGCCACCCGCACCTTCAGCGACATTGCCACCCATGGTACACGTTTTTAAACTCGCAGGATCAGGCGGATAGAATAACCCTAAGGCTTCAACTGCTTTATGGAGATCGCCCGTGACTACCCCCGGTTCAACGACCGCTAACAAGTTCTTCACATCGATCTCTACAATCTGATTTAAGCGGGTTAGATCCAAGACGATCCCCCCCTTAATGGGAACAGACCCTCCACTTAATCCTGTTCCTGCGCCTCTTGGGTAAAGGGGGATCTTATTAGCCACGGCCAATTTTACAAGGCCTTGAATTTCTAGGGTACTTTTCGGTCTAACAATATAATCCGGCAAAAAGGTTCGGAAGGTGCCATCATAGGAATAGCACATCCGGTCCTCCAACGAGCAATGGATATTCTCCGGACCCAAAATCTTCGTCAGAGCCTGAATAATTTCTGACATCCTTAAACCTCCTCGTTGTCTCAATCGCCTCGGCGAATGTGACTACACTCGTACCGGAAAATTCCCAACTAATACCCCATCTAAGATCTTGGCTCCTTTACCCTGTTCCAAAACCGTCACTGGATTAATATCTAAGCTGAGGAGGCTATCCCCAGCTTCCAAAGCCAATTGACTAACGCCTAGGAGTATTTCCAGCAAGGCTTCTTTATCAACGGCCATCCTTCCTCTGACCCCATTCAAGAGAGCCGCCCCTTTAATATCCTGGAGCATAGCTTCAGCATCCTCACGACTTAACGGTACTGGTTTTAAGACTACGTCTTTAAGAACCTCGACAAAAATCCCACCAAGACCAAACATGATTTGCGTTCCTAAAATCGCATCTCGTTGCAGGCCGATGATGACTTCGACGCCTGGTGGAACTTGTTCTTGGATGAGTATTCCGTTGATTTTGGCCTGGGGATTGTAGACCAAACCCTTTTCCATAATTTCCTGATACTTGTCTGCTACGGCCTGTGCCGAACTGACATTGACAGCAACCCCTCCCGCTTCTGTCTTATGCAAAATATCGGGAGAATCAATCTTCATGACGACAGGGTAACCCATTTTATCCGCGAACGCTACCGCTTCTTCCGCGCTTTTGGCGACGTATTCTTTCGTCACGGGCAGCCCGTAGAGTTCTAATAATTGCTTGGTGGCATGTTCACTTAGGGATTGGTTACTTTCCCGAAGGGCGAGCTGAACTTTGGCTTGTCTGGCTACATTAATTTCGACTGAAGCGGGCTTTTT
>CAKMJS010000102.1 GCA_927405585.1 uncultured Desulfosporosinus sp.
GCCTTAGAACGGTCCTCCAGATCGCCAATTTTCGCAGAGGCCTGTGATTTTGCCTGTGGGATCTGTAACGGGGAAGGGGATTTAGTCTCTCAGATTAATGGGATCCCCATTTTAGCTGCCGCCGGAACCTTTAGCGTTAAAGAAGTTATCTTAAAGTACCAGGACCAGATCAAAGAAGGGGATGTCTTTATCCTTAATGATCCTTACCAAGGAGGAAACCATCTCCCAGATATCGGGATTATCACGCCCTTAATCGTGGAGGGAGAGGTGATCTTTTATTGTGTAAGTAGGGCTCATCACGGAGATATCGGAGGGTCTGTGGCGGGTAGTTATAATGCAAAAGCCACGGAGATATTTCAGGAAGGCTTGCGCATCCCGCCGATCAAACTTGTGAGGGGAGGACAAATTATCCATGAGGTCATGGACTTAATCACATGCAATGTCAGAAATCCGCAAATGCTTCAAAATGACTTGTGGTCTCAAATTGGAGCGAACAAAATTGGTATTGCTCGTTTAAAGGAGCTTTGCCACCAGTATTCATCAACTCGAATCAAAGAAACGGTACTGTACCTGCTGGATCATGCGGAAAAACTCACGAGACTCGCCATTAAAAGCATACCAGATGGAGAATACACCGGAGAAGAATGGGTCGATGACGATGGTTTCCAAGCTCATCCGATCAAACTAAAAGTCAATGTTAAGGTTAGAGGCGAGGAGATGATGCTTGATTTTACCGGTACAGATCCACAGGTCAAAGGCTTCGTTAACTCCGCCTTAGTGACCAGTACGTCCGCTGCTTGGATTGGCGCTCTCTGGGCGTTAGGAGCTCACATTCCTCGTAATAGTGGAGCTTTTCGGGCGCTAGAGGTCTGTTTACCGAAGGGTAGTTTGCTTAATCCCGAAGATCCTGCTCCAGTTACCTTGAGTACTCTGACTCCTGCAAGTGAAATCATTAGCGCGATTTTTAAGGCCTTAGACCGCGTGGCGTGTGAGCGATTGCCCGCTGGTTTTGGACGTTACTGTGGACCGTCCTTTTATGGTCTTGACCCCCGTAATCAGGAATTCTATGTGGGGTTTGCTTTCTGTGCGTTAGGTTCTGGTGGGGGAATATCGGGCCGTGATGGATATCCTTATATGGCACCGCTGTCGAACTATGGGGGTGTTCGAGCGCCCAATATTGAAGCGAATGAAATCCAATACCCTCATTTAACCTTATGTCATGAAATGGAAATGGATAGTGCTGGGCCAGGAAGGTGGCGTGGAGGACCGGGGATTCGTTATAGCCTTAAGTTTTATGGTGATCCTACAAATATTGTCATGTTTGGTGATGGGATGAAAATCCCGCCGTTTGGCGCTTCTTCTGGTAAACAAGGTAGCTTGAATCGCGCAGAATTAATAACAGAAGACGCCCATACTTACGCCTTATCGAGCAAAGAAAGTGTTCGTTCATTACCTAAGGGGACCGTACTCACCACGATTTCTTCCGGCGGCGGTGGATGGGGAGATCCTCGTCAGCGTGATCCGGAAAGGGTATGGCAAGATGTTCAGAATGGATTTGTTTCCTTGGCTAAGGCCAGAACAGACTATGGGGTGGTCCTAACCACAGAGGGAGTTGACCAAGAAAAAACAAAGAAATTGCGCGAGGTTGTGTCGTCGTAACCCGGTGAACCAGTTCCTTGTCTTGATGTAAACGGCACCTAAACCCAGGTTAAAACACTTGACAAGGAACAAATTTTAGCTATAATTAAGACATAACCACTTAATTTTCAAGGATTCAGTTTACTAACATCTTCTTGGTCGCGTGCTAGGTAAAGTTTCGATTCATTCGAAGGTTTCAGCATTGCAATCACTACGCATGCTGAATTTCGGGGAATTGGAGCCACCTAGAAGGGTGGTTTTTGTAATTTAAAGAAAGATTTCCCGCAGAGTTCCTCTTAATCAGAAGTCAGGTGATTTGCACCCTAAACGATTTTTATCTTGATTGAGTTGTTTTCTGAGAGCTACCAAGGTTAGTTTTAGTCGAACGGAAATAGTGGAGGATTTGTCCAGATTAGTTTCCTTACCTTAAACTTAGTGTTTTAGCTGGTTTCCTTTAGTTTAGGTCAAAGTATATTCCCTTACTGGTTGGTATTTGAACGATTCTCTGAACGATTCTATCTAGTAATGTTCGCATTGTGTAAGGTGTATTCGGTACAAACCTATATTACTCCGGTTAATGCTAGTTTAGTAAAGCTTGGTTGATTAATCTCGAGCCGTGTATCCATTAATTCTGGAGGAACTTTGCGGGATTTAATATTTTAAAGGCCACTCGATGAGCGGCCTTTTTCTTTGGTTTTATCAAGTGAACTTGAAGTATAGGAACAGATTGTGGATCGGGTACAATAATGCAATCATTGTTTATAAAATGATTTGAAGGATATTTTAAACTAAAGTCGAAGTATACAAAATACATTACGAATTGTGAAACAATTTTTCCGAGAGAGGTGAAACCTTTGATAAACACACAAATGCAGAGATCGAGAGAATTCCTTAGTCTTTTATCGATTGCCTCTGGGGTTTCCGGCTATGAGACCTCAATCGCGACCTTGGTCAAGGAACGATTTACTACTATAGCGGATGAGGTACGGTGCGATACATTTGGTAATGTTTATGCTCTCAAAAAGGGCAATAATAAAAGTTATAAAAAAATTATGTTAGCTGCACATATAGATGAAATCGGTCTTATCGTAAAAAAGATTGATCCCCGTGGTTTTCTGAGTTTTACCTCCATTGGTGGAGTAGACCAGCGAACTCTCTTGTCGCAAGAAGTTCTCGTTCATGGTCGAGAGGCTGTTCCGGGTATTATTGGCTCCTTGCCCCCGCACATGTTACAAGATGGGGACTCGGAGCAAGCGGTTAAAATGGAGGATATGGTCATTGATGTAGGACTTTCCCCCGCTAAACTTAATGAGGTTATCCAAGTAGGAGATATAATTACCCTAAAGAGAGAAATGCTTCCTTTGCTTAATAACGTGATAGCGGGAAAATCACTGGATGATCGAGCTGGAGTTGTCGTTATGATGGTTTGCCTAGACGAACTCTCCCGCCTACAGCATGCTCACGATGTGATTGCCGTGGCTACGACGCAAGAAGAAGTAGGGGTACGGGGAGCACTTACCAGTGCTTATACGCTAAATCCCGATCTAGCAGTAGCGATTGATGTTACTCATGCGACTACACCCGATACTAAAGGTCAAGTTACGATTGAATTGGGTAAAGGACCAGCAATAGCCCTTGGCCCCAATATTCATCCTGCCATCTATCGTCATTTCTCAGAGGTCGCTCAAGAGCACCGTTTACCCATTCAAATCGAACCCATCCCTGGATCATCTGGAACGGATGCTTGGGCTATTCAAGTATCCCAAGCAGGGGTTCCTACCGGGTTGATCTCTATCCCTTTGCGCTATATGCATACTTCAGTTGAAACTTTAGATATGCAAGACGTACTAGACTCAGGGAAACTACTGGCCCATTTTATTGCTTCCTTACCCAATGATTTGGAGGAATTCTTATGTTATTAAAGAGTCTGAGCGAGTTAAATGGTACCTCAGGGGACGAAGGTCTCGTCCGAAATTTCGTGCGTCAACAAATTGAATCCTTTACTGAGACGATAACCATTGACAAAATGGGGAATTTGATTGCCTCTAAAAACGGAAATTCACCAGGTCCTAAAGTGATGATTACTGCTCATATGGACGAAGTAGCGCTGATGATCATCGATATAACCAGCGATGGTTTTCTTAAATTCCAGCCAGTTGGTGGAATTGATGCTCGGATTCTCGTCTCGAAACCAGTACAAATCAACGAATCCCTCATTGGGGTAATCGGAGCAAAAGCAATTCATTTGCAAAAACGCTCAGAGCGTCAAAAGGCGATGTCCTTCGACCAACTCTATATAGATATTGGAGCAAAGTCCAAAGAAGACGCCTTAAGTAAAGTGAAACTCGGCGATTATGCCTATTTTATAACGAAATGTGAGCTTTTCGGAGAGGGTCTTTATAAAGGGAAGGCCTTTGATGATAGGGTAGGATGTGCAATCTTAGTAGAACTTCTTAAGAATGACTATGATTTCCCAGTAGTAGCTGCCTTTACAGTGCAAGAGGAGGTAGGCCTGCGGGGTGCCAAGGTCGCAGCTTATCACGTTGCTCCGGACTTTGCCATTGTTATCGAGGGGACGATAGCCATGGATGTATCAGATCGCGAAGAAGAAGGATGGGTTACGGAGTTAGGCAAAGGCCCTGCGTGTTCCCTCATGGATAGAGCAACTCTCTACAGTCCCGAACTGATCCAATGGGTGACGGACATAGCCCGTCAAAAGGGGATTCCACTGCAGTTTCGGCGTGGAAGCAGTGGCGGAAATGACGCTGGGACTATTCATGTAAGCAAAGCTGGAATCCCGACAATCGTTTTAAGCGTGCCGTGTCGCTACATACATTCATTTGCCTCGGTCATCTCAGAAAAGGATTATTTAGCCTGTCTAAACTTAGTTGATGAACTGTTAAAGGATCTCCCTCGGAAGCTTGGGGTTAACTTGATCGATAAGGAGGAAATCGTATGATGAGTTTGGACTTTGCAATGCTTGGGCAGTTAACCCAGATATTTGGCCCATCTGGTTCTGAAGAGCCAGTCGGAGAATTCATAGCCAATCAACTACGCCCTTACTGTGACGAATTAACGACTGACACCTTAGGAAATCTGATTGTCTGTCGTCATGGAACGGGAAAGAAAATCATGGTTGCTGCCCATATGGACGAGATCGGGTTGATGATCACTCATCTTGATAAAGAAGGGTTCTTGCGTTTTACCACCCTCGGTGGAGTGCGTATTCCCAACCTTGTTGGACAAAGAGTTAAATTTAGCAACGGAAGAGTCGGAACCATCGGAGTTGAAAAATTAGAGAAGCCGAGCGACTTCAAGCTTGATAAACTCTATCTCGATATCGGTGTATCCTCTCGAGAAGAAGCGGAACTGTTTGTTAACATCGGCGATACGGCAGTGTTTTGTGGTGATTTCGTAGAATCTGGATCGAGGATTATTTCAAAGGCTCTCGATGACCGCATTGGTTGTTTTGTAGCGATGGAAGCACTCAAACGAACCAAGTCCACACACGAACTAGTGTTTGTTTTCACGGTGCAAGAAGAAATTGGGACTCGCGGTGCCCGAACGGCTGCCTATGCTCTCGAGCCTGACTTAGCAATTGCTGTGGATGTCACTATGACTGGGGATACCCCCAAAGCACACCCAATGTCTGTAAAACTTGGGGGTGGTGTGGGGATTAAGGTGTTAGATCACTCCATGGTTACCTCTCCCCAAATTAAGCGTTGGATGGCCGCGGTTGCCACGGAATTAAACATACCCTTCCAGTGGGAGGTTTTAGAATATGGGGGAACGGATTCGGGAGCGATTCATATATCTAGAGGAGGGGTTCCCTCAGGGGTTCTTTCGATCCCCACCCGATATGTGCACAGCCCTGCCGAAATGCTTGACAAACGGGATGTAGAAGCTGCCGTCGAGTTACTAGTGGCACTGTTAGAGCGTCCAGAATTTTAGAGGGAGCCCATAGAAAAGATGAACGCCTTCCGCATTCGGAGGCGTTTTTTTTAATTAAATTAAATTTAATTTAATTTAATTTAATTGTTCTCCTTAATTGTACTCAGGTTAAAAAGTGGTAAAAATAGGGCCATTATAGAGTGGGTAAAGAGTGCGAGTGGAAAGGTATAAATTGGTTTCCACTTCTTGCTTTCCCACATCCCTAGTAGACCATGACTGTATTGAATTACTGTTGTACTAGTGCATACAAAAGTATGTAACCAGTTTTCCAAGTAGTGGGCTTCAATATAAAAGGAAATTGATGGACAAGGGGAGAATGTAAAAGAGTGGAAGACTAAACTATGGAAGAATCTTAGGAGCAGTGCCTTATGAAAATTTTAATTGTCGATGATGATGAACTGATTGCTTATTTAATAGAGCAAAATCTTAAACTTGAAGGGTTTGAAACAGTTACTTGTCAAGACGGACTTATGGCTCTCGAACTGGCTGAACTTGAAAAGCCAGATTTGATCATACTTGATGTCATGTTGCCTAAACTCGATGGTTTTCATGTATGCAAGAAACTACAAGGAAGCAACATTCCCATCATCTTACTTACAGCTAAAAGCGATATCACGGATAAACTCATCGGGCTTGAGGCGGGTGCAGATGACTATGTTATTAAGCCCTTTGACAGTAGAGAACTGGTAGCTCGGGTACACACCATTCTCAGACGCGTGGACAAGGCTTCAGCCAGAAGAGATGAATTATATGATGGTAATGACAAGGAAAAAGCCGGTATCAGGATCGATAAGGACTGCAGAATGGCTTACATCGGCGAGCGGGAACTAGAATTAACGCCGACTGAATTTGATCTTTTGTATCACTTTTTTACCCATCCAGGGAGAGTTTTCGACAGGGCTCAGTTATTAGATGCGGTATGGGGGTATGATTTTGTCGGGGATTCACGAACCGTTGATATTCATATTCAGCGTTTAAGAAAGAAATTAAAAAATTACGGCGTTAGCATTGGAACCGTCTTTGGAGTGGGCTATCGCTTCAGGGAGTTCAAACCATGAAACTAAGAAATAAGATGATCGCTATTAACCTCTTAATTATTCTGTCGATACTCCTAGCGGTGTTTACCATCATTCTAAAAACAGTGGATAACTTCAACATTTATACGATTCATCAATATCTTCTCAACCAGAGCAACCTTTCCCAGACCTATTTGTCAGAATACTTCTTGCTTAAGAACAACCCAATTGAGGTATTGAGCAATGAGATTGCTTCTCTTGAAGAAAAGCTGAAGGCTCAGGCGGGATGTGAGGTTTCTCTAACTGGGCTTAACGTTAGAGATCCAAGTCCCCTGCAAAAAAGCGCCCTTGAAGGAAGGAAAGCCTACCTTATCACCAAAGTGGGGGAGAATAGAAGCATTTTTTTGTCGTTCCCAATTCTGGCCCAAGGGGAAATTATAGGTTCAGTGAATTACAGCTATTCTCTCTACCAAGCTGACGAAATGAGAAAAGGTCTATTTATTGTGCTCGTATCCCTGTTTATTGTTGCCTCATTGGGATCTGCACTCTTGAGTTTTCTTTTCTCGTATCGAATGATCAAGCCTCTCGAAAAGCTTACAGGAATGGCAAATGACTATTCTCAAGGGAATTTCCGGGTAATAGAAGACATTAAAACAGGTGATGAAGTGGAAAAATTGGCGAATTCCTTCAACGAAATGGGAAGGAATATTAAGAAGATGATAACAGAGCTTAAGGAGGAACAGGAAAAACAGAAAAAGTTCCTCGATAATGTAACCCATGAGATAAGGACACCACTAACAAATATCCTAGGCTATACTGATCTTACCCAAAAAGTCGATCATGTCGCTCAAAAGGATAAATATCTGGATTATATCTCCGGTGAAGGGGAACGGTTGCTTAATATGGTTAACAGCCTTCTCGAACTGTCTCGATTAAAACGTTATGAATTAGCTGTTGAACTAACCGATACTGAACTCAATAATATTTTGGAGCAAGCCTGTAGCCTTATGCGAGATAGAGCGGAAAAGTTCGGTATTAAAGTTAGTTACGATTTAGCAAACGTAAATGCCATAGTAGATGGCGATAAAATCAAACAGGTGCTTATTAATCTGCTGGATAATGCCATCAAATATTCTGAGGGAGATAAGATTACAGTCCGGTTGTGGAAGGAAACCCTGGTACACATTAGTGTCAAGGATAACGGTAAAGGAATATCTCAGTCTTATATCAATAGCCTTACCGAGCCCTTTTATCGGGTGGATAAATCGAGGAGTAGGAAGCTTGGAGGGAGCGGTCTGGGTCTTTCCATCTGCCGCGAAATTATTGAACTACACGGAGGGGAAATGAATATTAACAGTATCGAAGGGAAAGGAACCATCGTTACAATTTCGTTACAACCTTGAGATGGTTTCTACATTGTTTCCTGATAGGATAGTATTAGAAGTTATGTCAGGGGGTAATAGCGTGAAACTACTTGTAGCAGCGTTAATGGTTATTTTGACCCTTTCTTTGGGGGGATGCGCCCAGGTCTCCTCGCTTTTCGGATCCGTTCCTAAAATGGAAGTCGAGAGGCTCACCGTGGTGGAGGATCAGGGTAGTCAGGAGAGCAATCAGGCGAAAGGTCTTGACAAGGCGATAAGTGATTATATTATCAATAAGACAGCCTATAAGGCCATCGGTGGAACGGTTTTTGAAGCTCACGAGTTGTATGGTACAGAGGAGAAACAGGGTGGAATTGTTGCCTATGTATGGAGTTATCAGCAGGAATATCTCAGTGAGAAGGGTGTACTCCAGAAAGGGGCAGCCTCAAGCACTCCCATGGTCCTGATACTCAATCGGGATACGAATGAAAAGTATACGGTTAAGGAACACAAAACTCCCCAAGATGGAGGGAATTACACTTCATCGGTGAAACAGCTCTTTCCTGAAAAGTATCAAGAAATGATTATGATACGATCTAATGTCAATACACTCGAGCAGATTGTAAGACAAAAGGCGGAAAATTATTTCAGTTCTGCAGCAAAGGCGGACACGGGCCAAACACCTAATATAGATTCGCTTAAGGATGGTGTATTGCAAAAGGGTACAGGCGAATATACTGGACAGATTGATGGCAACAGTATAGAACTTAAGCTCGACGGAATTCAGGAGGAAAAAGCATTTAGGCTTTCAGAGGATATTAAGAACAAGTTTGACAGCTATGGCTTAAACAGTGGAGATAGAGTAGAGATAACCTACGAAAAAAATGGCTATGATCAGCTGGTCCTAAGGAGTCTAATAATACAAAAAAGTGCTCCCCCTCAAGACCCTATTGAAACGAAGTTCAAAACTGATACCGGGCGCTATAACGGTCAAATTGACTCGAGTTCAATCGAAGTCAAGATTTCTGGAGTACCTGAAACAATGCCACCTCAAGTGTTAAGGTTAAGTGAATCCGTTAAAGAGAAATTTGATACGTTTAAACTAACAATTGGAGATACAATAAAGTTTAACTATATCGTTAATGAATTTGGACAAAAAATTATTTCAGAAATAGCAATTCTAAGTCGCATTAACTAAATCGAAAATAGATAAAAACCGAGCTAGCAACCGTAGCTCGGTTTTTTTAGATTTAACTTCAAGCGCTTTTTCAAGAATGTTTGAAGCATAGTTTAAGGATGGGTATTAATTTGATGTTAATAAGTCGATGCGAAAATAATATAAATTATAAGTATCTAATTTATTCCATTTGCAGAACAATAATGATAAACTAGGACAGGGGGTGGATTAAACATGAGCGAAGAAAGTAAAATGTGGCAATGCCAAATGCAAAATTGCGGCTATATCTATAATCCGGAAAAAGGGTGTAAAAAAAGCAAAATACCGAAAGATGTTTCCTTTGAGGAATTACCGGATACTTGGAGATGTCCATTGTGTGGAGCTAGTAAAAAAATGCTTAAATCAATTTAACACCCGTGAACTCATTCAACAAAAGACGAACTTTGAAGCTTCGGTGACGAAAATTTCCCTACCCCAATAGGAGCACTTCGCGTCAGCGAAGTAGAGTATGTGGACACACTCCCCCTTGAAGGAGTGGAGTTTTACAATTGAATAAAATTGGAAGGTGCTCGTTGTGAAGAATGGGCTCCTTTTTGCTGTTCACCAAAAATGAGGAATAAGAAGTGCCTATAATAGTAGGTATTAGATTTGCTTGGATACCGCGATCTTTCTGTGATAAAGTAGAATATAACAAAGTTCGTGAATAGGGTAAGAGGGCTGGGGAGCTTACGATGATCGAGTGTAGTATTAACAATATAACGAAGTATTATGGTGCCAATAAGGTATTTCAGAACATATCCTTTGACTTGAAAACTGGGGAAAGAATAGGTTTGATCGGCCAAAATGGGTGTGGTAAAACAACGATTTTGAAAATGATCATGGGGTTAGAAGATTTCCAAGAGGGTACGATAGCCATTCGTAAAGATACTAGAGTTGGCTATCTTAATCAAATGCCTATTTTTGGGTCACATTCAACCACAATGGATGTTATTGAACTTGCTTTCGAAGCTGTTTTTACGCTCAAGCAAGAGATGAAGACCCTAGAAGAACGACTTATCCATCTTAACGGAGACGCTTTAGAAAAAGCTCTTCAAAGCTATGGAAAGTTAACAGAGCAATTTGAAATTCTGGGCGGGTATGACATAGAAACGAAAATCAGTAAAATAACAGAAGGACTGCAAATTACAGACCTTCTCAAAGGGATGCTTTTCGAGCAACTGAGTGGCGGAGAAAAAACAAGAGTTATTTTAGCTAAAATTCTTTTGGAACAACCGGATATTTTATTACTGGATGAACCCTCCAACCATTTGGATTTAGAAGCCATCGAGTGGTTAGAAGGTTTTTTGAAGGACTACAAGGGCTCTGTTCTTGTTGTATCGCACGACCGATATTTTTTGGACAGTGTTGTCAACAAGGTTGTGGAGCTGGAATTTAACCGAGCCGTGCCTTACCTTGGCAATTATAGCTATTATGTGGTAGAAAAGGAACGTCGCTTTTTAATTGATTATAAGATGTACCAAAATCACCAAAAGAAGATAGATAATATGGAGCGACAAATTGAACGGTACCGTATCTGGGGGGTCATGAGAGACAGCGATAAAATGTTCAGGCGGGCGAAAGAGTTAGAAAAGCGACTTGAAAAAATAGAAACGCTTGATCGACCTATTTTTGAGAAGAGAAAGGTCCGCTTAGAGGCTCAGGCAAACAGTCGGACAGGAAAGATAGTCTTGGAGACAGAGGGTGTTGCCAAGAATTTCGGTAATAAAACTGTGCTGAGAGGGGTTAAGCTTACAATTTTTTATCAGGACAGCGTCTGCATCGTCGGGAGTAACGGCAGTGGTAAAACAACCTTGTTGAAAATGATTCTTGGGGAATCACAACCAGATTCAGGGACAATTAAAATCGGCTCACGCGTGAAAATCGGGTATTTACCTCAAAATGTGGTCTATGAAGACGAAGAACAGACGGTTTTAGAGTATTTTACCCAGTTGCATGATTTGACCTTAGGTGAAGCAAGATCTCAATTGGCAAAAGCTTTATTTATGAAGGAAGATGTGAATAAAAAAATCAAGTCGTTGTCTGGTGGGGAAAAAAGCAGATTGAAGCTTTGCTCATTGACGTTTGATAACGTGAATTTTATGATCTTGGATGAACCCACCAATCATTTGGACATTGATTCTAGGGAAGTCTTAGAAGAAACCTTGATTCAATTTAATGGGACGCTCCTCTTTGTTTCACATGATCGCTATTTTATCAATAAAGTGGCGGATAAGATGATGGCGATTGAGGAGAAAGGAATCAAAGTTTATCCGGGAGATTACAGCTATTATCTAGAAGAACATCAAAAGAAAATGGAAAAAAAGAGTATAGCAGCAACTAGTACATTCCCTAAGGAGCATAAGAAAAAAGTCGCCCCTCAGCGACCAAAGAGCGATAATGTTGCTAAAAAACTCGAGCTTCTTGAAGTAGAGATTGAACAATATGAACGTAAAATTAAACTGATTGATCAAGAAATGATTGACTTCGGCTTAGATGCCAATCGCCTAAATGAGTTATTTCAAGAAAAGGAAGTCTTGGAGAAAATGCTTGAGAAAAGTTTAGTGCAATGGGAGGCGTACCAAGAGTAAGTGACAGTAAGTGAGTGGAATCGATGAGTGATCTAGGGTCGAGCCTGAATCGGAGCCGCCAGCAACACGCCTTCATTATCCTGATAGATTTCCGCAAACTGAGCGATTGGCAGAGGATTTGTTCCTAGACCTACTTCTACTGTGTAACCAGGTCGTCGGTACTTGTCGATGAACCAATCTTTGTAGCCGGCATAGGACGTAATTCCAGTTGCTTCCGCCAGGGAGTACCCGCTTATTCGAGCGAACACTTCGCCTATGCGGAGGGCCTCAGGGGGAGTCTTATCCTGATAGGTCCAATAAATCACCTCACCTTGACTATGGTATGCGAGGACTAGTCTAAAGTTGTGGTTTCTGGTAAAGTCCGCCACAGCCTTGGATTCTGGCTCAGACTCCGGATACGGTCCGGAAAATCTGGTTGGCCCGGGGCCATAGATGCCATAAGTAGATTGTGCTTGTTTGGAAAGTTGCCAGGATGCGTCGTAGTTGTGGTTTAAATCAACCCCTCTGATGTTGGCTTGCCACACCACGCCAAAGTTCATTCGGCCGTTGTTCCAAGCAATTAGTTGATCATAGAAAGGATTATCTCTCTGTAAGCCCTGAAGGACTAAATTGACTCCGTCAGGATTAACCATGGGCATAATATAAATCGTATTACGCTGCCAAATATCTCTTAGATCATAGCCACTAAGCGTGCGCCCTTGGGAGTAAGCTTTCGCGAAGTTCTCGGTAAATTTCATCAATAAGGGTGAGGTTATCCATTCCAAGCCATGATGGGCAGCGTTATAGAAGACTTCTACTGGCCCATTTCCTAATTTGAGGGTGTACAAGTTTTTCCCGAGCACACTCTTACCAGCTATCCCGACTTCGATAAAGGGATATCTATTCTTTAAGCTTTGTATATCTCTAACCATGATTTCATAAGTATAGTTGATATCGGTTTGGACGATATCAAAGGGAACGGGAACGTTGATCACCTGACCGATTTGGAGATTAAGAGGATCAATTCCTGGGTTTAAGGCCATTAACGAATTGAGACTGATTTGATACGTTTGGGCTATTTTACTTAGCGTGTCTCCCGATTTGATAAGGTAATTTTCATTTCCTGAGAGGAATCTTTGCAATACCCTATGGGTATTCGGGCCGATGATCCCGTCGACAGTTAGACCGTTATTTCTCTGAAACTGTTTGATCGCTTCCTCGGTTCGAAGGCCAAATATCCCATCAATAGGTCCAGGATCATAACCAATTTTCAACAAGAGATTCTGGATATCCATCACATCACTACCTCTGGAACCGCGTTTTAGCGTTTGCATACACACACCCCCTTGCACCAACCTAGGTTGGAAATTCCTAAGCTGTATAAATATATGCCAAGATACATTGAAATGTACGCAGTGAAGCGAAAGGAATGTGTATAACATGTTCATTCTTGATCGTTTTGAAGGAGAGTGGGCAATCGTCGAGACGGAAAGTCGTCAGACGTTTAATTTGCCCCGATCCGTTTTACCGCCCGATGTTAAAGAAGGGGATGTCCTAAGCCTTCAAGTGGGTATTGACTTAATCGCGACCAAGGAACGTACAGAAAAATCTAAAGGCAGCTTAGATAACCTCTTCGATGAGTAGAAAAGGAGTTACTTAATTGTTATTTCGTTTAAGGCGATTTATCGTTCCTCTGATGTTCTTAAGTTTTCTTCTTTCTGGCTGCGGTGCTATAGAAAAAACAACGCCTCCAACTACTGCACTCACTCAAACGGACAAGGGTAGTTTACTTCAAGTCCATTATATTGATGTGGGGCAGGCGGATTGCATCTTAGTGATTGCACCGAACGGTCAAACTTTGCTTATTGATGGTGGAAATGGTGATGATGGTCCTGAGGTAGTAAGGTATCTAAAAGCCCAAGGGGTCAAGGAATTAACCGCGATCATTGCAACTCACCCGCATGAAGACCATATTGGGGGGCTCGATACTGTTCTTCGCAGTTTTCCGCCCAAACAGGTTTATATGCCAAACGCTACGTCTACGACGAGAACCTTCGAGGATTTTATTACGGCAGTCAATGCCAGTGGTGCAAAAAAGTTTAGGGCAAAAGCGGAAGTCAAGCTAGATGTTCCTGGCTTAGTAGGAGTATTTCTAGCGCCTATTAGTGAACAATATGAAGAGCTTAATAATTACAGTGCTGTCTTAAAGATCAGCTTTGGTAAGATGTCTTTCCTATTTACGGGGGATGCAGAAAGTGTTTCAGAAGTAGAAATGTTAAAGAACGGACAGGTTATTGAGGCAACAGTGTTAAAGGTTGGACACCACGGTAGTACGAGTTCAACAACAAGCGCGTTTATAAAAGCTGTTTCTCCAAAATTTGCAGTGATAACCGTTGGTGTTGACAATGATTATGGGCATCCTACTCAAGAGATTTTAAATAAATTAGAGAATTCGAGAGTGCAAGTGTATCGGACGGATCACGAGGGAACGATTGTTGCCACTTCGGATGGAGAGAAAGTGACCTTCATGACGTCCAAGCTGTCCGCAACGGACAAACCCTTAAAGCCTGTTCCTGCTCTAGCTGGCGATTCAGTGATGATATCAAGTATTGATTTAAGCGCTGAAGTAGTAACCTTATTAAATCGAAGTGATACAGTGGTTAACCTAACGGGGTGGAAGTTAGTCAGTGAAGTGGGCAATCAAATCTTTAGCTTCCCTTCAGGTACAACCTTGCCCGGGGGTGGGATACTTAAAGTAGTAAGCGGAACGAATGCCCATGCGGGAACTGATGTCCTAGTCTGGACGGACTCAAATATCTGGAATAACCAAGGCGATCCAGGCGCACTCATCAATGCTGAGGGGCAGATAGTCTCCCAAAAGTAGAGAGACAAGAACATAGGAGTTGACTAAATGTACAGTTTTAAGAATGACTATAGTGAAGGTGCACACCCTAGACTATTGCACGCTTTGATGGAATCAAACTTTGAACAGGTTGATGGTTATGGAGAGGATTGCTATACTCGCCAAGCGATTGAACTATTAAAGCAAAAAATTGGCAGAGCTGATCTCGATATTCACCTGCTTTCCGGCGGCACGCAAACGAATCTAACTGCAATTGCAGCGTTCTTGAGGCCTCATGAAGCCGTCATTTCAGCGAACACTGGTCATATTCTTGTGCATGAAACAGGAGCAGTGGAAGCTACAGGGCATAAAATCATTTCCATTGAAGTCGGTGATGGGAAACTTAACGCTGCCCACATCAAGGCTGCACTCGATTCACATACGGATGAGCACATGGTGAAGCCTAAGCTGGTTTATATTTCAAATCCTACAGAAATTGGCTCAATTTATAATAAGCAAGAACTGGAACAGCTAAGCCGCTGCTGCCAGGAAAACAAGCTTTTATTATTCATGGATGGTGCTAGACTAGGTTCAGCTTTGTGTTCAGTAGAGAATGACCTAAAATTAGCAGATCTGGGTAGGCTGGTCGATGCTTTCTATATTGGAGGAACCAAGAATGGTGCACTGATTGGTGAAGCACTTGTGATCTGCCGTGAATCACTTAAGGAAGATTTCCGATTTCATATGAAGCAGAAAGGTGCCCTTCTTGCAAAAGGTCGACTTATGGGCGTCCAGTTTCTTGAGCTTTTTAGAGATAATCTGTTCTTTGAGTTAGCACAACATGCCAATAAGATGGCAGGCTTACTCAGAGATGAATTCAGCAAAGCGGGTTTTAAATTCTTGGTTTACTCACCATCAAACCAGATTTTCCCTATACTACCTAATCGACTGATTGCTGAACTTGAGAAGCATTACGACTTCTATGTCTGGTCAAAGGTTGATGCTGAGCACTCCTCAATTCGACTTGTCACCTCTTGGGCAACAAAAGAGGAGGCAGTCTTAGCTTTCATTGAGGATATTAAAAATGCACTTTAATATACATTGTCAAATTGACCTAAATTCAGAGCTGGGGAAGCTCTATGAAACACTGCTGGCCTGTGGAGAAGAATTGGCGGGATTAGCCTAGTATGAAATATAGGGCTCATGAACATGGCAGAGGGCAGTTGGACCAAACTTGCTGGTTAAACTGCCCTCTGGATTATATTAGTTTATGGTGAGTGAATTCAAGAACGCCTGGCGAGTTTTTTATCTTTAAAGGCGTTTGGTTCTTTGCTATGTTCAGTTAAAGTTAAAGGAGTAGGGGTTTCCTCAAAAAGCTGGCTGGAACCAGTAAAATGGGCTCCTTGTTCCACTTTAAATTGTCGGGTGCAAATATCGCCGACTACTCGAGCAGTGGCATTTAATTCTAAGAGATCCGTTGTTTTGATGTTACCACGGACTTCTCCAGCAATGCTCACCGTATTTGCCTCGATATCGGCCTTTAAGAAGGCGCTTGCCCCAACGACCAAATCACCAGTGACTTGAATAGTTCCTTCAATTTTACCATCAATTCTGGCATTTCCTTGAATGGTGATCGAGCCGGTAATTTGGCACTCTGCAGCAATAAAGGTGGTATCTCCACTGTTCATCTGACTTTTAGAAGATTTATTAAACATCAGGTTGTTCCTCCTTTGTAAAACTTGTAAAGGTCAAGGGATCAATGTTCTCGCCATTAACAACGGTGCCATAGTGAAGATGTGATCCCGTACTTCGTCCACTATTACCACTATAGGCAATCAGATCGGATTTTTTGACTTGATCCCCTTTTTTCACTAGAAGTCGAGAATTGTGGCCGTAAAAGGTTACAATACCGTGACCATGATCAAGGTCAACCCTTAGACCGAAGACAGGATCTCGCCCAACATAGGTAACAACTCCGTCGGCTGTAGCTAAGACAGGAGAACCATAGTTACAGGCTATATCAATTCCGTTATGATACTCTTTTGACCTACCTCCGAAAGGATTTCCGCGATAGCCATGATAAGAGCTGATTTCGCCTTCAGCAGGTAGAATTGTCGGGGTGTGGTCTAGCCTATCTTTTTGAAGGAGTGCTATCTCATAATAACGTTGTAAGAGGTTTAAATGTTCTGTCACAATAGGGGCTTGATGGTCAAGCGTTTGAATTGTAAGGTTTGAAGATAAAAAGTTTTGAGTGGTAGGGTCAATACCACGGCTTATGTTTGGAGATGCTGAGGTCGGCTTAATTTTAAGGATTGAGGTAAGCTTCTGCTCTAAATCCTTAATTGTTTTAAGATCATTGGTAATTTGATCGGACATTCCGTTAAGGTGAGTGATTTCCTGATCACGCTCAACCAGCGCGGATTTAAGTTGATCAATGTGGTCTATGGTGGGCTGGCTTTCCTTAATATAATGACTCAGATAGAGGTTATGAGCAAATAGTCCAATCATCATCACACCTATAAGGAGGATTCCGCTACCAAGAACACGTCGGCTTTGTTTAGTAAACTGAAACTGGCGGGTGTTAGAATTATCGGGTGGGATGAATATAACGGTGTACTTCTTTTTCATCAAATTCCTCCGGATGGTTCAAGATAAAAAAACTGTTCAACTTTAGTTGAACGAGTTCACTTCGACTAATGTAGTTAATAATTTTTAAATATCTAAGTGTACAATAAACGGCATTGCCTTGCTTGTCAAGAGGACAAGACGCAAGAAGAGCCGCAGAGTCGCAAGGGGGCGGTTCCCTTGCGTCACACTTGAGTCACAAGGATTAAGAATCAGAATTGTTGGCAAACTAATATAAAAAAATAATTACTTCAAATAAAAGGGAATACTCTTTTTGAAATAGAATACAACAAGAGATACAGAAAACTAAGGTAAAGAGGCTGGAACTATGGGCTTGGAACGATTATTAAGTATTGAAGAAATATATCTGTTTAACCGAGGGGAATTGTATAAAAGTTATACAAAGTTTGGTGCTCATATTATTGAGGAAGGCACTATCCAGGGGACCTTTTTTGCAGTTTGGGTTCCGGAGGCTGAAGCTGTGTCGGTGGTCGGTGATTTTAATAATTGGTGTGCTGAGCATAATACAATGTCTGAAGTCAGTAACACAGGAGTGTGGACACTCTTTGTTCCGAAAATCCTTCAGGGAGAGCTATATAAATATGAGATTCAGCTTAAGGGTGGGGCTGTACTCTTAAAGTCTGATCCCTTCGCCTTTAACTCTGAGGTGCGTCCTCTGACAGCCTCAAGGGTCTATTCGCTAGAAGGCTATGATTGGCTGGACCAGAAATGGGTTTCACAAAGATCAACAAGTCATCTGCACGAGAAGCCTATGTTAATTTATGAGGTCCATTTGGGTTCCTGGCGCAGGAAAGAGCAGGGCGATTTTTACAATTGGCGAGACTTCGCAGACGAATTATTAAAGTATGTTCTGGAAATGGGTTACACGCATATCGAGCTAATGCCAATCATGGAGCACCCTTTCGATGGCTCTTGGGGCTATCAAGTGACGGGGTATTATTCCTGTACCAGCCGATATGGAAATCCCCATGACTTCATGCATTTTATTGATCGCTGCCATCAAGCAGGGATAGGAGTGATTTTGGACTGGGTACCAGGTCATTTTGTAAAGGATGCTCATGGTTTGGGGCGATTCAATGGAACCGCGCTTTACGAAAAGGATGAACATGGACAATGGGGAACCTATAATTTCGATTTATCGAAAACAGAAGTCTGGAGTTTTCTCATTTCCAATGCCTTGTTTTGGCTGGAAACCTTTCATCTGGACGGGCTTAGGGTTGATGGGGTCAGTAGCATGCTCTATCTAGATTATGAGCAAGGGAAGGCGTGGAAACGCAATATCCATGGAGGACGAGAAAACTTGCAAGCCATAGCCTTTATGCAACGTTTGAACGAGGTGGTATTTAAAGCCTATCCAGGAGCCCTGATGATTGCGGAAGAAGCGACCGATTGGCCACTCGTTACTGCTCCCACCTATCTCAAGGGTCTTGGTTATAACTTTAAATGGAATATGGGGTGGATGAATGACACTTTACGTTATATGCATCTTGAGTTTCCACAACGGAAGGACAATCATTCACTATTGACCTTCTCCTTGACCTATGCTTTTTCTGAGAATTTTGTGTTGCCACTTTCTCATGATGAAGTTGTTCACGGTAAGCAGTCCTTGCTAGATAAAATGCCCGGAGATTATTGGCAGAAATTTGCGGGCTTGAGAAGTCTTATGGGGTATTTCATGGGGCATCCTGGTAAGAAGTTGATGTTTATGGGTGGAGAGTTTGCGCAATTCATAGAGTGGCGTTATGACGCTGAACTTGATTGGCAGCTTTTAGAGTATGAGATGCACAAAAAATATCAGGACTATGTCAAGGATCTAAATAAACTGTACCGACGAGAAAAGGCATTCTGGGAAAATGACCATGATTGGTCAGGCTTTGAATGGCTTGACGCAGATAATAAGGAGCAAAGTATCCTAGTTTTTTGCCGTCGGGCGAAAGATCCTCAGGATTTTCTCATTGTCCTAATTAATCTCCAACCGATTTACTATGAAGACTTCCGCATAGGAGTACCTCAAAAGGGCAATTATCTAGAAATCTTTAATTCGGACCAAGAAATTTATGGTGGCTCAAATCAGCATAATTCTTCACTGCTTGTTGCCGAGGACATTGCCTGGCGTGGCCAAGCGGTTTCCTTAAGACTAAAAGTCCCTCCCTTAGCAACCGTCGTACTTAAACCACAGTCAGGGAACTGGATCAACTAAAGTTGTGCATCGTGGGAATCACACGATTATATTAAAATTAAGACAGGGGACTTGGGCATGTTCGCAGATAAAAAAAGTTTTAAACAAGCGTACCTCACTAAAATTCATGAAACAGAAGGAATTTCCCTTGATGAAGGGACACTGCGGACAAAATATAACACGTTGGTCTTGTTACTTAAGGAAAAAATGAGTTCTTCCCGAGTTTCAGCAAAAAAGTCGAACACCAAACAAGTCTATTATTTTTCCATGGAGTTTCTGATTGGGAGACTTCTCCATAATTATTTGGTCAATATGCAAATTGAGGATTTAGTTCGGGAAGGTTTAGAGGAATTAAATATTAACCTGGACGAGTTATTACTTCAAGAAGCGGATCCGGGTCTAGGAAACGGTGGGTTAGGACGATTAGCTGCCTGCTTTTTAGACTCGATGGCTTTTCTAGGAATATCCGGGCACGGCAACGGTATCCGCTATAAGTATGGGCTGTTTGAGCAAAGGATTAGGAATGGCTTCCAGACTGAGGTGGCGGATAACTGGCTAAAAAATGGTTATCCCTGGGAGATAGCAAGACCAAGTAAAAGTATTATCGTTAAATACAAGGGTCAGGTTAGGACGGAATGTATTGACGGACAATTGATGTTTTATCACGAAAACTATGAAGCAGTCTTAGCGGTTCCCTATGATGTTCCGGTCATGAGCTATGATAATCCAGCCAATATGAATAATCTAAGGTTATGGAGTGCGGAACCCTTAGTGAATGAATTGGATTTTGCCTCGTTCAACCGAGGAGAGTTTGATCAAGCCGTCAGTTTGAAGTCTGAGGTTGAAGCGATATCCTATATTCTTTATCCCGATGACAGTAGTCGTTCCGGTAAGGAGCTTAGGCTTAAGCAGGAGTATTTTTTTGTGGCAGCTGGATTAGGCTCAATCATGCGTAGCTACAAAAAACGAAATAAATTATTAGCAGATTTTCCACGTTGGGTAGCGGTGCATATCAATGACACTCATCCCGTGCTCTGCATTCCTGAATTAATGCGTATTCTGATCGATGAAGAAGGCGTGAAGTGGGACCAAGCTTGGAACATTACCGTCAACACCATGTCGTTTACCAATCATACCATCATGCCAGAAGCCTTGGAAAAGTGGCCGATTGACTTATTAAAAGGGCTTTTGCCTAGAATTTACATGATTATTGAAGAAATCGACCGGAGATTTAAAAATCGCTTAATCAAGAGATACCTAGACGACTGGGAACTCATGCGTACTACGCAGATTATCAAAGATGGACAAGTTCATATGGCTAATTTAGCGGTGATCGGTAGTTCTTCCGTCAACGGAGTCGCGGGGTTGCATACGGATATTTTAAAGGAGCAGGTCTTTAAAGATTATTATAGGATTTTTGGCTATAAGTTCAGTAACAAAACTAATGGTGTCAGCCATCGAAGATTTCTCTTGGCGGCTAACCCAGAATTATCTGCCCTAATTACTGAGGCCATTGGTCCAGATTGGAAGAAGAAAGCAGAAGATCTTAGTCAATTACTGGTTTTCAAGAATGATGCTAGTTTCTTGGAAAAACTCGCGCATGTAAAGTATCTCAATAAGTGCCAATTGGCCAAGAGAGTTAAAGAGACACAGGGGTTGGAGCTTGATCCCTTGTCGATCTTCGATGTTCAGGTCAAGAGAATTCACGCTTATAAACGACAACTCCTCTACATTCTGAAAATTATGAACTTATATAATCAGGCCATCCTTGACCCAAATTCAGTGCATGACTCCCAGACCTTCATTTTTGGGGGAAAAGCAGCCCCGAGTTATCACTATGCTAAGACGATTATTAAACTGATTAATACCTTAGCGTGCAAAATCAATCAGGATCCATGTGTGAATCAAAAACTGAAGGTTGTCTTCTTGGAAAATTTCAATGTTTCCCTGGGCGAGTTGATTTATCCGGCGGCTGACATTAGTGAGCAAATATCGACAGCTAGTAAAGAAGCATCAGGTACAGGGAATATGAAATTTATGATGAATGGTGCGCTTACACTGGGTACGCTCGATGGCGCTAACGTAGAAATCAAAGAAGCCGTAGGCAAGGATAACATCTTTATCTTTGGGCTTAACGCGGAGCAAGTCTTGAACTACGCGAGCCAGGGTGGTTATAAATCCTTAGATCAATATTACGCCAATCCAGAGCTGCGACAATGTGTGGATCAATTGGTCAACGGATTTTTTGAAACGGCTGGGGAAGAATTCAGAGTCATCTTTGATTCACTCTTACTTTACAATGATGAGTTCTTTGTGCTGAAAGATTTTGCAGCTTATATCGAAACTCATAAAAAACTCCAGTTGTTCCATGCCAAGAAAGCCCCCTGGTATAGTACGTCGTTAGTTAATATTGCGAAATCTGGTGTTTTTTCCAGCGATCGAACCATTAAAGAATATGCTGATCAAATCTGGAAGGTTAATACTCGGTCATTCTAATCTTATCGTGAGACTCCCATGTCTACAAGTGGGGGAACGAGTTCACTTTCGGCGCAGGTATAAAGACTTAGAGAGATGGGTGCTTCTTATTTGACAGGAGCATAGAGAGAAAGGAGAAAAAATATGCAAAAGCAAGAGTGTATGGCAATGCTGTTGGCTGGAGGACAGGGAAGTAGATTAGGTGGTCTGACTCACTCGCGAGCGAAACCTGCAGTTTCCTTTTGTGGCAAGTACCGAATCATCGACTTTAGTTTGAGTAATTGTGCAAATTCAAATATTAATACTGTGGGAGTTCTCACTCAATATAAACCCTTCTCGCTTAATTCTTATATTGGATTAGGTTCCGCATGGGACTTAGATAATCCCTTCGGTGGCGTGCATATTCTCCCACCTTATGTGGGAGACAATGAAGGTAGTTGGTATCGAGGAACGGCCAATGCAATTTACCAAAACCTAGATTTTATTAATTACTATGATCCTAAGTATGTCCTGATCATCTCAGGGGACCATATCTACAAGATGAATTATCTCTCAATGCTTAAATTCCACAAAGAGAAAGGCGCAGATATTACAATCTCAACCATCGAAGTTCCTTGGGAGGAGGTTTCCCGGTTTGGGATTGTGACGGTGGATGAGGACGACAAAGTCGTTAAGTTTACGGAAAAGATACAAGATCCGGAGAGTAATTTAGCTTCGATGGGAATCTATATTTTTAACTGGTCGGTCCTCAGACAGGCATTACTGGACGATGCCCAAGATCCTCTTACCGAAGATGATTTTGGTAAAAATATTATACCTAAGGAGATAACCTTAGGGAAAAAGTTGTTTGCCTATAGGTTTAAGGGATATTGGAGAGATGTAGGAACAATCGATAGTTATTATAATGCTAACATGGAGTCCTTAAGCGGGAAAGACTCGATCGATCTATTTGATCCGGTTCAAAGGATATTTTCTAATGAGGATATTTTACCTCCCCAATATGTTGGCCCGACTGCTAAAATCGAAAACAGCCTGATCAGCAATGGGTGCGTGGTACTAGGAGAGGTAAGCCATTCGATTTTAGCCCCAGGAGCGTATGTGGGGGAAGGGTCCATCGTTAAGGATTCTATCTTATTGCCGCATGCCAAGGTTCATCGTCAATCCACGCTTAATAGAACCATTGTAGGCGAAGGTGCGATCATCATGAGTCAATGTTCGGTAGGAATGGGACCATTTTCTAATCCTCGACAGTCTGGAATTACTGTCGTTGAGGACCATTTTGTGCTAGGAAAAGGCTCAGTCATCCAAGCCGGCAGAAATCTAAATGCTTGCTAAACTAAGGAGGAATGAGGATGCGTAATGTCATTGGTTTACTGTTTGCAAATAACAGCGCTAATATTTTGCAGGGGTTAGCCTTCGAACGATCAATCGCTGCAGTTCCGTTTGGAGGACGCTACCGCTTACTTGACTTTGCTCTCTCAAGCATGGTTAACACTGGCATCAGAACGATTGGATTAGTAACTCCTCGCCAATATCGGTCGCTGCTGGATCACTTGGGGGCAGGAAAAGAATGGTTTCTTGATCGAAAAACTGGTGGATTGTTTATCTTACCTGGAGCAATCCAAGGGCTATCAGCACAAGGTGGGAAATTTAGACTGAAAGACTTACAGCTAAATATTGAGTATCTGCAAAAAGACTTCTGCGAAAACGTCGTTATCAGTGGCTGTAATCACGTTTTTAATATTAATTATCAAGCAGCGTTGCATTTACACGCGTCTAAGCAGGCGGATATCACTCTTATTTATACAGAAAGTATGGATTCTGCCGCCATGGCGGGAAAAGAACGCCTAAGCATCGGAGAAAATCAAGAAATTCTCAGTATCCAAGAGAATAATTCCCCAGAAACAACAGGCCTTGCCCAGGTCTATTTTGCAGATATGTTAATTATCCGGCGAAAACTGCTTTTGGAAATCGTTGAAGGCTATAGGGCCATCGAAACTGTAGACTTAATGGAAGCAATCCAGGAAAATCTTCCCTCACTCAAGATTTTCGGAGTGCCTTTTAAGGGTTATTTCGGAACCATAAATTCCGTCAAAGAGTATTTCGACCGAAGTATGGAACTACTCAATCCGCTAATTCGCAAAGAAGTCCTGACGGGTCAGGATCAGATTCATACAAAAATCGTCGATAATCCTCCCACGAAGCATGGAGCACACGCTCAGGTGTCAAATTCTTTGGTTTCCAGTGGGTGTACTATTGAAGGTGAGGTTCATAATTCAATCTTATCTCGGGGCGTGACTGTTGAAGCGGGGGCCATTATTAGAAACAGCATTGTGATGCAGAAGTGCAAAATTGCCGCAGAGGCTAATTTAAATTATGTGATTCTCGATAAGTTCGTTAAAGTTCACGCCGGAAATGAGTTAAAGGGAAATAAGAATACTCCTTTGGTCGTACTTAAAGGATCATTAGTCTAAGATTGAGAAAAGAGGGATAATATATGAAGATTGTATTTGCAATTGCGGAGGCAGATCCGTTTGTCAAAACTGGTGGTCTGGGTGAGGTTGGAGGTTCACTACCAAGTGCCTTGCAAAGACAAGGTGCTGACGTTCGGGTCATTATGCCGAAGTATAGTGTTATCCCAGAACATTTTCGCAACCAGCTTAAGCCTATTAGTTCTTTCTATGTCCGACTGGCTTGGCGCCGACAATATTGTGGACTCGAAGAATTGATCTACAATGGAGTTCATTATTATTTCATCGATAATGAGTATTATTTTAACCGCACCAAGCCTTACGGGGAATTTGACGAGGCAGAACAATACGCGTTTTTTTCTCGTGCTGTACTAGAAAGCCTTATTCATCTACCAGAATTTAATCCGGACATTATTCATTGTCATGACTGGCACACGGCTCTGATTCCTCTGATGCTCAAAGAGTTTTACAAGAAGGAACCCCTCTATTATTCGATTGGGACGGTGTTCACCATTCATAACCTAAAGTACCAAGGGGTTTTTGCCAAAGAGGTCTTGACGGATGTGATTGGGTTGAACGAAAAGTTTTTCACAGAGCTAACGCTGGAATTTCATGGTGCGGTGAACTTTATGAAAGCAGGTCTTCTCTATGCGGATTGGATTACAACGGTGAGTCCAACCTATGCTCAGGAAATTCAGAATTCTTTTTATGGTGAGAAACTGGATGGAATCTTACGAAAAAGAAGCGATTCTTTGGTGGGTATTCTTAATGGTATCGATTATGACGTGTATAACCCTTATGCCGATTCTTATCTTGTTGCTTCGAATGGAACTTTCTCACAGGCCAAAGGTGATTATAAAAACGATTTACAGCGTATTTTAGGTCTACCATTACGAGAAGATCTGCCGATTCTTGGGATGGTAAGTCGTTTAACTGATCAAAAAGGACTGGACCTGCTCTGCTTTGTCATGGAAGAAATACTGATACTCGAGGTTCAAATGGTGATCTTAGGGACTGGAGACCAGCAATACGAGCAGAAATTGCAGGAGTATGCCACCAAATATCCCGAAAAGTTCGCCTTTCGAAACGAATTTAGCGATGAATTAGCGCACAAAATCTATGCTGGGATTGACATTTTACTGATGCCTTCACTCTTTGAACCCTGTGGGATATCCCAAATGATTGCTATGCGTTACGGAACTATTCCAATCGTACGCGAAACGGGTGGGCTAAAAGATACGGTGACACCCTATAATGAATTTACTGGTGAGGGAAATGGCTTTAGTTTTGCCAACTATGATGCTCATGAATTATTGTTTACCGTACAGCGGGTGGTGAAGATGTTTAACTCTAATAAATTGGCTTGGACTAACTTGAGAGAAAGTGCAATGAAACGGGATTCTAGTTGGGATCAGTCGGCCAAAGCTTATACGAAAATTTACGAGTCACTTTTATAAACATGAAATCAGGCTAGTTTAGAGAGCCTTTGAGAAGGCAGTTGTCGTTAGTTGGTAGTGAGACAAGGTTAGAGGACTATTACAAAGAAAATTCGGCAATCGGCAGGAGTGTAAAATGATATTATTTGCGCATCATGACTCACACAGTTTAGATTATCGTCAGCCCTTTGGAGCGGCAAGTTGTGGACAGACGATTAGGCTTAGACTGGATCTGTGCTCAGCAGTTCCAGTGGAGGCCTGCTTTTTGCGTCTTTGGGAGCAGGATAAGGAACGATTAATTCCTATGGCTGCAAAACTAGCAGAAAGTCGAGAGAGGTCTGTATGTAAGGAGATTTCTTCGGGAACAATCGCGATGGGTCGTAGTATGGCTGAAACTGCTGACCAAAAAATCGTGTTTGAGGTAGAGTATGATACTCCAGACACTCCCGGACTTGTTTGGTACTATTTTAAGATTCAAGTCGAAGGTCAAACGTTTTTCTATGGCAATAATGAGGATAAGTTGGGAGGGGAGGGAAGCCTCGAAATCGAAGAGCCTCCATCCTACCAAGTGACAGTACACCGCCCCATGGCGCTTCCGACGTGGTATAAGCAGGGAATCATGTATCAGATCTTTGTAGACCGTTTCTATCACGCACAAGAAGATGGCTATGTACTATATCCCAGGAAAAATGCCCTCCTGCATGCTAATTGGTATGACAATCCCTTCTATATAAAAGACGAACAAGGACGGGTAACCCATTGGGACTTTTATGGTGGGAATCTGTTAGGAGTAATTAAAAAGCTACCCTATCTTCACGAACTAGGAATTAGCATCATCTACTTTAATCCGATCTTTGAGGCTCCTAGTAATCACAAATATGATACTGCGGATTATCTCACCATCGATCCGATGTTTGGAGATGAAACGATCTTTGAGCAATTAATCACAGAAGCGAAGCGATATGGGATAGCTATCGTGTTAGATGGTGTGTTTAGTCATACTGGGAGCGATAGCGTGTATTTCAACCGCTATAACAATTACCCCAGTGTGGGTGCTTATCAATCAACAGAGTCGCCCTTCTATGCTTGGTATCAATTCAAACCTAACAGTAAGGAGTACCAGTCCTGGTGGGGCGTGGATGCTTTGCCAGAAGTGAATGAATTAAATCCTTCTTATCAAAACTTTTTATTCGGTCCTGAAGATGGGGTTATCCAGAAGTGGATGAAAAAGGGGATAGCTGGCTGGCGTTTAGATGTAGCTGATGAGCTTCCAGGTGAATTCATCCAAAAATTGAGGCATACGATCAAACGTATTAATCCCGATGCAGTTCTCATAGGGGAAGTATGGGAGGACGCCACGAATAAGCAAAGCTATGGAAAACTGCGCGAGTATTTCTGGGGTCATGAGCTAGATGCTACGATGAATTACCCTTTCCGCGATTTTTTTCTCGACTTTATGTTGAGTAAGACTAGTTCGAGAGTAGTTCATCAACAAGTGATGAGCCTGTATGAAAATTATCCTCGTGAAAACTTCTTCGGGGCCATGAATCTGATCGGCAGTCACGATCGAGAGAGGATTTTAACGCTTCTAGGGGAGGCTCCCGATGAACAAGCTTTGCTGGAAAATCAGAAGCAAACCTTTAGACTCTCGTCAGAAGCACGTGACCTAGCAGTGCGAAGGCTAAAGCTAGTTAGCCTAATCCAAATGACCTTTCCCGGCGTACCTTGTGTGTATTATGGGGATGAAGTAGGGTCGCAAGGCTATAGTGACCCCTATAACCGCGCAACGTATCCATGGGAAAGAGAAGACCAAGAGCTCCTGGCGTGGTACAAAAAGATAATCCGCCTGCGTTTGGAGCATGAGGTGCTACAGTCGGGGGATTTCCAATCCTTTTACATTGAACCGAATTTGTATGGTTTGAGGCGGTCTGGAAAAAATGAGGAAATTTTTGTTTTGATTAATCGTCATGATACGAAAACGGTGGAAGTCAAACTACCTGAAATTATGGAGAATCTCCCGCTGCAGAGCCCTTTAATGATAGATTTACTCAGCGGAAACATCCTAGTTGGGCAAGCCCTAAATCTAAGTCCTTTGTCGGCGCAAGTGCTACTCTGCAAACCTAGTTCATCACCGTTTCCTATTCAAAAATTTGTTCGTGCTTGCGGGGTATTAATGCACATCAGCTCGTTGCCTTCGGCGGTAGGATCAGGAAATATAGGAGAAGAGGCGTATCGCTTTGTCGATTTCCTAGTTGAATCAGGTCAATCTTTGTGGCAAGTCTTGCCCCTAAATCCTGTGGGGTTAGGTGATTCCCCCTATCAAAGTGATTCTGCTTTCGCTGGAAATTCGAAGCTGATTAGTCTGGAAGCCTTGGTTCGTGAGGGACTATTAGAAGCGGATTTTACTGAGGCGCTACCCACCGAATCGTTATCTCCTGAAATAGTTAAAGAAGCGAGTCTCCGAGAAGCATTTATCGCCTTTATGGCCCGAATCCAAGACCAAGACCAAGACCAAGGTATAAACCAAGGTATAAACCAAGGTATAAACCAAGGTATAGACCGAGGCATCGACCACGACCAAGATATCGAAAGAGACCCAAACCCAAACCCAATCCCAAGCCCAATCCCAAGCCCAAGCCCAGATTATATTGAGCCACTGTCCAACTATTCAACTCGGCAAAACTATCTAAGTTTCCAAAAGGAGAATCAAGAATGGCTGAAGGATTATACCCTCTATCGAGCTCTGAAGACCCATTTTGGAGGGGTACCTTGGTATGAGTGGGAACTAGAGCTTGCTTGGCGCAACACCGATAAGCTGGAAGAATACTCTCTACGGCTTGAGGAAGAGATAGAATTTAACTGTTTTGTCCAATATACATTTTATTATCAGTGGCAAGAGCTTCAGCAATACGCCAAAGCAAAGGGTATTAAGTTAATTGGTGATATCCCAATATTTGTTGCAGCAGATAGCTGTGACGTATGGGTAAACCGGAGGTTTTTCAAATTAGACGAGGCTGGAAAACCCTTAAAAGTAGCGGGGGTTCCACCGGATTATTTCAGTAAAACAGGTCAATTATGGGGAAATCCTGTCTATGATTGGGTTGCCTTAGCAGCTGAGAATTATGTATGGTGGAAACAAAGAATTAAACTTCTACTAGGATTGTTTGACTTTATCCGTCTTGACCATTTCCGAGGTTTTGAGGCTTATTGGGAGATTGATGCGAGGGAAGAAACAGCGATTAATGGGCGATGGATCAAAGGACCTGGCAAACGGTTTTTTGAAAGTCTAGCTGCAGAATTTGGGGAGTTGCCTTTCCTTGCTGAGGACTTAGGGGTCATTACCCCGGAAGTCGATGTTCTGAAACGAATATTTGGGTTTCCAGGTATGAAGATTCTTCAGTTTACACCATTAGAGGAGACACTTTTCGAGGAAGATTCAAAGCTTATTTATTACTCAGGTACCCATGATAATGATACCTTGATGGGATGGTATAAGATGACCTTAACGGAGGAAGAGAACTCTGACCTTGCCGGAAATCAAAAGAGTAACCCAAGTGAAGTATGCCGTCGAATGATAGAAGATTTGTATAGGAGTCCAGCCCCTTGGGTCATTATCCCGATGCAAGATTTGTTGGGTTTAGACACCTACGCCAGGATGAATGTACCAGGGACGATCGAAGGGAATTGGCAATGGAAGCTGAATAAGGATCTTGTGACAACTGAAGTGAAGGAGTGGCTTCGTGATCTTGTTAATGAAACGAGGAGATTGCCATTGGTGACAATTCATCCATAACTTAGGTTGATAAAGAGGGAAACGTTTTGTGCAAATAAAACTAAGATAATGAGGATTATTAATTATGGATAAACCTCTATTAGACTAAGGATGGTTATCAATCCCTATATAATCGGTACCTTACACTATTTAAAATGATATATTTCAATATGTACCATAAAGGATATTTATTATGAATATATTGTTTCCTAGTAGACACAATACAAGCATAGTGATAATCTTTATTGTGAGCAAAGTCACATATAGGATTAGGTTTGAATTACCTCTTAAAACTCTCTAACTAAAGGAGCGACTATGAAGAGCGAATTAGGAAATAGAACATATCCGATATGGCTATTAATCAATCCAAAATACCCTGATGTTCGATATGATATCTGGAGACCGGTCTTAGACGAAATTCAGGATAGAGTATTCAGGGAATTGCAAACGAGAATTGATACTACGAATATTTACATTAAAAGCGCTGTGGACGATATTGGAATAGTTCCCAATACTTTAAATTGGTGGGCTAAGGAAGTCGCCAAAGAAATTGAGTTATTCAGAAAGCTTGTTCGAGAACACAGGCCGAAAATGCTTGTTACGTTTGGTGCTTTTCCTTTTGAGTTTGCTAGGCGTGTCAATGAAGTAAAACCAGAAAAAGGTCCTAAGGCATGGAGTTCGTTGATTTTGCGAAATGAATTTGACAAATCTATGGAAAACTTTGATATTAATCAAACTAACACGATCCCCTTACTACGTCGAGTGCTTACAACGGATAAGTATATAGAGACTCACAATTATATGTCACCAACCGACAGGGAGACTTATTTCCAACACGTTGGGACAAAGATCGCAGAAAAAATTATCAAGAACAAGAGTAATCTAGATATCTGGATTAAGTAAGAATATTATTCGACAACAAATAATGCTCCAAAGAGAATTTATTTTCTTCTTCGGAGCATTATTTTTATGTAAATTTATCTAGATACTTTTAGTATGCGATCTTTTGGCAATAGCGTAACTCTATTAAGAGCAGTTTGATTTGCTATAGACGCCATGACAGTTATAATGATAATCTTTAATTGTGAGTATAGTCACAAGAAAGATTAAAAGGAGGATTGATTTGATTCACTTGACTTCAGAGATAGAGTTAACTATATAAGGCTTCAATGTATTGGAGGGATTCAATGAACAAAACCATGTATAGGAGTGGAGTAGACCTAAATCATTGTTTACAAAAAAAAAGCAGCCTAGAAAGGCCGCTAAGAAATTTAATGTAATAGTATTATAACACACAAAACTCAAAAAAATAAGGCCTATAGTTTGTTTATTTTGTCATAGGTGGTTGAATACGAACATGATTGAGTGAAAATATGCACCTTGCAAAATGAAAGAAGGGTGTGGTGAAAATGAGTACTAATGCTAAACGAGTTTTCTTTATTCTACTTGGCGTAGCAATATTTTTCATATTCTTTTATGCTCCACAGTTTAGTCCAGCGGTGGATCCTTCTGGTAAGGCCTTTGAGTTAAGCCAACAAGGTAAGGCAGCCATCGGATTATTCTTCCTTGCTAGTATATGGTGGGTATTTGAAGTAACCCCTATTGGTGTAACTAGTCTTATGATTGGTGTTGTTCAAGCTTTATTCCTTATCCGTCCGGCAAAGGAAGCTTTTCGGGATTTTATGGACCCTACAGTATTGTTTATCTTAGGTTCTTTACTGATTGGTTTAGCTTTCACCAAGTCAGGGATTACCAAACGAATCGCTTACAAAATGTTAGATATTGTGGGCGAAAACACCAGAATGATATTGTTAGGGGTTTTTATTGTCACCGCTTTATTAACCCATATTATGGCTCACACTGCAGTGGCGGCTACAATGTTCCCCATTTTAGTGACGATCTTGGCCTTGTATAATGGAGATAACTCCGACGGTAAGCCCTCGAAGTTTGGTAAGGCCTTGTTCATTGGAATGGCCTATACTGCAGGTGCAGGAAGTATCTGCACCCTCTTAGGTGGCGCTCGTAACCCCGCCGCAGTGGGTTTCTATACTCAGTTTACCGGTAAAGAGGTTTCGTTTGTTGACTTTTCGCTTCACTTGGCACCCTTTGGCTGGGCGAGTGTATTTATTATTTGGGCATTGCTAATGTTCCTTTATAAGCCAGAAAAATCTCATATCCCGGGCTTACGTAATAAGGCCAGATCAGAGTATACAAAACTTGGCCCGATTAATAGCAAGGAAATCTATGTGAGTGTTGTTGTTGCCCTTGCGCTTGCGATGCTGGTATTACAATCCCTAATTCCGGCGTTAAAGACTATGGATCGTTCAGTTCCGTTGCTACTCGCTGGAATACTATTCTTCCTCTCTAATATCTTGACGGTAGATGATCTAGAGAAGAAGATTCCTTGGAATATCGTTTTACTATTTTCTGGGGCTATGAGTATTGGTTTCTGCTTATGGCAAACCGGAGCAGCTCAATGGATCGCAATCAAGTGGTTAGGAATGATCGCTGGTGCACACTGGTTAGTGTTCTTACTGGCAGTTTGCTTCCTTGTGCTTCTGATGACCAACTTTATTATGAATGTAGCTGCTATTGCAATTACTCTGCCGGTTGCCCTCGTTATGGCACAGTATCTTGGAGTTAACCCTGAGCTGATCCTGTACGGGGCTACAGCAATGGCAGGTATGCCTTTCTTACTGCTGATTGGTGCAGCGCCCAATGCAATTGCCTATCAATCGAAGCAGTTCACTACGAGCGAATTCTTTGTGAGTGGTATTCCTGCTAGTGCGGCCATCATGGTCCTCTTGGTAATCATGACCTACACCTACTGGCCGATAATTGGTATGCCTGCACTACTAAGGTAGTAGAGGCTTAACGTTGATACACCTTGGTTTCCGATCAGGGTGTATCTTTACAAACAATCTTATCATTTTTTTGCCATGAGAGGTATGGATTCGGTCAAAACAACCAGAATAAATGAAAGGTGGGATATCGTGTCCGCCTTAGCACGAAATATTTATATACCTTTAGTTGAACAGGAATCAGGTCATAAAACCTTTCCAATATGGCTATTAACTAATCCAAAATATCCAGATGTAATCAATGACATTTGGAGAAGTGTATTAGATGAGATACAGGATAAAGTATATCGGGAAATACAGGCTAGAATTGATACCACTAATATTTACATTAGGAGCGTTGTCGGAGATTGTGGAATAGTTCCTAATACACTCAACTGGTGGGGAAAGGAAGTCGTTGATGAAATAAGAGTGTTCAGGCAAATTCTACTTGAACATAATCCTAAGATGCTGATTTCTTTTGGTGCGTTTCCATATGAATTTCTGCGACGGGTATCGGATATGAAACCAGATAAGGGACCTAAGTACTGGAGATCTTCGATTTTAAGAGATGAATTTGATAGATCCGTTGAGAATTTCAATGTGAACCAATCCAATAGGATGCCCTTACTCCGCAGAGTTATCGAAAGTGATAAATACCAAGAAACACGCGATGATTTCCGTCCCACTGACAAAGACCAATACTTTAAACATGTAGGATCAAAGCTATCAAGCTTGATTATACAGAATGTAGATCATTTTAATATATGGATTAAATAAAGGATCAGACGTATGAAGCTTTCAACATGACTGCAAAAGCAATACTTTTATTTTTGAAAGGAGATGGAATATGGAAGCGAAGTATGTGGCCACTATTGATTTCACATCTCTACAGGCCTTAAAAACGTTTATAGGAATTGTAAATCAGGCGGGTGGAAGTTTTTTGATTAACGGAGTAAAACCAGATCTAAGCACGATGGTAAATAATCCGATTCTTGTTACAGGTACTAAAGCAGAGAATGTTTTCATGTCAGAGATTAAAATTTACGCTTCCACGACCCTAGATTTAGAGAGAGCAAAAGAAGTTTTGAGCTGTGAAATTGGTGAAAAGGAAATAAAATCGGCCTCTAGTACACTGCTTGAGTCAGTTACAAGCTTTAAAGGGTTTCCCTCACGAAAGTAAGACGGTTTTCTTGAACTATTTATTCGATAAAGTATCTAAATCGTATAGATTCGAGCTTTCTAGAGACGGGATGGACGTTATACAAAAGCCTAGGAGATAATTCTTTCTCCTAGGCTTTTGTATTTTAAAGTAGTCCTCATGATTTTAGCTTCAGAGGGACAATCAGATCTTGATTTCGATGAGGGTGGTAGCTCGATAGATATCCATTGAAAATTCGACAATCAAATACTATTTGAGTATTGGCAATAAAAATAATTGATTATTGCGATCCGATTTACCTATAGACACCTTTCGAATGGAGTGCTACTGTTGTTTGTGAAAGTAAATGCTAAAGAAAGGAGAAAATCTTATTTAGGATGGGTCACAATATAATTAGCGAGGGTCTGAATATGTCGATAAATATTAGAGGTACCTCTTTAAGAAAAAAGCAGCCTATAAAAGCCGCTAAAGAAATTTGATGTGTGCAACCAACGTTCTAAAACTCCAATTGAGAAGCGAAGTTCAATAGAGGAGGGAAAGTAACCATGAAATTATACGACTCACTAATGTACGCAGCTAGGGCGCATGCCCAGTGGGAGATTGAAACTTCATTCAACATCATAAAAAACAGGAAGAAACTGTTGATACTCTTCGTAATGGCCCTGCCTTTACTCATACCAGCAATGGCCCATGCGGCAGCTACTCTACCAGCCTTTATCGGCGGCAAAGCAGCCTTCGGACCATCCTTCTTTTCAGCCCAAACTTTTTATGGCTCCATAGCCGTAGGTGTCATTGCGGGACTTATTACAGGTGCCATAGGAGCAGGTGGAGGCTTTGTTATCACCCCTGCGCTGATGAGCCTGGGAGTAAAGGGTATTTTGGCAGTAGGCACTGACATGTTTCACATTTTTGCTAAGGCTATTATGGGCACCACCCTACACAAGAAAATGGGGAATGTTCATGCAGGTCTAGCCATCGCCTTTCTGGTAGGTTCTGGCCTGGGGGTCACAGGTGGCGGTAAGATAAATCGCGCATTATATAACTTTAACCCAATTATGAGCGATTTCGTCATAAGTGCTATCTACGTGCTTCTGCTGGGATATCTGGGTGTTTTCGCAATGGGCAAGTATTTTGAAAATAGGAAGAAAGCTGCTAAGGACGGTGGAGACGTTCACGGCGGCCCAGAGAAAATTACTGTGATAGGCGCTAAGCTGCAATCTATTCAACTGGCGCCGATGATCAAGTTCGATGAGAACATTGTCCCCGGTGGGAGAAAGATATCCGGCGTCTTTGTAGCACTTTGTGGTGCCGTGACGGGCTTTCTAGCGTCCATACTAGGGGTCGGGGGCGGTTTCGTTACCTTCCCAATGTTTGTATACGGACTGGGAATCTCCACCGCAACTACAGTGGGCACAGATATATTCCAAATTATCTTTACAGCTGGTTACGGCTCCATAACGCAGTACGCCATCTACGGTTATGTGTTCTACACATTAGCCATGGGTATGCTGCTGGGTTCGTTATTCGGCATCCAAATTGGCGCGATCACCACTAAGGTTGTCCCTGCTACCCAGATCCAAGCCTTCTACGCATTGGCAATCATTGCAGGCTTTGTCAACAGACTCTTCGCGCTGCCTGAAAAATTAACGCAGATGGGCTATATAAGCCTGTCCGCCACTGCAGGAGCGATAATTACTAAGATCGGAGTATGGTTATTCTTCGGCTTGATTTCCTTCTTTGCTATCTGGATCATAGGTACATTTATCGTTAATATACCGAAGCTTCGGGCAGAGTCTGCTGCAGATAATGATGTTAAGGTAACCAAAGGAGGTGTTACCCAATGAGCATAGTACGAAACAAAAAGACTTTTACCATGGGTGTGGTCATGCTCCTGAGTTTTATACTCGTCTATGTTGGCATGATGTCCCCTAACTTCGGTAACGGCAGGAATGGTCTGGAATACGCGGATGATATGTTTAACTCTCTGTCAAAGGGTTCAGCGTATTTCATTGAGGATGCTCAAAAAGTTGCTGATGCTCAAAAAGGGAAAACCATCAACGTCACCGTCAAAGCTCCAACCCCCGAAGACGCTGTAAAATGGGGTAAATTGTACACAGTAGCCGGGGCCAATGTGTCAGTTAAAGAAGCTTCGGTGACCATCGATGGAGATTTTGGTCAAATTCTAAGTGCAGTTGTGGCTGATAGTGACTTCATGTATCATAATGATAGCAAATCGCTGGAATTGAAATACGCCTATGATGGTCGCGAAGCAACCAACAACTGGAATAACTCCTTAAAGAAAATTGACGCTCAACTAAAAGCTAAATCGCAGTTTCAACAAGAATTTGACTTGGTTAAAGTGCAGCAAAAGGCCCTCGAGCCTGGTTATAACTATTTTGGAGTGGAAATTAAGAAGGTAAGTGAAAATAAAGCCAGTCTCGCCTTCATGCTCAGCTTTTACCTTATATACACCATATGGTACGGCTTTGGACTCTTTTACTTCTTTGATGGACTCGGTATTGTCATTGCCAAACCGAAGAAGAAAGCAGCTTAAATTGATGAAACAATCGGGAGAACATTAGAAGTAGCATACTGTCATAAATTCCTATCCCTTATTGTTAGGTGGTCGTATGCTACTGTGAGGGGATTGAAGGCCGATGAAGAGAGAGTCGGGGGAAAGAAGTTATCCTTTATGGATAGTATTTAATCCAAAACACCCTATTAGCCATGATAATTGGACCCCAGTATTAAGTGAAATTCAGGACAAAGTTTATAGAAAAATCAATACAAGAATCGAAACTACGAATATTTATTTTCGGAATGCGGTGAGTGATAGTAGATTTGTACCCAATACTTTAAATTGGTGGGGACCCGTAGTAACCAAAGAAATAGAGTTATTCAAGGAAATTGCTTTAGAATATAAACCGAGAATTATATTTTCTCTGGGCGCTTTTGCCTTTGAATTTTTGAGGCGTGTTTATGAGATCAAGCCCGAAAAAGGACCTAAAGCTTGGAGTACTTCAAACCTAGGCGACGAGTTTGAAAGATCAATTGAGACCTTTGATATTAACAGAACCAATATAATTCCCTTACTCCATCGAGTCGGAGCGAGTGCTAATTTCATTGACACTTACAATCATTTCCATGGAAATGACAGGGAGAATTATTATCAGCATGTAGGTGCTAAATTAGCAGAAAAGATTATTGAGAATAAGGATTGCCTAGATATTTGGATTAAACAAACGTCCGTTCCTACTAATGCTATGGATACAGCAGCATACAGCCTCGTCCAAGTGAGCACGTTCAACTAGTGTTGACATTGAGACTCAAAATTAAGAAAAGACAAAAGATGATTCTGTCATGAGCAGGAGTCATCTTTTGTCGCTACCATAAGTATCTACGATTGTTGTAGTTTTTTGAATTACAATTTAGGCTTGAATTGTTCTCTCCGCAGTCTTATAACTTGAGTTTTTGACAAAGGAGTTAGCAACGTCCAGATCCTTACCGGAAGTGGCAAATACTTCATCTTCATCCATAAAGATGTTATCAATCCCGACGTGGTCTGCAATATGCATTTTATTCAACATTTTAAGGATTTTAGGGGTAACTCCGGATAGAATAACTCTCTTATCTTCCTCGAGAGCTCTGTTAATGAACGATTCGATGACTTCCAAGGCAGTAATATCGACAATTGAAACTCCTGCGAAACGAATAAGGAAAACTTTAGAGTCTGAGTAAGAGTCACTCAACTTTCTTTCTAGATCGGCCGAAGAACCAAAGTACAAATTTCCTTCTAATTGAATAACTGAGACCGATGTATTCTGCCCATTAACGCTCTGTTCTACGAAGCGCCCCTCACTGCCTCTGATCGATTCCAGAGTTTTGACACTCGCCACACCGGAATCTTTGAGGTAGAGAAGTAATGAGATGGCTACGCCTGCATAAATGGCTTGTTCTAAATGACGGGCAAAGATGGTAGTTAACATAGTGACTAATAATACGATGGCATCATTGCGGTTGGTTGTTAATACCTTTTTGAGGGCTTTCTTGTCAATCATTGAGTAGGCAACTAACATGATCACCCCAGCTAAACTTGCATTGGGGATATATCTCGCAAAGGGAGCTAAGAAAATTAACACTACGAGAATTATCAAACCTACTAAAACGCCAGTTAAACGAGTTTTCCCACCATTTTGGTAAGTTATGGCAGACCTTGTGAAGGAACCAGAGCCAGCTATACTGCTAAAGAAAGATCCCCCTAAATTCGCCATTCCCTGGCCAATAAATTCTTGATTGGGGTCTATCTTTTGATGGGTTTTAGAAGCGATGGCTTTGGAGATAGCTACTGCTTCAACCAGACCGATGATTGCAATGACCGCTGCGCCTGCTCCTAAATCGCTGATAGCTGAGAGTGAAAAGTTGGGCATACTTAAGGGGGGAATGGCTGAGGGAATTTCCCCGACAACCTTGACTGCATATTTTTCCAAATCTAAAATCATTACCAAAATTACTGAGAAAATAACACCCAATAACGCTCCCGGTAAGTTTTTGTTGATTCTTTTGCTTATTAAGACGACTGCTATGGTAAACATTCCGACACCAAAGGCATAATAATTCATTTGGCCAATACTTTGAAAACTTGTTACAACCTTACCAATACTCGATAGGCCACTTGGAAGTTTAACGCCTAATAAGTTATTCAGTTGTCCCATTGCAATAATTATACCTGCTCCAGCGGTGAACCCTACGATAACTGCGTGTGAGACGTAGTTAACCAGGGAACCAAGTCTTAGCAAACCCATAGCAAGCTGAATAGCTCCTACTAAAAAGGTTAGCAGGAATAGATTAGCAAAGAAGTTATCAGTCCCTGCAAAGGGTAGCATATATGCTGCAATCAGGAGACAGATAGCGTTTGTGGGTCCGGTGGCCAACTGATGGGAACTACCAAAGGATGACGCAATAATGGTTAGGACAATACCGGCATATAACCCGTAAGCCGGGTGAACACCTGCAATCATCGCATAAGCCATAGTCTGTGGTAAAGCAACTACCGCAACCGTAAGTGCTGCCATTAAATCAAATCTAAAATTCTTTTTATCATAATTAACTAACGTGTCAAGAATAGGAATATACTTGATAAATTTCATTATTATAGCCTCCTAACAATTAAAATTTTGTTACTATTCTAAAGCCAATACAACGAGGTAGAGTGGCTAAGGCTAAATCAAACTTTATGTGAAAGATAGTGCTTTTTAGTGTATAATAATGTTCAGAGGGTTAAACTTTAAGTCTATAGTTGCTTGGCAATGACGACTAGCAGTTATATTTGCATGCTATTCCACATGATCCAACGCTAATTGGCTAATTAGTTCCATAATTAACAATCAGACGGAATGGATGTCATAACTCTCCTTTAAGCCATCCGTGATCAGGCGTCATCATAATATCTTATATGTGATAAAATATACTTATGATGCGCTTGAGCCTTATTGGTCTATTACGTTTGTGATATAATTGTTTGAATACACACACCTTCCATCTTTTTCGAGTGCCACTCTATACATTATATAAGCAAGAATCATGCCAACTGTTTTACCCGTTTTTCAACGATACTTTGTGTGAATTCAGACATGATAATTTGTAAAGAATATAGTACAGGAGTAACTATCGAGCATTAAACGCCCATAAGAAGCTGTAATTGCACTATTAGCGCTTTTTATAACGAGATCTCACCAACTGTTTGTTTATGAACAGTCGTTAGGTTCAATTGTACGAATTCATTCAATTGGAGGTGTGTCTTGTTAAGATTCATGAAAAATAAATCCTTCGCCTCTCAAATAATGTTCACTGTGACAGCTATCCTGTTAATCCCAATTCTGGTGATGATGTACGACATATTTTTCTCTAGCGCCAAAGATGAAATGCTCTTAAAAACGAAGGAAGAGCGATTGGGCACTATAGTTAACACCACTGTCATGGGACTAACAGAAGTTATGGACAGTTCTAAGATAGACTACAGCTTCCCACTCACTTCTGAGAATTTAAATATACTGACGAACTCATTTAAAGTTATTACAGAGCCGTTGACAGACGGAAATCCTGGAGTACGGCTAGGTCTGTATATTCCTGAAACGCATGATATTGTCATTTATGGTTACCTACACGATTACCGGCCAAAAACGGACGAAGAAAATATAGCAAGAGAGTCTCGAGTTTTTAACGAAGCCTCCTCAGGTCTAGTTGCGGTTAAGGCTACTAAAGAACCACTTTCTCGTATCACAGGTTCGCTGGGTAACCAAACTTTTGAATATTTAATGCCTGTGCTGCAAAACGGAGAGCTAGTAGCGATTGCCTGGGCCGACGAACAGGTTCATCCAGTCTTTGCCCAGAGCAGGAAATTCAGTCTAATCACTCGATACCTGACGCTTGTGGGATTGATTTTCGGTCTAGGAGCTGCTCTTTATGTAACTCATACCTTGGCCACTGAAGTACAGATTATCAAAAATGGAATCATGGGTATGCAGGAAGACAGTGATATTAGGTTGCCTTCTATGCCGGGGGAAATCGGGGAAGTTGTCAATGCTATAAACAATATGGCTGATAATCTAAAGGAAAAGAAACGACTGAAAGAAGAAATAATGCGATCCGAAAGACTGGTAGCGCTTGGTCGCCTCGTGACTGGAGTTGCCCACGAATTGAGAAATCCGTTGGGGATCGTCAAAGCGACCGTCCAAGTTATGGAGGGAGAGTTTCAAAATCAATTAGAGTTGAAAGAATATACTAAGGTTATTTGTGAGCAAATTGATAGAGGCAATAATGTCATTAAAGAGTTGTTAGATTTTGGTCGTCCAAGAAAACCTATTGTGAGCCCCACTGACTTAAATGGTTTATTAGAATCCGTTCTTACCTTTACTTATCCAACCTTAAGGCAGAATAATATTATGCTGGAGAAGAGGTTTGAGCCAAATCTACCTTTGGTTAATATCGACAGGGATCGAATGAAACAGGTTTTTGTAAATTTAATTTTCAATGCTATTCAAGCAATGCAGGGTGGAGGTAAACTTATCATCAAATCACTCGTGAATGAAGAGGCCATTGAAGTGAACTTTATCGATTCAGGTATTGGCATTAATGCCTATGATCTTCCACGGGTGTTTGACCCTTTTTACACTACGAGAGATGATGGTTCTGGTTTAGGGCTATCCATCAGTTATCAAATCATTCACATGCACATGGGTAAAATTTGGGTTTCTGAAACTTCCCCCAATGGTACAACTATGGCGGTGAGTATACCCAGATCAAACCTTGATGAAGGAAGTGTTGTTGTTGAATAAGATACTTGTTATAGATGATGAAGAGCATATGTGTTGGGCTCTCGAAAAGGGTCTTCGCCAAGAAGGATATCAGGTGTTAACTGCTACGCGTGGAAGAGCAGGTCTAGAAATAATTCGTAATGAAACACCTTCTTTGGTTATTCTTGATTTAAAGATGCCAGAAATGGATGGGCTGGAAGTATTGGTTAAGGCCAAAGAAATCATTCCAAAGCTTCCTATAATTATGTTGACTGCCCACGGTACAATTAACACCGCCATCGAAGCTATGAAACTTGGCGCTGTTGACTATATCACCAAACCTTTTGACCTTGATGAGTTGAAAATAGTCGTAAAGCAGGCCTTAAAGGTTAGTTCTTTACAGGAAGAAGTTTTGTTTTTACGTTCTGAACTTAAGAAAAAACACGGTCGAATTATAGGCAACAGCCTGGCAATCCAAGAAGTTAACACTCTCGTAGAAAGGGTAGCGGACAGTAATGCTACGGTATTAATTACCGGGGAAAGCGGGACAGGTAAAGAGGTTACTGCGCTGTCGATCCACCACCTAAGCTATCGTCGGGAAAAACCTTATGTGCCAATTAACTGTGCCGCTCTACCAGAATCACTGCTAGAAAGTGAGCTGTTTGGTCATGAGAGGGGGGCCTTCACAGGTGCGGTGGCCCGGAAATTAGGTCGTTTTGAATTAGCGGATAACGGAACACTTTTCTTAGACGAGGTCACTGAAATGCCGCTGTCTATGCAAGTAAAACTGCTGCGTGTTCTTCAGGAAAGGCAGTTTGAAAGGGTAGGAGGAACCGAAAGTATCCATGTCAATGTACGGGTAATTGCCGCTACTAATCGTGATCCGGTGGAGTGCATTAAAGATGGGACTTTTCGAGAAGATTTGTATTACCGATTAAATGTTCTGCCGATTCATATACCTCCCTTACGGTTAAGAGCAGAAGATATACCTCTCCTGACTATGCACTTTCTTCAAAAATTTAACCCCGCTCAGGAACAAATGATTTCACCAGAGGCCATGGGGTTATTAATGACCTACGAGTGGCCAGGAAACATCCGAGAGTTACAGAACGTAATCGAAAGATCCGTTATTCTCTCTCAAGGAAATGACATTAAGGTACACCATTTACCAAAAGAAATTCAAAGCATTCAAACTCTTGCAAACAGCAAAAACGAGGTTGATCAAGGTTTGATTTTAAACTTCCCAGACAAGGGGATCTCCTTTGATGAGGTTGAAAGAGAGCTGATTCTTAAAGCTCTTGAGAAAAGTAGTGGGAATCAAACTAAAGCGGCCCACCTATTGGGACTTACTCGATCGGCACTTCTTTATAGAGCTCAAAAATATCAGATTAAGGTATAAGCTGGGAAAAGTAACCAACGAAAATAATCCCCATAAAGAGATGCGGTTATCTCTTTATGGGGATTATTATATATTAGAGGTTAATTACAAATACGCTCCTGGTTTGTGTATGAGTTTATAAAAAAGAAGGGCAGATTAATTCAGAAGAAATCTTTATGGGCAACGATTTCAAGGGGATCATCTGCGGAAAATAAGAAGATGCATATTAAGCAAAAGTGGGTGCTACTTCTCTTCTGAAAATAATTGAATGATCACGTTCTGCAGGCAGCTCACGGCATCTGTAATTATCACACCGAGTTGGGATTATAGAAATGTCCGTAAAAATCATGTAGTCAATCTCTTTAGGTGACAATTGTTTCACTTCGGCTTCTGAATTTATTATTACTGCATGAATGATACTGTTGAGTTTAGTGCGAATATGGCAGGTCTCCTTATGAATACATTGGCCGCACTTAGAGGTTCCGCTCATGATATCCCCCCCTTATGACTATCATAACCCATATAGATTTCTCCTAATCAGCTGGTACAAATTCTTTAAGAAGATATTTGTGACACTTTTCCCTAACCCTAAGTTATCTCATTTGTGAAATTTTGTACACATCTATATTGGGCTATTTGAGCCGTTTATCTTGACTTTGCTCGACTATTGTCTCACTTTCTCGAGCATGCTAGGATTTAAAAAAAATAAGACGGTCAAAAACCGCTTAATAAGGATTATTTATATCCAATTTTCGGAGATTTACTAGCTAATTAGCGTCCGTCTAAGGTTAGCTCATCACTATCCCAGAACCAAGAACCAAAGTAAACCAAGAACCCCCAAATAGATTTTAAAATAGCCATATATATCATCCTTTCATTTAATGGATATGCTTCGTTAGGCGATAAGATAAAGACACATTCGTTAGAAAGTTTAAATAACCGATATTGAATTTAGCTTCCCACGTATTTTTTATAAAGCTTTTTACATACTATTAATTAACTATTAGCATTTTAGTGTAAAATAGTATGATAGGTATGTTTTGAATCTGAATGCACCAGAGTACGACGGCTGACAATAAGGGCATCATCATTATCATAGCTATTAGATGACATCGTTTTCTTCATTTTATCCATGGTCAATCGTTTAATTAGTTCCATTACAAAAAGTCTGGCAGAATGAATATCATTGTTTAAGTTTTCTAGTTCATTAGACAGGTTGACGCGAGGTAAATCCATATTTAGTTCTCGCCTGACATCTTTTACCGAAGAGCCTCTGAGGGAATCCGAATCGTGGTTAATATTGTTAAGAATTTTGTACCCTAGGTTGTATAAGTCATTTAGATAGCCATAAATTTGTAAAGTGCTAACTCCACATTTTTGAACTAAATAATTGAGTTGAGAGTCACCTAGATCACTTAACTGACGACGGACCTTCAATAAAACTTCTAAATTATTCGAATGATTATTGTCATTTCCTATAGTCAGTTTTGTATCCAACAACATCTTACCTCACCTCATCACTAATTGTTATCACCTGAGTACGGATCGCCAATATGAAAGATAGTCATGATAACCTAATAAGACAGATATCTTCTACCGAAGAATAGGACTAGTTGTCACAGAGTCTTGTAATACTTCTTCCTTGTTGAGAGAGTGGAATTTCCTCATCACTTCTACAATCACTTTACTTGTTTCCATCTCATTAAATATATTACATGAGTCAAACATCTCTTGAGCCCATTCTGTGAATTGATCTGTAGTCATTATAATTACCTCCTATGGTAAAAAAAATATAGATGATATTTTAGATAACTTATGGTTTTTACTATATGATATATTTGTATATACGAATATAATGGCTTTATGGTATCTCACAACTACCTATGATAAGCAAGAATCATGCCAACTGTTTTACCTTGTTTTTTGAGTATATTTGCGCGTTATCAGACATGGCATTATGTGGACAATCAAATACCTGGGGTATTAACCACGGATAAGTAGCGACATTCCACTCATAGCGCTTTTCAGCATAGATTTTGCTGATTGTTTGAATATGAACAGTTATTAGGGTAATTGTATGAAATCATTCAATTTGCGGGGGTGTACTTCAAAGACCGTAGAAGACTAAATCGTACCTATTATATAAGGAAGTGTTTATCGTGAATAAGATACTAATCATAGATGATGAAGAGCATATGTGTTGGGCTATCGAGAAGGGACTCCACCAAGAAGGATACCAGGTGTTAACAGCTACGCGGGGGAAAGCAGGTCTAAAAATAATTCAAGATGAAACACCCTCCTTGGTAATAGTTGATTTAAAAATGCCAGAAATGGATGGGTTAGAAGTATTGGTTAAGGCTAAAGAGATCATCCCAGAGCTTCCCATAATTATGTTAACTGCTCACGGTACGATTAACACCGCAATCGAGGCTATGAAGTTAGGGGCAGTTGACTATATCACCAAACCGATAGACCTTGATAAACTAAAAATAGTTGTAAAAAAGGCCTTACGTATCAGACGTTTACAGGAAGAAGTTATTTTTTTACGCTCTGAGCTTAAAAAAAAATGACGTTGATAGGCAGTGAATGATTCAGAATGAGGTGCCCCTTTATACCCATGATGTAAAGTGATACTATGTTACATAATGTTATAAATATTAACTTATTCTAAGAATTTATTCGGGAGGTTCACCATTTGAAATGGACTATTACAAAAATTTTTTTCAGAGTGATTTGTTTAAAAAGAGCGTATCTTTACTTGCATTATTAGTAATTATTATTAGTCTTAAACCCATGATTAATTTATTACTATTAACTTTTTTGTTTTCTTTCATATTATATGCCATCCAAAATTACATCTTTAAAAAAATTGTTAAACTAATGCCTATCAATCGGTCTGGGATTACATTTGGTATCTTTATATTATTAGCTTCGGCAATTGTATTTGCTAGCTATAAATATATACCCACCTTAACTCGCCAGTTATTTGATATTGGAAATCAACTAAGCAATTTTGATATCAATGCTTATGAAGATGCCATTCATCCACAAATAAGAGAAGCTATTAGCACAAACATTCAATCTTATGTTGTAGATGGAGGTACTTATCTTATCCACTCAGTAACAAATATTTGGAAATTTAGTTTAAATATTTTTATTGCCCTCATACTAAGTCTCTTTCTAATATTGGAAAAGGACAAAATTATAATCTTTTTAAATAGGTTAGCCTTTAGTAAAATAGGTTTTATCTATATCTATTATAAAAAACTAGGGAAAAATTTTGTTAACTCATTTGCAAAAGTTATGGAAATTCAAATCCTGATCGCCTTGATTAATTCAGTTTTATCTGCTTTTATCTTGAATATATTGGGGTTTAATCAAGTGATTGGTCTAGGCTTTATGATCTTTATCTTGGGTTTAAT
>CAKMJS010000103.1 GCA_927405585.1 uncultured Desulfosporosinus sp.
GAGGTAGCAGGATGGCGTATAAGAGTATACTAGTGGTTGGAGGGGGAATAAGCGGACTAACTGCCGCTGTGGAAGCTTCCGAGGCAGGAAGCGAGGTCTATCTGGTGGAAGAGAAGTCCTATCTAGGTGGTAGGGTAGCTCAGATGAACCAGTATTTTCCTAAACTGTGTCCACCGAACTGCGGGTTGGAGATTAATTTCAAACGGATCAAACAAAATCCACGAATCAAGTTTTTCACGTTAGCAGAAGTTGACGCAATTGAAGGAAAAGAAGGGGATTTCACAGTCACGGTAAAATCGAACCCCCGATATGTCAACCAAAATTGTACAGCATGCGGAAAGTGCGTGGAAGTATGTCCAGTCGAGAGAGCAAACGACTTCAATTTTGGAATGGGAACAACAAAAGCAGCGTACATTGGGCATGAGTTTGCCTTTCCAATGAAGTATGTAATTGATGATAAGGTCTGTCTGGGAGCGGAATGCGGAAAATGTGTCAGTGCTTGTGAGTATGGCGCAATAGAATTAGATATGACAGCCAAAAGCTTTAAATTAAACGTCGGATCGATCGTATGGGCAACAGGTTGGGACCCATATGATGCCACGAAAGTTGATTATTATGGATATGGACGACACGATAATGTGATCACCAATGTGATGATGGAACGCTTAGCAGCTTCGAATGGACCAACTGGAGGTAAGATCGTACGGCCTTCCGATGGAAAAGAAGTGAAAAGCATAGCATTTGTGCAGTGTGCCGGATCACGCGATGAAAATCATTTGACCTACTGTTCTGGAGTATGCTGTATGGCTTCGTTGAAGCAATCGACGTATGTGAAGAAACAATACCCAGATGCAAAAGTGTCTATGTTTTATATCGATGTCAGAGCCATGGGTAAGCATGAAGAGTTCTATCTCAAAGTCCAAGAAGACATCAACATGATCAAAGGGAAAGTCGGCGAGATAAGCGAGAATCCATTGACTCACGACTTAACAGTACAAGTTGAGAACCAGTTAACCGGAGAAATCATGAAAGAAACGGTTGACATGGTAGTACTAGCAACAGGGATGGTACCGTCAGCAGTCAGAACAAAAGTACCGTCAGAAATGAATTATGATGAGGATGGATTTATCGCTTCGGATTCACAGCAGCCTGGGATTTATGGCGCAGGATGCGTTAAAAAGCCATTGGATGTTGCCTCATCGACAAAAGATGCAACGGCATCAGCGCTCAAGGCCATTCAATCGACGGTGAGGAGGTAGCACAATGGATAAAAAAACAGGTGTTTATATCTGCACCGGCTGTGGAATTGGAGAATCACTGGATATAGGAAGCCTGTCTAAGGTAGCCACGAAGGAAAGTAAAGTACCCGTATGCAAAACACATGCGTTTTACTGTGGAGCAGAAGGCATCGCCGAAATTAAGAGTGACATAGAGAACGAGGGAGTTAACACCATCGTGATTGCTGCTTGCTCATCACGAGTAAATTATGACGTCTTTGAGTTTGGCCCATCAATTTTACTGGAAAGAGCGAATCTGAGAGAACAAATCATCTGGTGTCATCCAGCCAATGATGAAGATACGCAGATGATGGCAGAGGATAGCCTGCGGATGAGTCTAGCCAAAGCAAAACATATCCAACTGCCGGAGTCCTTTCAAGGAGAAAACATGGTAAAAACCATCCTGGTAGTGGGTGGAGGTCTTTCGGGTATAACGGCGGCTTTAGAGTCAGCCAAAGCAGGATATAAAAGCGTACTTGTGGAGAAAAGTCCCGTCTTAGGTGGATGGATGAACAGTCTTTACAAACAAGCCCCGCTGAAATCACCGTATGATGGACCAGAAGACGTGGATATCGCCGAGCGAATCAAAGAACTAGAAGCGCACGCCGATGTAACCGTCTATGTGGGAGCAGAAATAAAAGAGATAGCCGGCGCACCGGGAATGTTTGATGTCACCATTAGCCAAGACGGAAAAACCATCACGGAACGAATTGGCTCGGTGATTCTAGCAACAGGAGCCGTTCCGTATGATGCAACCAAACTAGAGAATCTAGGGTATGGCAAATACGAGAATGTGATCACCGGACAAACCATGGAAGAACTCGCCAAAAAGGGTAAAATTGTACGCCCGGATGGCAAAGAAGTACAAACCATCGCTTTCATACAGTGTGCAGGATCACGAGATCAGGAACACCTGTCGTATTGCTCAGCAGAATGTTGCGTAGAGTCGTTGAAACAAGCGACCTATTTGAAGGAACAAAACCCAGAAGCCTCAGTGTATGTCTTCTACAAAGACATAAGGACGCCAGGACAATATGAGCGTCTCTACAAACGAGTGCAGAAAGATGGAGGAATTTTCGTCAGAGGAGAAATATCCGGAATCACGGAAGATGACGAAAAAAACTTAATCATTGAAGCGGTTGACGTCTTAACGGGATCAAGCATTACCACAGAAGGTGTGGATATGGTGGTACTAGCCACAGGAATGGTACCCACCACAGCCTTAGGAGAGAACATTGTGGTACCGGCTGAAGGGGACGAAAGCAATGATGAGGGACCCAAAGGAGAAGATATTCTAAGGTCGAATCTCTTGAACTTAGCGTACCGTCAAGGCCCAGAGATGCCGACATTGAAATATGGCTTTGCAGATTCGCATTTCATCTGTTTCCCGTATGAAACACGCCGCACAGGGATTTATGCAGCAGGGAGTGTAAGGATGCCGATGGATGCAGCCTCCAGCATTGAAGATGCTACAGGAGCCGCGATGAAGGCCATCCAATGTACAGAACTGAGTGCCCTAGGATCAGCCTTGCACCCAAGAGTCGGGGATCTATCGTTTCCAGACTTCGCAATGTCTAGATGTACCCAGTGCAAGCGTTGTACCGTAGAATGTCCGTTCGGAGCCATCAACGAAGATGATAAATTTAATCCACTGCCCAATCCAACCCGTTGTCGCCGCTGTGGAATCTGCATGGGAGCCTGTCCGGAAAGAATCATCTCCTTTAAGAACTACGCAGTGCCGATGATCGGGAATATGATTAAGGCCATCGAAGTACCGGATGAAGATGAGGAAAAACCGAGAATTGTAATCTTCGCTTGTGAAAATGATGCCATTCCTGCAATCGATATGGCAGGCATCAATCATCTCAAGTACAATTCGTGGGTGCGTGTGATCCCAGTAAGATGTCTAGGATCAATGAACATCGTGTGGATAGCAGATACCATGTCGCAGGGAATTGATGGAATCCTACTTCTAGGCTGTAAGCATGGCGATGACTATCAGTGTCACTTCATAAAAGGAAGCGAGCTGGCCGAAACTAGGTTATCGAAAGTGTCCGAAACCTTGAACAGATTGGATCTCGAGTCGGATCGGGTGAGGATGGAGCAGATCTCTATCATGGATTACGACAAGATCCCGGCTATATTGGACGGCTTTGCAGCGAGACTAGAAGAACTGGGCCCCAACCCCTATAAAGGAATGTAGTTCTAAGGTTTAAGTTAAGGGGACACACTTCTCATCCTGTAGGGGCAATTCATGAATTGCCCGTACACTGGTGGGAGGAATGTCCCAAAAAATTTGAATCCTCCTGGGTTGAAAAACGCAGCAACATCCAAAAAGCGGTCAATGAAGTCGAGGTTCTGATAAATGGCATCAGCGGTACCTGAATACCATCGGCCGCCTTTCTGACCCATATAGGGCGGCAGGATATGGACACCGCCCTGGATCTGATCGAGCGCCCAGGCCGATCCGTCGCC
>CAKMJS010000104.1 GCA_927405585.1 uncultured Desulfosporosinus sp.
ACGGTGAAAGAGGCGATAGAAAACCTGAGTAAATCGCCTTCTACCACAAAAATCCTGGCCGGCGGGACGGATTTGATCATTCAGTTACGGGAAGGCAAAGTGGCCCCAGAATACATTGTGGACTTGGGATATATTACTGAACTTAGCGGTATTACGGAAAAAGATGGTACTTTAGTAATTGGTAGCATGACTAATTACAACACCATTGAGAACGACCCCTTGGTTCGTAAGTATATGCCCCTATTGGCTCAAGCCGCTGGTTTTGTCGGTTCACCCCAAATTCGCAATACTGGTACCATCGGAGGAAATCTGATTAACGCCGCAACCGCAGCTGATAGCATCCCAGCACTTCTTGCTCTGGATGCTAAGGCAGTTTTGACAAGCGATCGTGGGAAACGGGAAGTAGCTGTGGCCGAGCTTTTAGCCGGTAGCAAAAAGACTAATATTGTAAGTGATGAAATTCTTACTTACATAGTAATACCTATACCTAGCACCGCCACGTATGGGACCTTTGTAAAATTAGGGAGACGTAAAGCCTTGGCTATTGCCCGCTTGAATCTAGCGATAACTGTAAATCTGATAGACAACGGGGCGATAGGCAAGGTAGCCTTGGCTGTGGGAGCTGTGGGGACCTCGGCATATCGAGTGGACCAGGTAGAAAAATTTTTAGAAGGAAAGAAAGTGGCTCCGGAACTTTTTACCACAGCAGGAGAATTGATCGCTGAGGTGGTTGCCGACAAGCTTGGTAGCAGGCCTACCGCTACTTATAAAAAGACGATTGCCAAAGCTGCATTTAGGAGAGCAATAGCTAGTATTGGAACAGAAAGCGGGTGGTGGTAAAAGTGAAAAGAATTGAGTTTTTCATTAATGGTCGATCGCAAACTGTTGAGATAGAGCCCACCATGCGCTTGATAGACATGCTGCGGGAGGTCTTGGGCCTTACTGGAACCAAAGAAGGGTGTGGGGAAGGGGAATGTGGTGCCTGTACGGTACTGATGGACGGAAAGCCTGTGGATTCCTGCCTGGTGCTGGCCGGTCAGATCAAGGGGCATCACATTACCACAATTGAAGGTGTCAGTAATGGTGCGGAGCTAAGCAACCTGCAGAGAGCCTTTGTGGATGCAGGTGCGATTTAGTGTGGTTACTGTACACCGGGTATGATTTTGTCTGCTAAAGCCGTGTTAGATGTAAATCCACATCCCACAGAGGAAGAAATCAAGCGAGGCCTCTCTGGTAATATCTGTCGCTGCACTGGTTATCAGAAAATAATCAAGGCAGTCCAAATTGCGGCAGGAGGTGTTGAGTGATGGATTTCTCCGTAGTAGGCTACAGTGTCCAAAGAAAAGATGTGGAAGCCAAGGCAATGGGGCAGGCAGTGTATGCCGGCGACATCAAGATGGAAGGGTTGCTGTATGGAAAAGCATTGCGCAGTGCCTACCCGCACGCTAAAATACTCGGCATTGACACTGCAGCTGCCAAGGATATGCCCGGAGTGCAGGCAGTTCTTACTGCGAAAGACATCCCGGGGATTAACCGTTTTGGACTGGCGATAGCAGACCAGCCAGTACTAGCTGCCGACAAAGTGCGCATGATGGGAGATGCCATTGCCTTGGTCGCGGCTAACTCGCTGGAACTAGCAGAAGAGGCCTGTAGCCGGATCAAAGTTGAATACGAGGAATTGCCCGGTGTTTTTACGGTTGAGGACGCCCTTAAAGAAGGAGCTCCGCAAGTACATGAACAGGGTAATCTTTTGCAGCATACTACTTTAAACAAAGGCAATATGGCCGAAGGCTTCGCTCAAAGTGATATCATTATAGAGAATGTCTATCAAACTCAACGTGTTGAACACGCCTACATTGAGACGGAGAGTTCGGTAGCTCACCTTGGCTTTGACGGCGTTTTGACGGTATGGACTTCCACCCAGTATCCGTTTCGGGACCGTCGGCAAATAGCTCCGGTGGTGAATATGCCGATGAATATGGTGCGAGTAATTCAAATGACCACTGGCGGTGCTTTTGGGGGAAAAGACGACATCACAACTGAGATTCAGGCAGCCTTGCTGGCTATGAAAACGAGGCGCCCTGTGAAAGTAATATGGTCCCGCAAAGAATCAATGGTTTGCTCCACAAAACGTCATCCCATGCGCATATTAGTGAAGACTGGTGCTACCAAAGATGGTAAACTGATGGCCATGGAAGGTCAAGTGTACAGTGATAAGGGTGCTTACTGCTCGATTGGTAATTTTATCACCAAAAAGGCAGGTTTGCATTTAGCAGGGCCCTACTTTGTACCTAACATTGCCGTTGATACCTATGCTGTCTATACAAACAACACAATTTGCGGGCCATTTCGTGGATTTGGAATTTTACAGGCTGCATTTGCTCATGAGTCTCAAATGGACATTTTAGCGGAGAGATTGAATATAAATCCGATGGAGATCAGGATGAAGAATGCACTACGAGCCGGAATCGCTAACTCTACTGGGCAAGTGTTTGAGAGCAGTGTAGGCTTTTATGACACCTTGTTGAGGGCTAAAGAGCATATGGAAAGATATGACTTGCCGGGAGGTGTCAAGGAGTGAAGAAATACGGCAGAGGAATAGGGTGTAATCTTTATGGAGTTGGGTACGGCTTCAGCCGACCAGATCATTCCGCTGCATACATTGAAGTTGCTGACGATGGAACAGCGACTATACTGAGTGGTGTGTGCGATATAGGTCAGGGCTCGGATACCATTTTTTGTCAAATAGCAGCAGAAGAACTGGGTATCGCTTACGAGGATGTGCGCATTATTAGTGCGGATACTGCTGTTACTCCAGACAGTTTGGCAAGTACTGCCAGCCGTCAGACGTTCGTTTCCGGCAACGCTGTTAAGCTGGCAGCTACCAATGCGAAGTCCCACCTTGTAAAATTAGCTGCAGAAATTTTCGGATGTTCTCTAGAGGACGTTGTTATCAAAGAGCGCCAGGTCTCTTGCCTGAGTGATTTGAGTAGGACAATGCCTTTCGCAACTTTGGCGAGGGAAGCTCATCAACGTGGGAAACAGTTTATTGGTTTTGCCTGGTACGACAATACCACTGCCGATGTGGACCACGACACGAACCAAGGGGATGCTTATGCAACTTACATTTATGCAACCCAAGTTGCAGACGTGGAAGTGGATACAGACACCGGTGAAGTGACTGTATTAAGGGTAGGAGCGGCACACGATTGCGGCAAGGCAATCAATCCCAAAAATGTGGAACAACAAATCGAGGGGGCAATAGCCCAGGGCATGGGTTACGCCATCATGGAAGAAGTCGTTATTCAAAACGGGATTACTATTACTCCCTCCTTAACCAAATATCTGCTTCCCACCAGTCAAGATATGCCGGAAGTAATTACTTATTTAGTAGAAGATCCTGACCCCAAGGGACCTTTTGGTGCGAAAGGTGTCGGAGAGGGAGCGATTATTCCCACTGCGGCTGCCATTGTGAACGCCGTATATGATGCCATCGGAGTGCGTATCTTCAGCTTGCCGATTACACCGGAGAAGATCCTGGTAGCTTTAGCTGAAAAGGAAAAAGAACAAATATGAACCTTTGAATATTCAACACTTGCTGATGGCGAACGCGGCTAACCCCAGATAATGTAGCAGAGGCTTCAAATGAATCGGAGATGGAAGCGATTGCGGGCATTATGAACTAGCGCTGTCTGCTGAGTATATAGGAAACGAGGAAAAATTGCAGGCGATGGTGCAAGATATCTGTGTCAAATATCCCATGTATCAATGATGTGCGGAATGAAAAGAATGAGGGGAGGCAAACTAATGGACCATTATCAGCAGATAAACGAATGGGTCGAACAAAACAGGACAACCGTCGTTAGCTTTCTTCAGGACTTGCTGCGAGTTCCGAGCGTAACCGGAAAGGAAGGTCCCATTCAAGAGTTGATTGCCAATAAGCTAAATGAAATGGGTTTGGTTGTTGATGTTTTTGAGCCGTCCCTGGACGAATTACGGGAACACCCCGCTTTCGTGGAAGTATCTCGCGGGTACGAGGGGCGGCCTAACGTTGTCGGAGTCCTTAATGGCACAGGGGGAGGAAAATCTCTGCTCTTTAACGGTCATGTCGACGTAATCCCGGAGGGTGCGCCGGAGAGCTGGCAGCACGGCTGCTGGTCCGGAGATGTAGTAGACGGCCGCCTCTATGGACGTGGGGCTTCTGACATGAAGTCGGGGCTTGCGGCAATGACAATGGCTGTAAAAGCAATTCAGGAATCTGGTATCCAGTTGAGGGGGGACGTAATTCTAGAATACACGGTGGACGAGGAACTATCCGGTAATGGTACCCTAGCCTGTGTAATGAAAGGATACAAAGCGGATGCTGGAATTTGCTGTGAAACTTCCAGTATGCGCGTCCAGCCTGCATCTATCGGGCGCATATGGTTTGAGATTAAGGTCCAAGGTCTGGCTGCGGGCATCCAGCGCCGATGGGAGGGGATTAACGCGATCGAGAAAGGATACTCGGTTACCCAGGCTGTCGCCGACTTTGAACGTTTGCGGGTCGAACGCCTGAGCCATCCCCTGTATCCAGACGTTCTTAGTGCGATCCCCTGTATGGTGGGAGTATTCGAGAGCGGCTCTTACCACAGTGCCTTCCCTGATAGTTGCCTTTTGAAAGGTTCTATGGCTACACTTCCAGGAGAGGACTCGGTCGCGGTCAAGGCTGAATTCGTCGAGTTTATACGCGAGAGGGTCGCTGGCGACCCCTGGCTGAAAGAGCATCCCCCTGAAATCATCTATACCGGATACTTCGCAGAACCATCGGAGATCCCCGTGGACAGCCTCATCGTTCAGACCCTGAGCCAACAGTTTGTTAAAGTCATGGGCAAAGAACCCGTTATAAGTGGTCGTGAGGGTGCCGCCGACATTCGCTTCATGAACCGATATGGGAATACCCCAACAGTCATTTTTGGGCCTGGGATGACTGAGCAGATGCACGCCAACAATGAGTGGGTGAATGTTGATGATCTGGTTGAAAGTACTAAGATTCTGGCCCATACTATTCTCGAATGGTGCGAGATCGCTTAGAAATCAAGGGGGCTTCGCAATTGTGCGCTGCCCCCTTGGCAAAATAAGTTCAAGGGTTATTATATAGAATAGTTAATAGATCGTATTAAGGCAGTGGTTCTTGCTCAAGAACCACTGCCTTATTCTAACAGATTTTTTAACCTGGCTAGGCTTTTAACCATCGGAATGTTGGTTGAAGCTGGTAGAGAAATGCCTTGACGGTTAAGCCAAATTCCCCTCATTCCGGCTGACGTACTGCCGAGAAAGTCTGTGTCAATTAAGTCACCAACATAAATACACCGGTCAGGCTCTTTATTCGCTCTAGCGCAAGCTTCGATAAAGATGCGTTTATTTGGTTTGGAATATCCTACATCCCCAGATGTCACAAACACCGAAAAGAAGTGTCTTATTCCTATATGCAGTAACTTATCTGTTTGTTGTTGGTAGTCGCCATTAGAAATTACCCCTAGGCCAATGTTTTGCAGTTGAGTGAGACAAGGTATAACGTCTGGATAAGCACTCCATGCCTGCTTATAATTCGTCATATAGTCCTGAAAAGCCCAATCTGCTTCTTCGTTGGTTACCGTTCGACCTACCAAACTATACACCTCTCGGATACGGGCACGGCGCTGCTCGCCAAAAGATAGCTTACCTTCCAAATAAAGCTGATAGTATTTCTTGGTTAAATTAGACCATTGCATTAAAAAGTTCTTGGCAGGAATATTAAAAATTTCTCGATGTTGTCTTAAAAAACCAAGAGCTCCAGCTTTTTCAGCGGTTGAGTGATCAAAAAGGGTTCCGTCAATATCGAAAAAAAGCATCTGACCTTACATCTCCTTGTTCTTAGGTATTGAACGGGCTGAACATTATATTCAAGCACTATTATACTACCGTTCAGTAATTGTTATTGAAATAAATTTGAGATGACTCATGCTATATTTTAAGTAGTTTCCAAATCTCATAAAAATGGCATCTCCAATGCTCATCAACGGGGTCTAAAGTATATTTCTAAGAGAAACGTAAAAGGCCCACAGAATAATCTGTGGACCGCTTGTATCAATAAAGTTGGTGCGGTCAAGAGGACTTGAACCTCCACGTCCTTGCGAACACTAGAACCTGAATCTAGCGCGTCTGCCAGTTCCGCCATGACCGCGTAACAAATGTTATTATATGAGATGTTCAGTAGAATGTCAATAAGTATATTCGTCCA
>CAKMJS010000105.1 GCA_927405585.1 uncultured Desulfosporosinus sp.
GTCCAATGTGGAGCGATACCCAACAAAAGATCCGCAGGAATTTTGGTGCCATGATCTAAGATCAGGGCGGTCTTTTCAACTTTCAAAACCTTAGCCTTACATTACTTTGTTACGACCAACCAGGCTTGCCTATTGGGCTAAAGTAGCGTTCGAAAAATACTGGTTTAAACGCTGGTTTTAGCTAATCTAATTCTTCGCATCCTTTAAATCCCCAATTCATCCAAATCACTTTTCCACATGTTTCCTTGCTTTCCTCATGCTTAAATTCCTATCATCTTACTAATGGGTCACGTCATAAGAAATGTGTTCAGTTACTCTTAACAAGATTTCAACAACTTTCTTGAAATACCTTTCATAAATACCATTAAAAATATGCCCTTTCCAGAGCATTCTTTATGTTCTGAAAGAAGGGCATATTTGACCCTGTTCATTTTAAATTCCAATATTCTTATTTATTACTGTATTTTCCTACTTGTTGAACTTCGCAAAATCCATAAAACCGAAAAAGTTGTTTCTTACTAGTGGAGCACAGACTATGGCTGAATACCTCTCAATTTACTCAGTTTAGAAAGCGCTGAAAGAAATTGAAGCATTATCAAAATCCTTTGGGAAAGTTCTTAGCAATATTAGCCCTACGAAAGCCTCAATAGAGTTTGGAGTTGAGATTGGAGTTAAAGCTGGAGAGGCTGTAGCGATTACCCACCACCCACCACCGAACCGGAAAGCTGGAGGATCTCTCGGGAGGAAAGCAAGGAAACATGTGGAAAGTGATTTGGATGAATTGGGGATTTAAAGGATGCGAAGAATTAGATTAGCTAAAACCAGCGTTTAAACCAGTATTTTTCGAACGCTACTTTAGCCCAATAGGCAAGCCTGGTTGGTCGTAACAAAGTAATGTAAGGCTGAGGTTTCTTATAATAATGAACTGTTGAATAGCGGGCTCGACCGAACCCGGTATTCATAATACACATACCTTTTCCCTTATAACGAAGTTTGGGTTTTAACCCTTTTGATAATGAAATAATATTTTTTGCCACCACAACGGCTTGGGCATGGGCAAAAACTCCTGCTTTTGGAGCATATGCGCCAATTACCGGTAACCTAATTGCAGTAGCATCTCCAATAGCATAAACACCGGGATAACATGTTTCCAGGGTGCGCAGATTCACATCCACGAATCCGCTGTTGTCTACCAAGTCTGTATTACGGAGTACTTCCGGGGTCCAATGTGGAGCGATACCCAACAAAAGATCCGCAGGAATTTTGGTGCCATGATCTAAGATCAGGGCGTTCTTTTCAACTTTCAAAACCTTAGCCTCAGTAATTATTACTATATCTTTTTCGTTAAGCATTTTTCTAACACTTTGGCCAACTTTTGGTGAAGCCAAAGGCTCAGGTGAAAAATCCGGGGTAACTATCGTAAGTTTAACTTTATGGCGAAGCCCACGTTGGCGGAAAAATTGATCAAGGAGAAACATCATTTCATAAGGAGCAGGGGGGCATTTATAAGGCAAGCTGGAAATGAAAAATACGATCTGGCCGGAAGAAAAACTGCTTAACCTTTGATTTATTTTTATGACGTCGTTAAAATCATAGGCATTTAAGGCAAATTCACTAAACCCTGGTACTGTCTCCTGATGGTACTCCACTCCAAGAGATATTATGAGATAATCATAATTTAAATCTCCTTGATCAGTAGTTACCTGATGACCGGGTAAATCAAGTTTTGTTACCTCACTATGCAAAACTTTGATTTTCTTTCTTTCTAATTGTTTCAAATCTCGGGTTATTTTAGAGGCTTTTCTCTCGCCGATCATTAGGAGAGGAAAAGAAGAAGAAAAATAGTGATTTGGTTCCCGATCAACAACTGTTACTTGCATCGAAGACCCCATGGCTTTTTTAAGAGCGTTTGCAGCAACTACGCCACCAATTCCACCGCCAAGAATTAGGGTTTTTTTCATTAATCCCACCTCAGGATTATGTTTCCCTAAAGAAATTACTTTATCCTTTGAGATTTTTATTGTGTTCAGAGAACGGCTTTTGGCAATCATTCCATTCCTGTAGAGGCCTTGAGCCGCCTCTTCCCGAACCGTACGAGCGACTTTCACCGCATACGGCTCTCCATATTCCAAATGAGTTATCGTCGCATCAACTGCTACTCAATGGATCTTAGTAATATTTGGTGATTGACCAGATTAGTAAGTTATTGTACCATTACAAAGTATAAAAAATAATTTGGAGGCTACAATGAAAAAACTAATCTTTTTATTAATTTTGGTACTTACGCTTATTATTTCTGGATGTAGCGCTAGTAAGTCTGAATCAACTACAGGAAGCAAGGTCCCTTCTGGTAAAGACTGTGCTGAAAATGTAGCTTATCTTCAAGCTGGTGTCGACAAACACAAACAAGCCCTAGGCGTCTATCCAGCAACTGTCGAAAAATTGCTTGAGCCTTACGATGGTAAGGGACCTTTTGTTCAAATCATCCCCAAGTGCCCCAGCGGAAATAAATATAATATAAAAAACGGTACTGTCGTGGAATCATAGATCAATAAATAATCTACAAACAGTAAGTTATATGGAATTAATCAGTGGGACAAAATAGGCATCGGTGATCTTAGATTATCACCTCCTGCCTATTTTTTATTATGCTTAGCATGGATTTGCAATTGATCAATGATTAATAATAGTGGTCAAAATTATGATTTATGTCACAGTTAAAATTAGTTATTTATAATAATCTATAGAAAGAACCTGTCTAGCGCCAAGCTTCGGCCAGTTGATTTAGTTTACCGATACTAATAGGTAAAGCTTAAAATAGAATGGAAAAGAGAGGTGTGTTATGTCTTCTAAATTAAACAAATATGTATTGTTAAGACACGGTGTTCAAATCCTGTTTGCTACGATTGTTCTTTATATTGGACTAACATTTATTTTATTTGTTGTCCAGGTTGAGAATGAAACACTGACTAAAGTAAGTCGGCCTGCAGGGGTTGAGGCTTTTTTGCCGATAAGTGCTTTGGTTGGACTAAAAGCATGGATTGCGACGGGTTCGTTTGACCCCATCCATCCCGCTGGACTAGTCATATTTTTGGCAGTGATCACAGTATCCGCGTTGTTTAAGAGGGCCTTTTGCTCCTGGATCTGCCCGATCGGGACGCTGTCCGAAGGGCTTGCTAAAATAGGAAAAGGGTTGTTTGGACGGAATTTCTTGATACCCAATTGGCTCGATTATCTGATTAGGTCAATAAAATACATCATTCTATTCTTTTTCGTCTGGGGCATCTTCTTCGGTATGAGTGGAGCGGACGCGGTGGCATTCATGTATTCGCCCTATAATATGGTGTCAGATATCAAAATGCTAAAATTCATGCAACATTTAACGGGTTTTGGAATCACCGTCATTGGGATGATAGTAATTCTCTCAGTTTTTTATGAAAACTTTTGGTGTCGATATTTGTGTCCATACGGCGGGCTATTGGGACTTTTGAGCATACTAAGTCCATATAAAATCTTTCGTAATCAAAAATCTTGCATTCAGTGTGGAAAGTGTACTAAAAGTTGTCCAAACCGCATTCTTGTGGAACAGGTAAGTCGGGTGTGGTCTCCAGAGTGCACGGGTTGCTTAAACTGTGTGCATCAATGTCCTGTTGCCGAAACGATAAAGCTTAAAGCTCCCATGGGATTGCCACACCTTTCTGTTAAGACTCTCGCCCTTAGTTTGCTAGGTGTATGGGCTATGTTTATAATCGTTGCTAAAATCACGGGTCATTGGGAGACGAACATGACGATTGATTTGTATAAGCAAATCCTACCTGTAGTAAATCAAATTGGACACTGAAGTTTCCTTAACTAATTTCATGTATTTCAAAATTGAGAAACCATTTCGTAATGTGCCCGCTCCTGCAATACATTAATATAGATGTTTCACTTAACGTTTAGGCATTCAAGAAGGTCATACTATATAGCGGCAAGTTTTCGTAAATGCTGTTTTGATGCGATAGGCTAACACTCCTTCTCATTTTTCAATTCTTTGACAATATAAACCTAGCTTAAACAATCTGATTCCAACCAATGGAAACCAAAGCAAATAAAATGGTCCTGCGATAGCCATAAGTATAACTCCAACCGATGGTAGAATAAATCCAACCAAAATATGTGCTAAATCTAATCCGTGGGTAAAAATCCCTGTATATGCGGTTAATTTACTAAAAATATTATGTTTTAGCATAACGATTGAAATGAGTAATGCACCTGTTTGCAATAGCATTCCCCCAATTTTCGCACCAGTTCCGTGCCACATGTCTGATGCAAGTATTGCTTCGCCAGCGGTTAGAAGTTGATTTTTTTGAATTTCGGATGTAGCTATAGCAAATTTATCGCTAAGATGAAGGTAAGAAAATACTGAAGGGGTTGCTAAAAAAAGAGTTAACCCTGCAAAAATTAATATCGTAGAAATAGTAATTATTTCTTCATTATTAGGTTTTTTTAAGGCTTTATAAATGCTATAAAATAGCAGGTAATATAGAGGCATGATAAACACAGTTAAGATATCGAGCCGCAAGAGTCCGAAAAGTTTATTTTCATTAAGCATAGCAAAGCATTCAGTAATTGTTTCCGGCGGCGGTCCAATAAATACCATAATTAACATTGTAGCCAAAGAATAGACAATTAAAAGCATGCTACTTATTCCACCGATCCAAAAAACAATCCTACTAGATGAACTAAGATGAGCTAAATTAGCATCATACCTTTCTTTTTTTTGTTTCATAACTTTTCCCCTTTCTATTATCTATATTATCTCTGCCTCTCGCATAACTGATTAAGTATTTCCGAGGTGTCCCAACCCATGTATTAAGTTGTTAATGGCACATCGAATTTCAATAGTGCGCTAGAAATAACTAACCTTTATTATTTGGGGCTTATAATTAACCCTATGACAAGTTCTTCCAAACTGTATTCTCCGTTTTCGTCTAAATTCCTCTCTAACAGCCAATTTTCCTGTTTTCATTTTCTGCTTTTCTAGCTTTTTAATATGTTTTAATCCAAAGTGCTAAAGTCCGTTTTTCTCTCGCTTATTTACTATGGTGCTTGTTTCGGCTTTTCCTAATTTTTCAAATTACTGTCTAATATTAGTTTTGAAATTATATCGGCAGAACTGTAATTATGTATCCTCCGGCAAAGAGACTTAATAAATTTGCTATCATCACATATAAAAATGTCCTCAGGCGACGATGCTCTTCGATAAAGGTCAGGAAAGCAAAGATTTCAGCAATGAAAACTAGGATTTCTCCGAATGCTAGCGTAAGAAATATATAGCTTCCCAATGGAGCAAATCCATTGAGCCAAATATTTAAGGCACCTTGGGTAATTAGATTGATGGTAATAAAAGCAGCCCATGACAGTTTATCTCTAAAACCAAATAACCAAAATACAAAGGCTTCAATTAATAGTGTTAAAGCTATGCGCAGGGACACTAATAGAATTGATCTGGACAAAGATTTTCCAGGTGTGAGAGTTTGACTAGTCAAATCCAGGGTAAAGATGTTGTTATAAGTATTTATAGGCTCTTTTAATACTACTTCAAAGGTGCTTTCTCCTGTGTTTACTTTCACAATATAATCATTGGCCGCTCTTAGATCGCGTGAGTAAAACGTATAATACTTTTCGAGGACCTTGTCCGACATATGGGCTTTTGCAATTGCTTTTTCTGATCCAATGCTTATTTCAAGATCATCAGGTGCATTAGAAACGATGATTAATATGGACGGTGGCTCAGCTGAATTCCCATAGCAAGTAGATGTAAAGGCGAATACCATTACCATTAATGCCACTATTGTAAAGAACAATTTCCTTGGTTTTAACATACTGAAGCCCCCTTTTAGATGAGCATCACAGGTTCTTTTTTTAGAAAGCACCAAACTGAGGTTCATACTATGACAAGTTCATCAAAACTGTATTCTCCATTTTGGTCCAAATTCCTTTCTGGCAGACGATTTACCTGTTTTCATTTGCTGCTAGTCTGGCTCACTAAAACAACTATTTAATGCGTTGGTTGAGAAGATAGAAATTCTCACACCAACGCATTTTTTGTTTTTGAGTTGCAGAGCGGGATGAGGGTGGAGGAGGGGAGTATAATTCCCCCTTCCCCTGAGTCACTTGCATTATTGCTTAGGATAGAATTCTTCTTCAAATGCCAAGTCCAATAGCCAGGAAAAGTGAAGCCAGGAAAAGAGAAGTCTATGGCCAGAAGCTAAGGGAATAATCGGATTGGATACGGGTAAACTTACACTTATTAAGTAGTAAGTTTTAAGAACGAGGGATCATGATGTTTAATTTAACTAGATTTAGGTTCTCTAATAAAGTCCAACCTCAGAAAATAAAATCCATGGTTTCTGACCATAAACCAATTTCCGGTACCGTTGAGGATATTTTAACATACGTTACGAAGTATAGTGGTAGTCCCTCGGATCTTATCATTCATCGTTTTACCACCGGGAACGGACTCGTAATGGCTGCTGTCTATCTTGAATCTCTGGCAGACATCAGCTTGCTAGGATCCCAGGTTATTGAACCGGTTAACAAGTTTATCAGAGAAAAAAGCGAGACTCTCACAGCTGCAACAGTTGAACTGCTGATATCAGCCTCTGTAATCGATTTATTCACGGATTTTAACGATGCGCTGGACGGTTTGCTTACGGGTCAAGCCCTGCTTATTCTGCCCAATGAAGATAAGATTTTTGGTGTTAGTATTCCCGGGTACCCACGCCGCCCTATTGAAGAATCAATTACTGAAAAAAACGTCCGTGGCAACAGGGAAGGGTTTACTGAAGATATCAAAGATAATCTTAGTCTGATCCGCCGTTGGATCAAAGACCCCAATCTGAGGGTAGAAAGCAAAATAATCGGGGAACGGACGAAGACAAAGGTATTAATCCTCTATTTATTCGATGTAGCCAACCCTGATACGGTAGCGGAAGTGAACAAACGCCTTGAGAAAATCAGTATCGATGGGATCATCGACAGTGGTTACATCAGCGAAATGATCACGGATCATAGGTTAACCTTTTTCCCCCTGGTACAGGAAACGGAAAGGCCGGACAAAGTGGCCGCTTCGATTTTAGAAGGGCGGATTGCCATTCTCGTGGATAAATCGCCCTTTACATTAATTGTGCCGGCTACCTCCAACGAGTTTTACCAAACCCCTGAGGACTTTTATTTCAACTATTGGATCGGATCGTTCTTAAGGGTGATTCGCTTTATCGGAACCGCAATGGCGGTAACTCTCCCTGCGCTCTATACCGCGCTGATCTCGGTTAATCCCGAGTTCTTGCCTTCCTTTTTGATTCAGGTCATTGCCTCCGGGCGGACACAGGTGCCCTTCCCAGCGGTCATAGAAGTTTTTTTTACCTTACTGGTATTTGAGATTTTTCGGGAGGCCAGTGTCAGACTGCCTGCCAATATTAATCTGATCATGGGGATAGGAGGGGGCATCGTTCTCGGCCAGGCGGCTATCAACTCTGGGCTCATTGCCGGTACCACCATCATGGTCGTGATTTTTACGTCCTTGGCTTCCTTTTCCACAGCTAACCCGTCCAAGGAACAGGCCTGGCGGCTCGCTAGGTACTTTTTGTTTTTTGCCAGCGGAGCGTTTGGGATACTGGGGTTGTCCATAGCAGGGCTGCTGGTACTGGCCCATATGGCAGGTTTGAAATCCTTTGGGGTATCTTACCTCGCGCCCTGGGGGCCGCCTTTACCAGTTGACATCGTGGACGGCTTCGGGCGTTTACCTTGGTGGGCCAGAAACAGGAGGCCACCCACCTACCGCCCGCAACAGGAGGACAGGTTAGGTAATACAGACAAGGAGGACGAGTAATGCTCAAGGAAACGACCGGAATCGGACCCGGCTTGCTTTTTAACATCATGTTTTCGTCTCTTTACGGATATGGTGTTATAAGTTCCCCCTATGTAGCAGCAAAATATATGGGTTCTAACGGGTATCTGGGCTTCATTTTAGCCACTTTTCTGGCTATTCCAGTAGTTCTTTGTGCAGTTCGGTTAGGTAAAAGATTCCCCGGTAAATCAATCATCCAGTACCTCCCCCTGGTTTTCGGGAAAGTCCTTGGTAAAGGGATTGCGTTCTTGTTCCTGTTGTTTTTACTCATTATTACCGCTTGGGCCACGAGGCAAATTTCTGAGTTGAGTAACGTTTTTTTCCTAAATCGAACACCTCTCTGGGCTATTGCCACAATTCTTTTATCTGCAACGGCTTACATTGCTCACAAAGGAATTGAGGGTATAACTAGGTTGGCAGCTTTTATTTTTCCTGTGGCGGTGGTATTTATTTTTCTGTCCGCAGTCTTCTCTTTTCAGGGGTTTAAGCTTGATTACGTACGACCTGTGTTTTATACCCAGGGTTACCAACTGCCGTTGGGGACTCTGCAAATGTTTTATATATTTTTCCCATTGGCAGCCTTGTTCATGTTTTATCCATACCTGACAAAAACGCAAAAAGGGTTCAAAACGATACTTGCGGCCGTCTTACTAGCAAGTACAGCCATACTAATCTTTGTGGTCAGCGGGATAGGCACTTACGGTGCGACTGGTGTTTTGCGTTACTCCTGGCCGGTCATGCAACTTTCTATGAAAGCAAACATACCTCAGCTAATGCAAACGACAGGGCTCTTCTTTGCTGTCAGCTATTTTTCCCAAATCTGCCTGGCTATGGCAGGGTTGTACTATGCTTTAGCCCTTGCCACTACCCAGCTGTTGGGAATTCTTAATTATAAATGGTTTGTACTGCTCTGGTATCCGATGATTATGTTTCTAATCCTTGCTCCGCCAAGCGTTGTAGATACTCGTTTTCTGTTTGATTATCTGCGTACTGCCGGGTTCCTTATTGTTTTTGGACTTCCTTTATTGATCTGGCTTTGGGCGGCTTTATTGAAGAGAGGTGATACTTCCGGTGCGAAGTAAAATTATCTTAGCCTTACTACTAAGCTTGACTATTTTTTTCAACGTGGGTTGCTGGGATGTGCAAGAGATCAATCGGCGTGTGTCAACGAATGCCTTATTTTTTGATGTGGACAGCACCGGAAAAATAAAAATGGGCACTGTTTTTAACGTGCCTGGTACCTTAATGCCGCCCGTGATAGGTACTCAGCAGCAGTTCGAAAAACGTAATTATATTATTACAGCAGAAGCTAATTCCATTACCGATGCGTGGACTAAATTGCAAGCTAAATCAGAACGAGATATTTATTTTGGGCAACTGAGAGCCATTGTATTAACTGAGAATGCAGCCCGTGGCGATCTTAACAACCTGCTGGATTTTATCGGCCGGATCCCATATGTACCGCCTAATACCACTTTGCTCGTCACAAAGGCTGATCCCAAGGAACTTCTGGACATAAAAAACGAATCCAATAACATACCGGGCAACTATGTGGACCTGTATTTTCAGACTAATAGTAAAAAAACATTGGCTATACCTATTGACCTCTGGAGAGTTTTGGCACAGATGGACAATAAGACCTCCGACCCGCATATTCCCATGATAAAAGCTTCCGAAGGGAGTTACGAAATATCAGGGACAGCGCTTTTTTCTAATAACCATTTTGTAGGGGAGCTGGACCTTGAGGAAACGAAAACACTGGCCCTGATCAAGGGCTCTTCCACTGGCTACCTGACCGTCCCGCTGGAAAACGGCGAGTATGTCGCCTTCAGGGATGTAACGTCAAAAAATGATATTAGTTTGGAACTAGACGATAACGGTAAAGTAACCTTCGGAATAAAAACCAAAGTTTCCGGAGTAATTGTGGAGACCAATCGAAAAACGGAAATAACAGAAGAGGTTAAAAACGATATTTCGAGTCATGCAGAAGCAGAAATTCAGAAAAGGATCGGTAACCTCTTCATCAAACTGCAGTCACTAAATTCCGAC
>CAKMJS010000106.1 GCA_927405585.1 uncultured Desulfosporosinus sp.
CGAAAAACAAAAGGCACCAGCTTTGCGGACGTCAGACAATAATAAGGATGACCGGGATAAACAAGACGATCGTAATGAAAACAATAAATACAATAATAAGGATGACCGGGATAAACAAGACGATCTTAATGAAAACAATAAAGACAATAAATACAATTGTTCTGATCGCAAATAATTAACATCAAATCGGCTCGACTGAGCCGCTTTTCTCTTTCCACGAAGTAGGGGCATGATGCATCAGTGCATAGTGCCCCTACTTAAAGCAGTTTTTTTTTCCCAAGTAGAATAAATCGTAGTATACTAATATTATAGAATCTGACGAGAGCGAGGGGGGAGAACGGTTGTCTTTATTGTCTTTATTGTCTTTATTGTCTTTATTGTCTTTATTGTCTTTATTGTCTTTATTGTCTTTATTGTCTTTATTGTCTTTATTGTTTTCATTACGATCGTCTTGTTTATCCCGGTCATCCTTATTATTGTCTGACGTCCGCAAAGCTGGTGCCTTTTGTTTTTCGACAGGAGAGACCGTCACATGAGTATTCATTTCTGGCTTCTCTTGTTCTGGTTTAGACTGTTTGTCAATTTTATTATTCTTAACGTTTTGTTGGTCATGGTCTTCAAACTTAATCTTTCCTTTTTGATTTAGAGCCTTCTTAAAGTTTTCCAAAGCGACTTTTGTCGTTTCCAAATCACTATCTACGTCTGGGTCAGCGTCTACATCAGCATCAGCATCAGCATCAGCATCTAATGTTGCTTCTGACGGTATCTCAACGACAACAATTACTTCTCTTTTTTCCATCTTTTTAAGAGCTTTCTCCATAGATCTTACGATATTGAGTGCTAATCTATCAGCAGCTTGATCAGGAAGCTTTTCTAATAAATTACCTAAAACATGTATATTGTTGGTATTAACATTATCAAGAGCTTCTTGTAGGGCTATAGCCTTTTCAGAGTCGACTACTGCAACTTCTTCAAGGAATAACTGCGCCCTCTCGACCTTATCTGCGAACTTGTTTAAACTAATATGGGCGGCTTCGGTTTTCCCGTCTCTCAAGTGTTTATTGGCTTGTTCCAAATTTTCAAGCGCAAGTCGTTGATTTAGCTTAACCTTACGTTCTGGGGTAATTGCCAGGATTTCCTGAAGTTTATTGATTAGACTAGTAAACCAGTTAGTGGTTACTACTTCGCCATCATCATCGAGAACCGATTCTAGTGCAGCTCTCTGTGTTGCAATAACTTGTTCTCGGACTGTTACCTTACCTTCGAAAACTGTTTTTTTATCCACAGCGTTGACTAAGGCTACTGCGGCAAGCGTTGCCGCCTTTAAACCTTCGGCTGCAATTACACCGTCTAATGTAAGGATTTCTGCATCTTCATAGGCCTTTACTGCTGTTTCTGCAGCTGCCTCCAGAAGTATCCCCTTCTGTGTTTCAATAACTGCCTCACGGACTGTTACCCTATCTTCGAAATCTGTTTTTTGGGCCACATCGACGACTAAGGCTACTGCAGCAAGCGCTTCTGTTTTTAATACTTCGGCTGCAGTTACTTCGACTAATGTCAGGGTTTCTGCGTCTTCATAGGCCTTTACTGCCGCTTCTGCAGCTGCTTCTAATTCCGATGCACTTGGAGTGGTTAACGTTGAAGTTGCAACCATTACTTGAACATCAGGAGTGCTCGACTGAGCTAGTGCCGGGCTGATTGGAAATGCCAAGAGGGCAACTGTTACGGCAACTGCAATTTGTTTTTTCATCTTAATCATGTTCTTCCTCTTTTCTTTTTTTAGCCGTTCAATTATCAAATAAAACGACCTATGTTCTTTTTCTTGCTCATGCTTTTTCTTAACTATTCATTGTATTATTACGAGGTAGCGGTTCTTTTTGAGGGGGTCATCCCCAAAAAACTGTCTTCTCAATTGCTTTTTCCTTAAGGTTTAGAACGCAACACAAAAAGACCCTTTTCATGGGTTCTCATATCGAGAGCCGTTTAAAAAGGATCGAGGTCACAGGTGAGCGTCAATTAATTTCAAAATACACAGAAAATGTAGTCCCTCTTGGGCTACTTTCAACACTTATATTTCCACTATGCCGCGAAACTATTCCGTAGCAAACCGCTAATCCTAAACCCGTACCGTTCTCTTTCGTTGTAAAGAAGGGTGTTCCCAATTTTTCCAGCGTATACTGTTCCATTCCTTTACCTTCATCCGATACAGTTAAAACTACTTCATTGTTAGTATAAAACGTTCTGATCCTTAACTGTCCTCCGCTGGGCATTGCTTCGAATCCGTTACGAACAAGATTCAATAACAACTGGCGTATTTCCTGAGTATTGATTTTGAAATTCGGTACTTTGCCAAGTTCTAGCGTCAGAAATTGATAAATGGCGACCGCACACTCGTTTCTTAAGATGTGAGTTAGGTCGCTTTTTCTAAGCGTATAGTATGTCGAATATATGGTATTAATCCCGTATATGTGGAATCTTATCTTTACGCATGGTACAATATTAATGAGGTGAGAGTCTATGAAAGTCACTTATGGAAGA
>CAKMJS010000107.1 GCA_927405585.1 uncultured Desulfosporosinus sp.
CGCATTCGTTTGCAGATAAAGTCTTCTTTTGCAACAGTGGAGCAGAAGCGAATGAAGCGGCTTTCAAGCTGGCGCGGAAATATGCTAAGAAAAATTTCGGAGCTCAGAAATATGAAGTTGTAACGCTGGAAAACTCGTTTCACGGGCGGACCTTAGCTACCCTCACCCTTACTGGTCAGACTAAATATCAAGAGGGGTATGATCCACTTCCCGTCGGATGTTCTTATGCCAAATTGAACGATCTAGAAAGCCTAAAGGCCCAAGTTAATCAAAACACTGCCGCCGTCTTCATTGAGCCTATTCAAGGCGAAGGTGGGGTACTCTCCGCTTCCAAGGAGTTTTTACAAGGAGCACGTGCCTTGTGTGATCAATTTGGAGCCCTGTTGATTTTCGATGAGGTGCAATGCGGCATGGGTCGGACTGGAAAACTCTTTGCTTACGAGTGGAGCGGTGTGCTTCCAGATATCATGACCATGGCCAAAGCCTTAGGGGGTGGAGTGCCGATTGGAGCAATGCTGGCCACAGATGAAGTAGCCAAGGCCTTTCAGCCTGGAGATCACGCCTCAACCTTCGGAGGAAACCCTTTGGCGACGGCCGCAGGGTGCGCAGTCATGGATGTGATGCTTGACGAGGGATTTATGGAAGGGGTTCAGGAACGCGCCAATTATTTTCTAAAAGGACTTGAAGAACTCGCTGAAAAGTATCAGACGGGAGGTCCCGTCCGCGGACAAGGATTTATCATAGGCTGGCCAGTTTCTAAGTTGGGTCCGGAGATTGTCGAGGCTTGCCGAGTAAACGGGCTACTGATTAATTGTGTTGGTGGCACGATCTTACGCTTCCTGCCCCCTCTCATTGTCGAAAAACCGGAAATAGATAAGGCCTTGGAGATCTTAGATCAAGTATTTACAGAACTTTGGAAGTGATGGAATGAAAGCAGCACTCGTACTGGAGACAGGGAAAGTATTAATGGGGGAGTCCTACGGGGCAACTGGAGAGGCCTTTGGAGAAGTTGTCTTTAATACAGGGATGACAGGCTACCAAGAGGTATTGACCGACCCCTCTTACTCAGGACAAATGGTATGTATGACCTATCCCCTCATCGGGAATTACGGCATTAATAGGATAGATGACCAATCGGAGAAGGTTCAAGTTCAGGGCTTTATCGTGAAAGAGGCCGCCCGTAATCCCAGTCATTGGCAAATGGAGAAAAACCTTTCTCGGACGTTGGCGCAAGCTGGAGTTGTTGGGATTAAAGGGATTGACACTCGGGCGTTGACGCGGCTTATCCGGGAACACGGAGTTTTGCGTGGAGTGATTACCACGGATATTGAGCACTTGAGTGAGTTAATCCCCAGGGTGAAAGCATGGCTTGTTCCGGCGGAGGTTGTGGCTAAGGTCAGTACCTCGGATATTTACACCTTACCAGCAGCTCGAAGCGAGAAGGACTCATTTCATGTCGTAGTCCTAGATTTCGGGATTAAGAAAAATATTTTGCACGCCATGCAAGAGAGTGGTTTTCGCCTGACGGTCGTACCCCACAATACTTCGGCAGAGCAAATCTTAGACCTGCTACCGGATGGCGTCTTTTTGTCTAATGGTCCAGGAGACCCCAAGAGTGTTGAAGTTGGTATTAAAACGATTCAAGAGCTAATGGGTGAACGCCCTATCTTCGGTATCTGCTTAGGGCATCAACTCCTGTCACTCGCGTTAGGTGGGGATACCTATAAAATGAAATTTGGACATCGTGGTGGAAATCAACCAGTCCAAGATCTCTTATCCAAACGAGTAACGATCACCTCCCAAAATCATGGCTATGCCATTGCCGAAGAAAGCTTGGATCAGACCCCACTATACGTAACCCATCGCAATCTCAATGATCAAAGTGTTGAAGGGGTCAAACATCGGCAGTTACCTGTCTTTTCGGTGCAATACCATCCGGAAGCCGGGCCAGGACCCAGTGAATCTCTTTATCTTTTTGAGGAGTTTGCGCAATTAATGCAGGAATGGAGGGGTCAACTTGCCACTTAACCCGGCTTGGAAAAAGGTCCTTGTCATAGGGTCTGGCCCGATTGTGATTGGTCAAGCTGCAGAGTTTGACTATGCCGGGACCCAAGCATGCAAAGCTCTTCGTGAAGTGGGAGTAGAAGTAATACTGGTTAACAGCAATCCGGCAACTATTATGACGGATATCAAAACAGCGGATATCACCTATATCGAACCTCTCTTGCCTGAGCGTTTAGAGGAGATTATCAAGAAGGAGAGACCGGATGCGCTGCTTCCCACACTTGGTGGTCAAACGGGACTTAATCTAGCGATGGAACTAGAACGCTGTGGGGTTTTAAAGCGTTATGACGTAGACTTAATTGGTTGTAATGCTGAAACAATATACAAAGCGGAAGATCGAGATGCCTTCAAAGAAACCATGCTTTCCCTCGGTGAACCAGTGGCCAAAAGTGTGATTGTGACGACCCTGGAAGAGGGTGAGGTGTTTGCCAGAAAGCAAGGCTTTCCGTTAATCGTACGTCCAGCTTATACCCTCGGAGGGACTGGTGGCGGAATTGTCAAAAACGCCAAGCACTTGGAAGAAATCTTACAAAGAGGGCTTCAAGCCAGCCCGATAGGGCAATGTCTCGTGGAGCGGAGTGTAGCTGGGTGGAAGGAAATCGAGTATGAAGTGATGCGAGATGGGGCGGATAACTGCATCACGATTTGCAATATGGAAAACATTGATCCAGTAGGAATTCATACTGGGGATAGTATCGTGGTGGCGCCGTCCCAAACTTTGAGTGATGTTGAGTATCAAATGCTGCGGGCCTCCTCGTTAAAAATCATTAGGGCCTTGGAGGTAAACGGGGGGTGTAATGTTCAATTCGCCTTAGATCCACTGAGCCGGGAATACGTTGTCATCGAGGTTAATCCTCGGGTAAGTCGCTCTAGTGCGCTCGCCTCCAAAGCGACTGGCTATCCGATTGCCAAAATGGCCGCTCTATTATCGGTTGGGTTTACCTTGCCGGAATTGAGCAATCCCGTGACAGGCAATACCAGTGCTTGTTTTGAACCAGCTCTGGACTATGTGGTGGTCAAGTTTCCTCGTTGGCCCTTCGATAAGTTTCCAGCTGCAGATCATCGTCTGGGTACGCAAATGAAGGCGACCGGAGAAGTGATGGCGATGGAGAGGACCTTAGAAGGGGCCTTGTTGAAAGCGACTCGCTCCTTGGAAGTTGGGACAGTCGGTCTCCGAATTGGCGACTCCGGTCGCTGGACCGAGATGGAAATTGAAGATAAGTTAGCCCGAGCGGATCATGAACGGTTTTTTGCCATTGCTGAGGCCTTTCGGCGGGACTGGACCATAGTAGAAGTACAAATGCTCACGCAAATTGACCCTTTTTATTTGCATAAGATCCGAGACCTCGTCTTACTGGAGCAGCAGTTGCAGAGTCAGACATTAACGACGGAATTATTGCGATTTGCTAAGGTCCAAGGGTTCTCCGACTTAGCCATTGCCAAGCTTACCGGGCGTTCCGAAGAAACGATACGTACCATGCGCCTGGCAGCCCAAATTGTACCTGTCTATAAGACGGTGGATACCTGTGCAGCTGAGTTTGCTTCGGCGACGCCTTATTACTATTCTTGTTACGAAGAAGAAGACGAAGTAGCGATCAGTACCGGACCTAAAGTCGTCGTCTTAGGCTCAGGACCTATCCGGATTGGGCAAGGCATCGAGTTCGATTATTGCTCTGTCCATGCACTCTCTGCTTTGCAAGAAGCGGGCGTGGAAGCGATTATGATAAACAATAATCCTGAAACGGTCTCTACAGATTTTGATACCGCTGACAAACTCTACTTTGAGCCGTTGACCATAGAAGATGTGCTTCATGTCCTACATAAGGAAAAAGCAGATGGGGTTTTGGTTCAATTTGGAGGTCAAACGCCCATCAATTTAGCAGGCCGCCTGAATCAGGCTGGAATCCCAATTTTAGGCACGCAAGTCGACGCAATTGATATGGCCGAGGATCGGGAACGGTTTGCAGAGCTTTTAAGTCGCTTAGGGATCCCGCAATCCGAAGGGCGAAGCGTCACTGCTGTAGAGCAGGCCAAAGGAATTGCAGAGGAACTCGAGTTTCCGGTGATCGTTCGTCCTTCGTATGTCATCGGTGGACGCGCGATGCAAGTGGTCGAGAATCTATTAGAGCTTGAAGACTATTTAAAGCGGGCGATCCACCTCTCTCCCGAACATCCGATTTTGGTGGATCGCTACTTAGACGGCAAAGAAGTTGAAATTGATGCGGTCTCAGACGGAGAAACCACGGTAATAGCCGGTATCATGGAACATATCGAGCGTGCAGGCGTTCATTCGGGAGATAGCCTAGCTGTCTATCCACCCCAAACCTTATCGCCAGCTGAAATTGATCAGATTCAAGATTTCACATGCCGTCTTGCAACAGGAATCGGTATAAAAGGACTTATTAACATTCAATTCGTCGTGGTACGAGGCAAAGTGTTCGTGCTGGAAGTGAACCCTAGGGCCAGCCGTACCGTGCCGATTCTTTCTAAAGTTACGGGGATACCCTTAGTCAACTTGGCGGTTCAAGTTTCGTTAGGGAAAACCTTAAAGGATATGGGTTATACCCATGGCCTTGCTCCTGAGGCACCGTTCGTCGTGGTGAAAGCCCCTGTCTTTTCCTTCGAAAAGTTGACCAAAGTCGAAACGTCCCTAGGCCCAGAAATGAAATCGACGGGTGAGGTCTTAGGGATGGACACACAATTTGGACACGCTTTGGCGAAAGCCTTTGCGGCCTCACATATTCCACTTCCGAAAGATGGTAACATTTTGGTTTCTGTGGCAGAGAAGGATCGCCCAGAGGCGATTACCTTAGCACGACAACTAGCTCAACTTGGCTTTGGAGTCAAAGGAACGGGCGACACCGCCAAGGCTCTTGCCCTGTGTGGAGTAGCAGTTGAAGAGGTGAGTGAAGCCAGTGAGGCCCTTAAAGAAGCCATTCGAAAACGGGAATTCTCCTTTATCCTCAGTACACCCACCAAAGGAGTACCGGAGAGAACCGGTTATTTGCTAAGAAGGCTCGCTGCTGAACACGGAGTTCCCTGCTTTACGTCTATGGATACTGCTAAAGCAGTTGTCCGTGCACTCCAAGAAATACGGAGCCATACGACTCCTCAGGTGCTCTCGTTACAGGAGTACTTGGCGTTGTATTAGTTTTAATACTGCGCAAACTATATCAGGGATCAAATATAGGGATATACGAAGTCATCTGAAGAAAAATAATTACTTTTTGCTCTTGAATTATTATACACAACAATGTATAATAATTCATATTAAGGAGTGGATGAAGATGACTAATATTGATCAAACAATTTTCAAAGGGCGAGACTTTATTTCGCTTCATGATTATTCTCAAGATGAATTGAGCTATATCATTGATGTAGCTAGAGAACTTAAAGCAGAGCAAAAAGCGGGACGTCCTTGTCAAGTGCTTCAAGGTAAGACTTTGGGGATGATTTTTACGAAGTCTTCGACACGGACTCGGGTTTCCTTTGAAGTAGGAATGTACCAACTTGGAGGGCACGCGCTCTTTCTGAGTGGTCGAGATATCCAACTGGGTAGAGGGGAAACGATTGCGGATACCGCACGAGTTCTTTCGCGGATGGTTGATGGAATTATGATTCGTACCTTTAGCCATCAGGAAGTCTTAGAATTAGCGGAGTTCGCTACGATCCCAATCATTAATGGGTTAACCGATCTACTGCATCCCTGTCAGGTTTTGGCGGACCTTATGACCATTCAGGAGCACAAAGGACGCCTAGGCGGCTTAAAGCTAGCCTACGTTGGAGATGGAAACAACATGGCGCATTCCCTAATGTTTGGCGGGGCCAAGATGGGCTTGCATGTGGTCATCGCCTCTCCACCTGGTTATAAGCCAGATCCGGCGATTGTCGCCATGGCCCAAGCCGACGCTAAAGCTAACGGTGGGTTTGTAGAAGTTATAGATGATCCTTTAGAAGCAGTAAAAGGAGCAGATGTTCTTTACACTGATGTATGGGCAAGTATGGGTCAAGAAGCCGAAGCCCAAGTGAGAATGGAAGCTTTCAAAGAGTATCAGATTAATTCGAACGCTCTGAAATTGGCGAATTCCTCCGCTATTGTACTGCATTGCCTTCCCGCTCACCGTGGGGAGGAAATAACAAACGATGTAATAGAAGGGCCTCAGTCGGTTGTCTTTGATGAGGCAGAAAACCGTCTGCACGCTCAAAAGGCGATAATGGCGTTAGTGATCCAGGAAAAACGGATGAACGAAATCAGCGAATTCAAGTTAAGAACCGTCCCCAAACTTGCAAGAACTGCCCCCAAGCTTGCACGTGAATCTTGATAAAAGGGAGATAGTCATGAAAAAAGTTGTTTTAGCCTACTCCGGTGGGTTGGATACGTCCATTATTATTCCGTGGCTTAAGGAAACCTACGGGTATGAAGTAATTGCCATGGCGGCAGACCTCGGGCAAGGTGAAGAACTGGCTCCCTTACAGGAAAAGGCGATCAAAAGTGGTGCCAGCAAATTGTATATTGAAGATCTGAGAGAAGAATTTCTCACAGAGTTTATTTATCCGACCTTAAAGGCCGGCGCAGTCTACGAAGGAAACTATCTCTTGGGGACGTCGTTTGCTCGTCCTCTGATTGCCCGTCGGCTAGTGGAAATCGCTGAAAAAGAAGGGGCAGTGGCGATAGCCCATGGTGCAACGGGTAAGGGAAATGATCAAGTGCGCTTTGAATTAAGTGTTAAAGCACTTAATCCAGACTTAGAGATTATTGCGCCTTGGAGGATTTGGGATCTGAAGTCTAGAGAAGATTGTATCGATTATGCTGAAGCTCGTGGAATTCCAGTTCCAGTAACCAAAGATCGTCCCTATAGTATGGATCGTAACCTTTGGCATTTGAGCCATGAGGGCGGGGACTTAGAGGATCCTTGGAATGAACCTGTAAGGGACCTTTACCTACTGGGTGTTTCCCCAGAGGATGCTCCTGATGAGGCGACATACCTCGAACTTGGGTTTGAACAAGGGGTTCCTATCTCGATAAATGGCGAGAAACTTGCTCCGGTTGCTTTATTAGAAACCCTCAATGAAATTGGCGGGAAAAATGGAGTAGGAATTGTGGATATGGTTGAAAACCGCCTTGTCGGTATGAAATCAAGGGGTGTTTATGAAACTCCAGGTGGAACAATTATGTATATGGCACACCAGGCTTTAGAACATCTCACACTTGATCGTCTTACCCTACATTACAAAGAGCAATTAGCTTTGAAATATGCAGAAATAGTTTATGATGGAGTGTGGTACTCTCCCCTGCGTGAGGCTATCGATGCCTTTGTCAATGTGACCCAGAAAAATGTTACAGGCACAGTACGCGTCAAATTATACAAAGGAAATTGCACTTCTGCGGGTGTCAAATCCCCCTACTCGCTCTATAACGAAGCGTTTGCAACGTTTGGCGAAGATGGGGTGTATGATCAAAAAGATGCCGGTGGATTTATTAACCTCTTTGGCTTACCGTTGAAGGTTAGAGCGCTCATGGAGAAAGAATCAGGATTACGTAAATAAACGCGAAGACTAGCGCCGATATTCGGCGCTTTCTTCATACTTATTAGAGAATTCAAGTTTCAAGGTTCTGTAGAAGAATTTGAATGAATTATTGGTAGGGGCAACTCACAAATTTCCCCCTTCACAGGTATGCCTTGATTTAAGGCTGGACAGGTGGATGAATTAAACGTTAATATGTAAAGATAATACGTAAAGATAATACGTAAAGATAATACTCAAAGAGAATAGAAAAGTGTTATTGATCGATGAAAGGAAGATGAGACGTGAAACTTTGGGGCGGACGTTTTGAAAAGACGACAGATAGTTTAGTAGAAGATTTCCATTCCTCAATCAGCTTTGACCAACGCCTTTACAAGCAGGATATCATAGGAAGTGTAGCCCACGCGAGAATGCTTGGAAGTGTTGGAGTTATGTCTGAAGAGGAAGCAAATCTTCTGATTAAGGGACTTGAGGAGATCCTCGCAGATATTCAGGCTGGAACAGTGGAATTCGAGATTGGCGCAGAAGACATCCATATGAATATTGAAAAGCTTTTAACGGAACGAATTGGGCCGGTGGGGAAGAAGCTACATACCGGGCGCAGTCGGAATGATCAAGTAGCCTTAGATTTAAGACTTTATTTGAGAAGTGAGATTGATGAGACCAGAAGTCTGCTGGAGAAGTTGGTGAAAACTCTTCTCCATATATCGGAAGAGCATCTAGAAACCTGGATGCCTGGATATACACATATGCAAAAGGCTCAGCCCATCACGTTTGCTCATCATATGATGGCCTATGTACAGATGTTCTTGCGGGACCTCGATCGACTCAAGGATACTCGAAAACGTTTGAATAGTTCTCCTCTCGGTTCGGGGGCGATGGCAGGAACGACGTTTCCACTGGATAGGATGCAAGCGGCTCTGGAACTTGGCTTTGACGGCGTAACGTTAAACAGCTTAGATGGAGTGAGCGATCGAGATTTTGCCCTGGAATTTCTTGCAAATGCCGCTATTCTGATGATGCATCTAAGTCGCATGTGTGAGGAACTCGTGCTTTGGTCCACTGGAGAGTTTCAATTCATTACAATGGATGATGGTTACTCTACAGGGTCAAGTATTATGCCTCAAAAGAAAAACCCCGATGTGGCTGAGTTAGTGAGAGGAAAAACTGGGCGAGTCTATGGTGATTTAGTGGCGCTCTTAACTGTCATGAAGGGTCTTCCGCTCGCTTATAATAAAGATATGCAAGAGGACAAAGAACAAGTTTTTGATGCCGTGGATACGATTCAAAAGTGCTTGCTGGTGGTAGAACCGATGCTGAGAACGATGGTTGTCAACCGAGCGTCAATGGCTCGTGGAGCAAAAGAAGGGTTTACCAATGCAACGGATCTGGCCGATTACATGGCCAAGAAAGGGGTTCCTTTCCGGGAGGCGCATGAGTTAGTCGGACGAATCGTACTGCACTGCAGTAAAAAAGGGATTGGGTTAGAAGAGATGGGGCTAAGTGACTATCAGGACCTCTCACCAATCTTCGAGGAGGATCTGTTTGGAGCTATTGGGATTGAACATTGCGTGCGTGCGCGCAAGTTAACTGGTGGTCCTTCGCCGGAGACGGTTGCGGAGGGGATACGGGTAAGTCGAGAGGGACTTGTGTGACACAGCGCTCGGTGCTTACTACGCCGAAGCAAACTAACCGTGTAAGCTCCTAAAGGGGGAGCGGGGTTCCCGACATAAGCGCCGTCCATGGCGCTATGTCGGCTTCGCACGTCCTGTGCTCAGCCCCGCATCTGGGGTCGCTTACCCGGAAGTTTGCTAGTCGGCTTACGTAAAGACGTCGCGCCGTGTCACACTGCGTCCCGGGCTTGGGTCGGGGAACGAGGAACGGGGAACGTGTTTGGGAGACGGCACATTTCATGTGCACCGTCTGATGCAAGAGTGGAAAGTTATCCATGACTTATGTAAGTTAAGGGACGGTTCCTCGACTTGCATTCGGAGTCCGGGCTGGGAACTGGGGGAGTGGGGCCTATCTTTGGAGAGCACATTATAAGTGCACCGTCTTGTCTATACTGCATTTACACGAACGTTTGCAGAGCAACTTACGAAAAGATGTTGCGCTTGTGCAAGTTTTGGGACAAGTCAGGGGAACCTACCCCCTCCTTGAACGACCTATGGGTCAAATAGGATACCTGCATAGGAATTTGGGGGGAAGGTACATCTCAATGTATATTTTTAACAGATGAAAAGACATCTTATTTGAGAGGGCGTTAAAATATGCAAGTTGGAGAACCGTCCCCAACTTGCAAACTTGCATTCTAATTGCAGGGAAGTCAGGGACGAATTTATTAGTGTGAAATTGTCGAAATATTGGGACGAAATAGCAGTTAATGACGTCTTTTAACAGAATTGTCTGTTAATATAGCTGAATTATTAGTATAGGAAAGAATCATGCAATAAAAAGGAGTTCAAATACCCGTATAGGGTTTCTCATAAGTTTGTAATAGGCTTCATTACTGGGTTTTACTCCTTCGTTCTTAACAAATTATGAAAATAACCTGTGTATAGTGTGGATAACTCTGTGGATAAGATCAAAATAGATCGGATTTTAAGGTGGATAAGCCTAAAATATCAGGGGATAAACGAATAAAGCCTGTGGACAAGTGGTTAATAACCTTCGCTGAAATACGACAATTTAATCCTTAAAACCTAAGAGGAAGTACCCTTTAGGTTTTTATTTTATGCAAAAAGCAGGATATCAAGGTCGAAAGGTCGAATTTCTCACGCATGATTTGCATTAAGATATAGAAAACTATAGATTAGATAGCAGTGAACATTTTCAGCAAAAGCAGAAATTTGAATCAACGAATTTTGGAGTGAGAGTGGCGAGGTAACAATGAAAAATCTAACAATGTTAACAGATCTCTATCAATTAACTATGATGCAGGGTTATTTAATGAACGGATATCGTGATAAGGAAGCGGTATTTGATGTTTTCTTTCGAAACCTTCCGTTTAAAGGTGGCTATGTACTAGCAGCAGGCCTGGAACAAGTTGTGGAATATATTGAAAATCTCAGCTTTGGAGAAGAGGATCTGGCGTATTTGAGAACCCTAAACCTCTTCACTGAGGATTTTATCGAGGAACTGCGTACCTTTCGTTTTACCGGGGACATTGATGCGATTCCTGAAGGGACGCCTGTTTTCCCCTTCGAACCTCTGATCCGGGTTAAAGGACGCATTATGGAAACACAGCTCTTAGAGACTGCGATTTTAAACTTAGTTAATTTTGAGAGTTTGATTGCTACCAAAGCGTCACGGGTTGTGACAGCAGCACACGGGGGGCCTGTGATGGAATTCGGCTTGCGCAGAGCACAGGGGCCGGATGCTGGAGTGCTAGGAGCAAGGGCAGCCTTTATCGGGGGGTGCCGATCTACCTCAAATATTCTAGCTGGTAAACGATTCGGTATACCCGTTTCTGGAACCCAGGCGCACAGTTGGATTCAGTGTTTCCCCTCGGAGTTGGAGGCGTTTCGAGCTTATGCTCGAGCTTTCCCGGATAAATGCTTGTTGCTTGTGGATACGTATAATGTTCTAGCTTCCGGGGTCCCCAATGCCATTAAGGTTGGACTCGAACTGGAGGCTAAAGGTCACCATTTCCAAGGGATCCGTTTAGATAGCGGAGATCTAACCTATTTGTCGAAGGCAGCTCGACGCATGCTCGATGAAGCGGGTCTTAAGAGTGCAATTATCGTCGCGTCCAATGATTTAGACGAGGAAACTATTTTTGCCATTAAGGCCCAAGGGGCAGCGATCAATGCCTGGGGAGTCGGCACGAGTCTCATTACTTCTAAAGACAGCCCATCGTTGGGTGGGGTTTACAAACTAGCTGCAGAAGGAGAGCGGGATGTCTTTCATCCTCGCTTGAAAGTCTCTGAGAATATATCCAAGATCACAAATCCGGGCATTAAAAAAGTAGTGCGCTTTTACGATCGAGCGGGCAAAGCGATGGCAGATCTTATTGCTTTAGAAAATGAAGTGTTCGAAGAAGGCAAACCCTTGACGATCTTTGATCCGATTCAGACGTGGAAAAGAAAAACCTTAAAGAATTTCCGGACCAGAGAACTCTTAATTCCTATTTTTAGAGGGGGAAAAAGGGTTTATGACCTACCTAAGCTCAAAGACGTTCAGTCCTATGCTAAAACGGAATTGGACACTTTTTGGGATGAAGTTAAACGCTTGACAAATCCGCACAGCTACATAGTGGATTTATCGACCGATCTCTTTGAACTGAAACAGCAATTACTCTTAACTATTCATCAAGACATTAAATCAAATAATCAGCAGGGGGTAGAGCAAGATGTGGACTGATAAAGAAATAGCAGGTCGAATGACTCAGGCGGTGGATTGGTTGCGTGAACGGGTGACAGAGGCCAAGGCACAAGGGGTCGTGGTTGGAATTTCGGGAGGGGTTGACTCCGCAGTGGTCGCAGGGCTTTGTAGTCGAGCATTTCCCGAGAATAGTATCGGAGTGATTATGCCCAGTCAGTCTGATCCTGAAGACAAAGAGGATGCCTTGTGGATCGCAGAGGGCTTTGAAATGAGAACGATCGAAGTGAACTTGAGTGGTGTGCATACGCAAATCATGGGACAAGTTAAGAAAGGATTGGAAACTCAAGGCTGTCGGCTTGAGGGAGAAAAATTGAGCCAGGGAAATTTGAAGGCCCGCTTGCGAATGTCCACACTGTATGCCTTGGCAAATGCCATGAATTATTTGGTGGTGGGGACTGATAATGCTCCTGAGAGTTATACAGGGTATTTCACAAAATATGGGGACGGTGGGGTCGATATCTTGCCGATTAGCTCGCTCACCAAAGCAGAAGTGCGCGCTTGGGCGAGGATGCTGGGACTTCCCATGAGAATAGCTACCCGAGTACCTACTGCAGGGCTCTGGCCGGGGCAGACGGATGAATCCGAACTGGGTTTAACCTACGATAAAATTGATCGTTATTTACTGGGAGAAGAGGTCTCGCCAGAGGTACAAGAACGCATTGAAACGCTCCATCGTCAAAGTGAACACAAACGCCAGCTTCCTCCATGTCTGGAACTGCCGAAACTAAAGGGGTTAGACTAACGTGCGTATTGGAATAGATATTGACGGTGTTGTTTCGGATAGTTACCCATTTTGGTTAACGGAATTGAATCGACATTTTGGCAAGAATGTAACCGAGATTGACGATTATGAAATGCACACGGTTTTTGATGTATCGAGAGAGGCGATGAACGACTACTTTGTCTGTAATGCGGAACGCTTGCTAATGGCTCCCCTACCAATCACCGGTGCCAAGGAAGGGATTGAAGCCCTTCTCAAGCAGGGTCATGAAATAATTTATGTGACGGCTCGCACACCTGAAGAGCGGGATGTCACAGTGCGCTGGCTCACGAGGTGTGGAATTCCACATGAGCATGAACGCGTTCTCTTCGCGGGCTTTAGCAGCAAATTAGAGTTAGTCAAGCTTTGGGGAATCGAGGTTTTTATTGAAGATTATCAAGTGAATGCCAAATTGATTGCTGAAAGTGGCGTACCCGTATTTCTACTGAACGCCACGTACAATCAAGAGGAGCTCCCAGAGGGTATAACACGCTGTCACAGCTGGGCTGAAATTCTAGAAGGCATCGAGGCTCTTAATCATAAGTATCATAATGACAAAAAAGGGTTAGCCATTAATGAATAATGGCTAACCCTTTGATTTCGGTGTAATTCAACTGACGATTCCTAATCCCACTTTGTAAATATCCCCTGCCCCTAAAGTCAGAACGAGATCTTCTGGTGCGAGTGTATCCGTTAGATAAACCCCTATGTCGTCCAACGGCCCAATGTAGCGTGCTTTAATTCCTTGCTCCTGGATCAACTCGGCTAAATTTGAAGCGGACACGGTGTAATGTTCAAGTTCTCGGGCCGAAGCGAAGATGTCAGCGATAACCACTTCGTCCGCCCCCTGAAAAGCTCGTGAGAATTCATGGAGGAGCTTTTCTGTGCGACTAAAGGTATGAGGCTGGAAAATGGCCCGGATACGACGATTTGGGAAGGAGAGGCGAGCTCCTTCGAGCGTCGTGCGGATTTCTGTCGGATGATGTGCATAGTCATCGACGATCATTGCACCATTTTGGTTACTCCCGATATGTTCAAAGCGGCGTTTTGTACCATTAAACAAGCTCAGATTGAATAAGATGACGTCAATGGGTATGCCGATTTCATGGCATAAGGCAATAGTTGCCAAGGCATTAATAATGTTATGTCTCCCTGCGACATGGAGATTAAGATCCCCTGCATATTGTCCTTTTAGCATGATTTTCATCGAGCTTCGCTCGTCTTGGAAGATAATCTCTGTGGCACGAACATCGGCGGACTCAGAGAGCCCAAAGGTCGTAATTGGCGCGTCGGAGACGAGGGATTTCCGATTGGGGTCTTCCTCCCAAACGTAGATATGACCGTGAGCTGGCACTTTTTTGGCAAGTTCAGAGAACGCCAAAATAACATCATCGAGGTCAGTGAAATAATCTGGGTGGTCAAATTCTATGTTCGTAATAACTAAGTGTTCTGGAGAGTAATTGAGAAAATGGCGTCGATATTCACAAGACTCAGCTAAGAAAAATTCCCCTTGTCCAGAATGCGCATTTCCGCCAATGCTCGGGACATCACTCCCGACAACAATGGTTGGATCTAATCCGGCATGGAGCATTACAAGTCCCATCATGGCGGTTGTCGTGGTTTTACCGTGGGTACCGGTGACGGAGATTCCGCGCTTTTTGGAAAGTAAGCGTCCTAGATATTGGGGATACGTCAGGATTTCGATATTAAGCTCCCTAGCCCGAGCAATTTCTGGATGTAAATGAGTATAGGCTGCAGAGGTGACCACCAAATTTGCAGTCTCTACATTTTTAGGGGAAAAACCCAAAACGGGAATATGGGCACGTTCCAAGACACTGTCTGTATAAAAACACTCTTCTACATCAGACCCTGTAACGGTCGCACCTTCAATTTGAGTGCTTATTTGGGCTAAAGCGCTCATCCCAGTTCCTTTTATGCCAACGAAATGAATATGTAATGCCAAAGCTATCGTCCCTTCCATGTATAACTCTACCCCTCATTATACCCAAACTGGAACCAAAAAGTATCATTATTTTCTAAGGAAATTATTAACTAAGGATTAGGGGGGTGGTTTTCTTTCATAACCAGTGACCATTGCCTGAAGACGACTGATGTCTTCAGTGAGACTCAAATAAATGTGCAGCGGTATTGTCGCCAAAAAATAAATGGTAACGGCAAACTTTATCCAGCGGAGAACTTGAAAACCTCCGACCATGTGCCAAACCCAAAGTAGATGCTTCCCTTGCCAATAAGAGGCAAGTCCCAAGAGACTGGCCACTAGAAAAAGCAGGAACCACGAGAAATACATTAACACTTGCCCGCTATTATACTTCCTATTGGGAGGAGGAGAAGGACGAAGGAAGAAATAATACCCGAGCAATTTGGGAAAATGCTTGAGATCCTCGATTTTTGGTATCAACGAATTATCTCGTCGGAGAATGGCATCGGTTATTCTTAGGGCCACAAAGCCCATGGCAAACCAGCTAGATGCCAAATGAACAATGAACACCTTTCCAAAGTTTAAGACTAAAAAATTTGGAGGTTGATGTAATATTAGGCCTGTTAGGATAATCCCAGTCAGGCTGACGGTGAACCCCCAGTGAAAGATCCTTACCCAGATGGAATGGGATAATACTATCTCATTCTGAAGGGATGCCTGGGTGAGTTGTTTTAGGACAGGCCTTCTCAGTTTAACAGCTTGCTTCATAGACATGGTACCTTGCCCCCATATAGTTACGTATTAGGCCCTACTTTTAAGGGGGTCCTAATACGTGGCATATTAATTATTATGAACCTAGTCTAATTATAGTTGAACCATAGAATTCGGATCAAACTTGAATTCTTAGAGCCAATACCTTCTCACCGTCAATTATATGGACACTGCAAGAAAAGCAGGGATCAAAGGAGCGAATAACTCTACCCGCCTCCTTGAGGTCTTCAGATTGGATTTTTAAGCCGAGTAGGGAGGACTCACCAACACTGCGGGTGCCTCGTTCATCGCGAGCACCAAAGTTTACTGCAGACGGTGTTACGATTTGATAGTGTTTGACTCGCCCGTCTTTTATCGCGACCCAATGCCCTAAGCTTCCGCGCATGGATTCGTGAAGACCGACACCTACTCCAGAATCTTGTTCCTTCTTTCCATTGTAAGTTTCTGCCCCAGGTTCAAGACGATTGAGCCATATTAAGGCCGTTTTGGCGATCTTTTTGGTTTCAAGTGCGCGTGCCCAGATCCGAGCAAGGGCACCATGACCGATGACCTCTTCTTTGTTAATGATGGCACGTGCTAAAGGGCCCACTTCTACGGGTTGACCACGATAGCGAGGAGACTTGACCCAGGTGTAGCCTTTGGGCTGATTGAAGTCAGGGACCGTATCCTCTTCCATAGGATGGAGAGGACCGTGGGGTTTATACCAAGCATTAGTGACATCTTCTGTGACGTGTTTTTCATCGTAGGATTCTCGCTTTCCTTGTAGGATTACGCCTTGGGGAAAAAGCGTGCTTCCCTCCGGACTGAGAAACCCCCCAACTGATACATAATTTCCGACGCCTTTTCCAAGGTCAACGTATTCGGGATAGCGTTTCATTATCAGAGCTAAATCAGGCAGCAGAACATTGTCTATAAAGCTCGTGATCTCCATCATATACCCACGATAACGATTCACCCTATCGGCATCAACTTCCATACTGGCACCACCAGGAACAAGCCCATGACCATGAGGTGCCTTGCCGCCGAAAACAGCAAAGGCAGCATGGGCGGCGCGAGATACTTCAAAGGATTGGAAATAGTGTTCAGTCATTGTGGTATTTTCTTTACTGGATAGACGCAAGTCTGATTCTGAATGGGGAATAAATGGAGCGATATCTGGGCCGCGGAAATAATCTGGCAGGGTATACAGGTAAAAGTGACGAAGATGGTTCTGGATAAAATCTCCGGCTAGAATCAGATTACGTATTAACACCCCATTGGGGGGGACGTGCATCCCTAATGCCTGCTCCACAGCGAGTGCTGCAGTAATAGCATGCGCTGAAGAACATATACCACAGATGCGTTGGGTGTAATAAGGCATATCCATGGCGGAGCGACCAATAAGAATTTGTTCGAACCCTCGATAGAGCGTATCCGAAATAAAGGCGTCTTTAATTTCCCCGTCATCGAGCCAAGCCTCTAATAACATTGGATTGTGAATTCGGGACACTGGAAAGATGGTTTTCTTCTCCAGAATGGTCACTCCTCGTTTTAAATTTTCTTTAGCCTATACTGATGGAAGGTTTTCACTTTTTTAACGGTAGGTTGATGCTTGCCCTTAAGGGAAGTCTTAAGTAAATTCTTATGGATTCGGCCTTTATAGAGAGACGTCACAGCATGACCGATAATGGCTACTGAGGTTAAGCCTAATACCCCCAGTCCGATTGAATCCGTGGTAACTTTGGTTCCTCCAGGGAAGGGGATGTCGGGTGAATGAGCAGTAAACGGCGACATCAAATCCGGATAACCTGGTTCGGTACACCCTATACACGGCGTATTACAGCCGATCGGCCAATTGAATCGGTCATTCCAACGGCGAATTGGGCAGTCGGCATAGGTGACCGGTCCTTTACACCCGACCCGATACAGGCATTCCTTCTGGCCGATTTCTGTGGCAAAAATCCCTTGGTCATAAAAGCGCCTGCGTGGACAACGGTTATGGACGGTTTCTTTATAAAAGAGTTTAGGGCGTCCAAATTTTTCAAGCTCAGGTTCACCGTATAAGGCTAAGTGGAGTAAAGTCCCCATAATCCAATCTGGGTGGGCAGGGCATCCAGAGACGTTGATGACTCTTCGCTCGGGAAGAATGTTCTGTACTCCCGTTGATTGGCTTGGGTTAGGATAACCTGCAGCCGGTCCTCCGTAGGTAGCACAGCTCCCAATAGCAACCACGTATTTTGCCTTTAGTCCCATGTGGCGAACCATCTCCAGCCCGGTAATTAACTTGCCGTTCTTAAAACCTACATGGTTGTAATGACCGCCGTCACGTTGGATCATGGAGCCCTGGACGATGAGGATATATTCATGGGGCATTTTTTCATAGGTTTCCTCAAGAACTCGAATAGCAACATCTCCTTGCGCCTGCAGCATGGTCCAATCGTAGCGCCAATCCAGGATATCAGTGAGGATATCTGAAAAGGTTGGCGTCCAGATATTATTTAGGGAGATAGTATCGCCTGTACAAGTGCCTGTCTCAATCATTACCACGGGAAGTTTATTAACCTCACCAGCTGCTACCGCCTGTGCCAAAGGAGGAGTGATAAGTTGATAAAAATTACCCAGAATAGCCCCTTCAACGACTAATTTCAAGAAGTCCCGTCGGCTTAGCATGTAACTCCCCCCTTGCTAGGGTATTATTTCCAGAAAGGCAAAGATAAACACCAAGAATTCCGTTATATTTACAAAAAATTAATTTGACGAAAAGACAAAAATGGAGTAAGATTACTAACGTCCATGAAATGCCGATGTGGCTCAGAGGTAGAGCAGCTCACTCGTAATGAGCAGGTCGTCGGTTCGATTCCGACCATCGGCTCCATAGGAAACTTAGACCCTGCAAGTGATTGCGGGGTTTTTGCTTTATGTTGATTAGCAGAATAAAAGCCGTCCGAGGACGGCCTAATTCTGAATCAATTTTCTGTTCTACGTCCCCAAGCCCTATCTAACCAAACCGCCGCACCAATACTTAGAGCATGAATCGCTAACGAACTAGGACTCAATAAATTATTTTTACTTTTCATCATTCGCATTCGCATTATAATGGAACCCCCTTTTAATTTTCAATCAGGTTTAGTTTTTGTTATTTGATCTTTATTGATACTATCAAGAATTTGTCAGAAAGGTTTTTATCGCGAAGGGAGTTAGTTTTGCTCGATACTAGCTCGTGTGGTATATTTAAAGAGTAATTTTTTAGGAGAATTCATTAGGAGGTTTCACATGCCAATATCAATAAAAAACATATTTTGTGTAGGGCGTAATTATGCTCAACACGCTCAAGAACTTAACAACGCGGTTCCGCAAGCTCCACTATTGTTTACTAAGCCAACCCATTCTTTAGCTGAGGCTAATGGCCGTGAGATAATCTTGCCGGGAGATCAAGGTCAACTACAATATGAAGTAGAACTTGTATTCCATATGGCTAGACAATATGAGCCCGGGATTAAGGTGGATGATCTTGTAGATCAAATGGCTATTGGTATCGACTTTACATTACGCGATCTCCAGTCAGAGTTAAAAGGGAAAGGTTATCCTTGGTTACTTGCCAAAGGGTTTATCAACTCGGCAGTAATCACACCTTGGCAGCCTTTTACTGGACTAAAAGCTGCGTTGGAGGTTGACTTTTCTTTAGACAAGAATGGGCAAGAGGTTCAACGGGGTAATATGAAAGATATGATTTTTGATTTACCGACAGTCATTGATTATACGGCACTGCACCTTGGACTTGGTCAAGGGGATATCATTTTTACGGGTACTCCAGCGGGAGTGGGTCCTGTTCTTGACGGGGATCATTTTTCATTTAAACTGGCGGATAAAGAATTAGGGAACTGCATTATAAAGCTCTCGAAATAAACGATAGTCTGAGAGCACTACCCAAAAAAGGATTACTCACCTCATGAGAGGCGAGCAATCCTTTTTATACGTATCAGACCCCCATGCCGCTGGCGGCACCACTGATGAATTGAAAAGTTTTCAATAATTGCTCATGCAGGATAACACATCATCTATATGCATACGTAATGAGGAAGGGCAATTCTTGAATTGCCCCTACTACAGGGTACCACATTATTTGCAGCAATACGTAAGGATAATAATTCTCTTATTTCTCTTTAGTTGACAGACTATCTTAGCTCTTGGACTAGATTGGGTGGCTCATTCCCCATAAGCGCTTGGACGAGATTTTGCGCTGCTAGCATTGCCATATCAAAACGCGTTTTTGTCGTCGCGGATCCAATATGAGGAATCGAAGTAACGTTTTCCATCCTCAAGAGTGGATTATGGGCTTCAATGGGCTCCTTGGCATAAACGTCGAGGCCTGCTCCAGAAATTTTACCTTCAGCGAGTGCTTTAATGAGAGCGCTTTCATCGACCGTCTCTCCACGTGAAGCGTTAATAAAAATCGCTGACCGTTTCATTAGACTAAATTCTCGATCACTCATAATATTTAACGTTTGAGGGGTTAGGGGGGTCATAAGGACAACAAAATCCGACTCTTGAAGCAGCTCTTCCATGGAACGGCGCTCAACTCCCAGTCGTTTTTCTGCCTCGACTCTGGGATTACGGTTACAATAGAGGACACGCATTTTAAACCCGAATTTAGCCCTTTCTGCTATGCACTCACCTATTCCGCCCATCCCAATGATCCCAAGTGTCGTATGATGAACATCTGTACCAAACAGTTCATCTCCAATAATCCCTTGCCAATACCCCGCCCTTACATATCGGTCGAGTTCGGAAATCCGACGAGCAGTGGTTAATATCAAGCCTAGTACAAGATCTGCTACGGTGTCGTCTAAGACAGAGGGAGTATTTGTTCCAATAATCCCACGCGCTCTCATGGTTTCCAAATTAAAATTGTTATACCCAACCGAGATATTGCTGACAACTCTTAATTTTGGAGCAGAATCTAGTAATTCTTGATTGATGAGTTCTCGATTAATTAAAAGCCCCTCTGAATCACCTAAAACCTTTAAGAGCTCATTACGAGGAATAATTCCCGGACCAGTCCATTTTTCAATGTCACAGTATTGAGCAATATAGTCTTCCACTTCTTGTGGAACTTTCTTACCAATAAAAACTTTTGGTCTCATGGTATTCTCCTTTATCCTGTAATTAAATCCCTTACCATTTCAGCTAAAGTTAGTGACGAGGTTAAGCCAGGTGATTCAATGCCGATTAGATTAATTAACCCCTCGAAGCCCCGTTCAACTTCATGACATACAATAAAATCACGGATGGGATCACCAGGGGCTTGAAGTTTCGGCCTAATACCGGCCATATCCGGCTGAAAATCGGAATATTTCAGAAAAGGCATGTAGGTACTGACGGCAGTGTAAAACTCCTGGGTATGATCGTCATTCACATCATAATCTAACGTTTCTACATAAAAAGCATTTGGGCCAAACCTCAATCGTCCGTCGAGTGTTTTGGTTGCATGAATTCCTAACCCCTTCAATTCTTTTAAGGGAGTCGGATAGATTAATCGAGACACTAAAGCTGATTTGCTGTTTGACACACTGAAATATTCCCCTTTACAGGGGTATATACGATAGCCGATACCATCAAGGTTAACGCCTAAGTAAGAAAAGATTTGATCGGACTTTAATCCCGCACAGTTAATTAACCATCGACAATGAATGGACTCAAGTTGGCCTGTTGGATTACGATAGGTCACAACATATCCATTATCTTTTGACTTAACTCCAATTACCTCATGATTGTAGGCAATGATAGCACCTTGTTCGAGTGCCAACCATTCAAGTCGCAACATCAATTGGTGGGAATCAACTATCCCAGTTGAGGGGGAGTGTATTGCGGCGACAGCGGTTATATTTGGCTCTAATTCAGCAATCCGATCTCCGTCCAGTAGTTCTAGATCGCTTACGCCATTCTCTCGACCCTGGGCCAAAATTGAATCTAAGGCTGGTATTTCTGTCTCATCACGAGCAATAATTAATTTTCCAATGCGTTGATGTGGAATTTCCCATTCTCGACAAAACTGATAAAGCCGTTGGTTACCCTCGACACATAATTTTGCTTTAAGACTTCCAGTTGGGTAATAAATACCCGAATGGATAACTTCACTGTTGCGGCTGGAGGTTTCTTGTCCAAACTTACTATGTTGTTCGAGCAAGACTACCGATTTGTCAGTAAATTGCTTAGATAGTTCTGCAACAACTGCTAAGCCAACAACTCCGGCGCCAATAATAAGTACATCAACCTTATCCATAGTTTTAAGTTCCTTTCGATAATTCAGAATTTAAAAATATGTTAAATGTTATAGTAAGATATTATGAGTGTCAAGATAATTATGGAATGTTATGGAATGTTATGGAATTTACTTAGCTTGTAGGTCTTTAGGACATCACATATAATGTTACTAACCAAATTACATGATTTTAGAGTTGTTTCGATTCCGAAGTCTCGATGTTCAACTTTAGTTGAACGAGTTCACTGATTAATGATTTAATGACTAGACTTATCTCTAGTCATACTTGTAAAGGTAGGTGATGCAAATATGAGGCCAAAATTATGTCTCCTTGCTCCCAATGAAGATATTGCTAAGGTCGCGAATGACGTTGTCCTGGAAAATAAGTTTAATTGTGATGTCGTGACAGGGAACTTGAAAAACCAAGGGGTTGAACTTGCAAAAAACGCGCTGAAAGCTGACACTGAAGCGATTATCAGTCGAGGTGGGACATTTTTAAGGATTAGTGAGGAAATTACTCAGATTCCCTGCGTTCAAATTAATGTCTCGACAATTGACTTATTGGAGGCCTTGCATACTGCGTCCCATTTCAGCAACAAAATTGGCGTTGTTGGTTATCCCAATACGATTTATCAAGCAGCTACCGCTGGCAAGTTTCTCGGTTTGGATATCACCGAAATCCCTATTGAAGATCCGACTGTTTTTCCGGGTCGACTGATTGAGGAAATTGGTAAGGGCTTAGAAATAATCGTAGGAGATACAATATCCACTGATTTGGCCACGAGTCTGGGGGTCCAAGGCATATTGATTTCCTCTGGCAAGAGAGCAATTTACGAGGCCTTGTCCCAAGCTGAAGACTTAGCTATCCTACATCGAAAGGAAGCCATATCTCAGCAAAGGCTCTATATGATTTTAAACAATTTATCCGAGGGGATTTTAGCTACGGATAGAGAACATAAGGTGACCCATAGCAATCCTGCGGCAGAAAAGTACCTTGGATTGTCTGCCCAGGAGATGTTAGGGCAAAATATTGAAGCAATTCTTCCAGGAAAACATCGCAATGACGAGTTGATTACTATTTTAGAGCAACAATACATTTTAAATCTTGAACGCATGGAGAATTATGGCGACAATTACGGCGAAGTTTTCACCTTCAAACCTATTAAAGAGATTCAAGACATTGAAACAAAACTTAGAAAGAAACTGCACAATCGGGGCTTGGTGACGAAGTTTTCTTTTGAACATATGGTTGGAAAAAGTCAAGCCTTGTCGGCGAGTATTCAAAAAGCTAGGCGAATCAGCAAGTCAATGGCAACTGTTCTGATCACTGGGCAAACTGGAGTTGGCAAGGAAATGTTTGCGCAGAGCATTCATAACGAAAGCCCACGTGCTCATGGACCTTTCGTCGCAGTCAATTGTGCAGCCTTTCCGGAATCCATTTTAGAGAGTGAATTATTCGGTTATGTGGAAGGGAGTTTTACGAATGCGCGCAAAGGTGGGAAAATAGGCTTATTTGAATTAGCCCATAGGGGTACTATTTTTCTCGACGAAATCGGTGATATGAGTCTATCTGTACAGGCCAAGGTTTTACGAGTTATTCAAGAAAAAGAAGTCGTTCGCCTAGGTGATGACGGCGTTATTCCAGTTAATATACGAGTCATAGCGGCCACAAATATTGATTTGTGGGAAGCCGTTAACGATGGGCGTTTCCGACAAGATTTATACTATCGGATTAATGTATTACGATTAGAAATTCCGCCTTTATGTGAAAGGGACCAAGATGTAATTCTTATGGCGCAGGAGTTTTTAAGACAGTTAGCTCCGAATATCGTAGTCCGAGAAGGGGCATTTACCCCTTTGTTAGAACATAATTGGCCGGGAAATGTCCGGGAATTGTATAATTTTATAGAGCAATTGGCCGTTTTGCATGAAGAGGAATCCTTGGATGGATCCGCCATTCGTAAATCTCTAGCTTCGAGCACGAAGACCAAGGAGGTTTATGCTCTAGAAAAGCTGGGCAGTTTTTCTAGAAGGCTCGCAGATGCAGAGATTTTGGAGGTATTAGAACAGTGTCACGGCAATCAAACTGCTGCTTGTGAGATTTTAGGAATTAATCGTTCTACGCTCTGGCGACGCTTAAAACGAATAGAAAAATAACTGAATTATTAAATAAGTAGTGCAAGAGTGTTGCATATGGTGTTGCAATTGTTGCGTTTTTATGATTATACATCTAGCAAAGTCCCATAAACCCCTTGGAATATGAGGGGTTTTATTATTTTGACTTATGGCATACTTCTTGCAAACTAAGTATATTGAATTCTCTTATATTTTTGATAATGGCTTAGGGAACGGAGGTTTTATGTAGGAGAGATTGCCATGATATGGCTAACCTCAAGGGTGTAAGGAAAAGGAAATCCCAGAAGACCGAAAACCAATAATGAGGAGGAAGTGTGAAAGATGATTGAGAATGTGTTTTGGAAAAAAGCTATCATGTCTGGAATAGCAGTGTCGCTGATGCTGTCACTGACCGCTTGTGGAACGACAAGCCAACCTACAGCTACCCCAAGTGCTCCGAAAGTGTCTGACTATCCTAACAAGCCCATCGCAGTTTTGCAAGGCTTTAAGGCAGGGGGTGGCAGTGACCAACTCGCCCAGGTGACCCAGCCCTATTTACAGAAAATACTTGGCAAGACTTTGGTTAACCAGTATATCCCAGGAGCAACCGGTGCCATCGCTTGGACACAATTAGCCAAACAAACGGAGCCAGATGGCTACACGATCAGCATTACAAACACTCCTATGCTGATGACCAACTATTTGATGAACGCCGAAATTAAATACTCCATTGACGAACTTACTCCGATTGCCAACGTCGTAACCGACCCCGGAATCCTCGTGGTTTCTAAGGACAGCCCATTTAAGACGTATCAGGATTTTGAGGCTTATGTTAAAGCCAACCCAGGGAAACTGACGATTGGAAATTCTGGAACAGGTGGAGATGACTTTTTCTCGATTTTACAATGGGAAAAAGCAACGGGCTTAAGTGTTAAAATGATTCCATTCGAAGGGGACGGCCCATCTTGGCAAGCTGCTGCTGGCAATAAAGTCCAAGCCAGTTCCACTAACCTAGGAGTTGTTTATAGTCAAGTAAAAGGCGGAAATTTAAGAGCTTTGGCGCTTTATTCGGAGAAGAGAAATGAACTCTTACCAGATGTACCTACGCTAAAAGAGTTAGGTTTTAACATGGTCGCTGGATCTTCTCGTGGCTACAGTGCCCCTAAAGGAATTCCTGACGATGTAAAGAAGAAATTAACTGATGCTTTTGTGGAAATGGCTAAGGATCCTGCATTTATAAAAGGATTACAAGATTCCGCATTACCTATCGATATTAAAATCGGCGATGACTATGGTAAATATCTTAAAGAACAGGAAGCTGTTTTTAAAGGTATCTGGGATTCTGTGAAAGATTCAATTAAAAAGTAAGTAAATAAGTAAATCTCTTTGATATTAAAAGGAGAGGCAAATCCCCTCTCCTTTTTTGAATGGTGAAACGGAGGTCATTATGAACAATTTGGCAAAGCATGGACTCGCTTCTGCACTGACCTTAACCCTTGCAATCGTATTCTATGTTAATTCCTTAAAGTTGCCCGATGCTGCTGCTAGCCTACCACGGATTTTAGCTGTTATCATTATTTTGTTGAGTTTTGCAATGTTTGGCGAGGCTTGGTATAACGAACGAAAGAACCGCAAAGTGCAGCAGGAGTCCAACGAACCCATTCACGGGTTTCGGGTGTTTGTTTTTGCTGCCTTGATTGCACTGTATGTCATTTTGATCAAACCTCTGGGTTATTTTGTTGTGACTCCGTTGTTTCTCATCGTGGCATTGTCCTATCTTAAAGCCACTCAGCTTTGGAAATCGGTCTTGATTGCGCTCGGTTTCACGTTCTTTTGCTATATGCTCTTTGTATGGTTCCTTAGCCTACCAATTCCGATGGGCCTATTCTCTTAAAGGGGTGACACTAATGGACAGTATTATGCTTGGACTTTTAAATGTATTATCGCCCTTCAATTTGTTGGTGATTGCCGCGGGGACAGGCATTGGCATATTTGTGGGAGCCATGCCTGGACTTTCTGCAACCATGGCCATTGCACTGCTTCTTCCTGTTACCTTTGGTATGGATCCGGCTGCTGGAATAAGCATGTTAGCCAGTCTTTACATGGGAGCAATGTACGGAGGGTCGATTTCTGCCATTCTTCTTAGAACACCTGGAACTCCGGCGGCGGCCGCAACTGTCTTGGATGGATACCCAATGGCCCAACAAGGACGAGCGGGAAAGGCCTTAGGGGTATCTTTGACAGCCTCCCTTATTGGTGGGGTTATTAGTAGTATCGCACTCTTAACCGTTGCTCCCGTGCTCGGTAAGGCAGCGCTTTCGTTTGGCCCAGTCGAATTGTTTGCGATTGCAGTATTAGGCATCACGATTATTGGTTCCTTATCTTCAGGTTCTCCTATTAAGGGAATTCTTTCTGGAGTTGTCGGCTTATTGATTGCCATGATTGGGATGGATCCCATCTCAGGTACGCCACGCTTCACCTTCGGAACCATGTATTTATTTAATGGTATATCCTTTATTGTTGCTTTGATTGGTCTCTTCTCCATTCCCCAGGCGCTTCGTCTTGTCGAGAAAGATGATGGTGTTCAAAAAGCCCTCAGTTCTTTTAAGGATAAGATGTTGCCAACCTTCAAAGAACTAAAATCCATGATTGTAACCATATTGCGCTCTAGTGTTATTGGTGTCTTCACGGGATTAATACCAGGAACGGGTGGAGATACAGCGTGTTGGTTCGGCTATAATGAAGCCAAACGCTTCTCGAAAGAAAAGGAAAAGTTTGGGACAGGACACCCGGAAGGAGTCGCGGCAGCCGAGGCGGCTAATAATGCAGTTGTCGGCGGAGCTTTGATTCCGACGATTACCTTAGGAATCCCAGGCAGTTCCGCGACGGCGATTCTCTTAGGTGGCTTAATGGTTCACGGTATCATGCCAGGACCAACTCTTATGACGGATCATGCATTGATTACGTATACCTTAATCTGGGCGGTGTTGCTTTCTAACGTTTTTATGTTCGCTGAAGGCCTCTTATTGACTCGAGCTGCCGTAACGGTAACCAAGGTACCTAATAAGGTTCTAGCCCCGATCATAGTAATCTTATGTGTTATTGGGTCCTTTACTATCAGTAACAGCATTGTCGACGTGTTTGTCATGTTTAGCTTTGGAATTTTAGGATACTTCATGGATAAGCTTAGTATTCCCACTCCCCCTATGGTTGTGGGTATGATTTTGGGCATGATGCTGGATATCAGCATGAATCAGTCTCTACTTATTAGTGATGGAAGTTGGATGATTTTCATTACAACCCCTCTTCCTGCAATTCTGCTCTTCATTGCTTTGATTTCCGTTTTGCAAGCCACGCCAATCTTTAGGATTATCAAACAAAGGCTGAAGAAAATCGCTAGGTAAAAAGAGGAGAATACAAAATGAGTGCCATTGATCAACTATTAGATTCTATACCCATTCCAAGAATGGTGAGAGTTAAACAAGTTTTTGAACGACCGGTAATCGAGAATGTAGAGCGGGTACTACTCGCTAGACTTGAAAGTAAGAATACAAGCCCCTTGATTAAGCCAGGACAATCTGTGGCTGTAGCAGTCGGTAGCCGTGGCATCACGGCGTTGCCGAATATGGTTAAAACCATGATCCAGTTTATTAAAGGACAGGGTGGCCTACCGTTTATTGTTCCTGCCATGGGAAGCCACGGCGGGGCGTCTGCAGAAGGGCAACAAAAGATGCTTCACGGATTTGGTATCACGGAAGAGTCGGTCGGTGCACCGATTCGAGCGACGATGGAAACGGTGCAAATCGGAGTTTCAGAAAATGGACTTCCGGTATTTGTCGACAAATATGCTTATGAAGCAGATGCCATTGTCATTATCAACCGTATCAAACCGCATATTGCGTTTCGAGGCAAGTATGAGAGTGGTTTAATGAAAATGATCACCATCGGTCTAGGGAAACAAAAAGGGGCCGATATTTGTCACGAGTTAGGCTTTGGTAAAATGGCGGAAAACATTCCGGCCATTGCCCGTGTAATTTTAGAAAAGACAAACCTCATCTTTGCCGTTGGTGTGCTGGAAAATGCTTATCATGAACTGTGTGGTATTGAAGTTCTAAAAAATGAAGAAATTGAAGTCGGAGAACCAGCCTTACTAGAGGAAGCCAAACGCTTGTGCCCTAAGATTTATTTCGATGCTTTGGACGTATTGATCATTGATGAGATCGGTAAAAACATTAGTGGCACGGGATTTGATAACAATGTGGTCGGTCGCTACCATACCCCATATTGCAGTGGGGGGCCTATTATTTCTAAAATTGTTACTCTAGACATAACAGATGTCTCCCACGGAAATGGCAATGGTTTAGGAATCCTTGATTTTACAACGAAACGGGCGTTTGACAAGTTCAGCTTTGAGCAATCTTACCCTAACTCCCTTACTTCTACGGTACCGCTTAGTGTGAAAATTCCTATGGTGTTAAAAAATGATAAACAAGGCATTCAAGCAGCTATCAAGACCTGTAATATCTTGGATAAAACGAAGGTTAGAATGGTGAGAGTTAAAAACACCTTGCGTCTCGGAGAAATTGAAGTCTCGGAAAATCTTATTGAAGAAGTCAGGCGTAATTCCAATATGGAAATTGTGAGCTCTGCCTATGACCTGGAATTTAGCGAGCAGGGGAATCTCTTTTAATAATTCGGTAGAGTTGTTGTGAGTTGGACGTTGCAAGTGTTGCAATTGTTGCGTGAAAAAATGACTTAAACAACCGTAGTAGAATATAAACCCAGTAACACGCCATAACACACAGGTTTATAAGTCGAGACGAGGAAAAATATGATTTGGCACATCTTTTGCAATAAGTAGTGAAGCAAGCGCTCGATGAATAAACGAAACAGAAAAACAGCTGAATCAGGTTGGATAGGGGGAAATGCACGTTGAAGAAGATGTTGCGTGGCTCACAAGAGTTATTTGAGGGCATTAAAGGGGCGTATCCCAGGGCCATGTTGAAATCGGTAGGGTACACGAAGGAAGACCTAAGAAAACCGATTATCGGAGTCGTAAGTGCTTGGTCTGAAATGCACCCAGGGAGCTACAGCAATAAGGAGTTGGCTCAATTTGTTAAAGCTGGGGTTTGGGCAGCAGGGGGAACCCCGGTAGAATTCCATACCATAGCAGTCTGTGATGCGGTCGCTCAAGGTTTAGGGATGCATTATTCTTTACCCAGCAGAGAACTTGTCGCAGCTGAAATTGAATTAATGGTGGGATCCGGGGGGTTTGACGGTCTGGTTTTAATACCGTCTTGCGATAAGTCCCCAGTTGGGATGCTCATGGCGGCCGCTAGGCTCGACATTCCAACCATCTTTTTACCGCCTGGCCCTATGCTTTCCCATTTCGACGGGAATGGGGAGCAGCGGGTCATGTCGGATATAAAGGAAGCCATGGGGGCAATAAAAAAGCAACTGATTACAGAGGAACAGTTTGAAGCGGTTGAGAGCGATACCTGCACAACGGTTGGAGTCTGTGGCATGATGGGTACAGGAAATACCATGGGCTGCCTCATTGAAGCGTTAGGAATGAGTTTGCCTGAGACTGCAACGACTCCAACTGTTTACGCAGAAAAGCGTCGTCAGGCTAAAAAAACTGGAGAACGTATCATAGAAATGGTTCGTGAGAATCTGAGGCCGAGGCAAATCTTGACTCCTGCAAATCTTGACAATGCCGTTCGCTTTCTTATGGCCATTGGAGGCTCAACCAATGCTATCCTGCACTTGCCGGCACTCGCCCGAGAAGCAGGTTTTGAATTAAGCCTGGATCGCATTGATGAACTATCGGGTGCAACACCCTGTGTAGCGAAATTTAAACCCTCCAGTAAGTTTACTCTGTGGGATTTTTTCCAAGCAGGGGGTGTGGGTGCCATACTTGGGATTCTAGAGCCACTTATTGATAATAATGTCCTTACAGTGACTGGGAATACTATTGCCGCCTATAGTCAGGAAGTAAGAAATTCGGAGGCCATTCGTCCCTTAAGTAATCCGTTTCACCCGCAAGGTGGAGTTGTAATCCTTAAGGGAAATCTCTCACCCGATGGTGCCGTGATCAAGGTGAGCGGGATCAAGAATGCCCCGACACGCCAGGTGGGTACCGCCAAGACCTTCGATTCAGAAGAAGATGTGATGGACCACATTATGACTAAAGAAATCAAACCCGGGGACGTATTAGTCATCCGGTATGAAGGCCCCGCAGGAGGACCGGGAATGAGGGAATTATCGATTCCGGCAGCCCTGATAACGGGCATGGGCCTTGGTGATAGTGTAGCCATGATTACAGATGGCCGTTTTTCCGGTGCCACAAAAGGTTTCTGCATAGGTCATGTAACGCCTGAAGCCCACGTGGGAGGACCGATCGCCATCGTCCAAGACGGCGATTCGATCGAAATCGATATTGAACACAAACTCTTAAATCTGCTGATTAGCCCTGAAGAGATGGCGGAACGCTTAGAAAAACTACCGCCTCGGAAGCCTCCTGTTGATACCGGATTTCTAGGGTTATACTGTCGTAATGTTGGGCAAGCGAATCACGGAGCCTTGTTAGAAAAAAAAGATTAAGCGAGTTAGGATGATATAAAAATGCATACTGCTTTACGCATGGATCCTCGTGACAACGTGGCTGTTGTACTGAGAGAGGTTAGAAAGGGTGAAGACGTTCTCATAAATTTGGAAACTGGCGTTGTTCATTTAACGGCCCAAAGTGATATCCCTTTTGGACATAAAATTTCCGTAACCAACCTTCTGGTAAGCGAGCCTATTATCAAATACGGTGAAGAGATTGGAAATGCAAAAATACCGATCCAACCTGGGGAGTGGGTTCATCTACAAAATATTTATTGCGAACGGGGCCGAGAAAACTAGAACGGCCAAAACTTCCGGGGAGAGGAATAAAAGAAACATGCATACATTTTATGGATATAAGCGTCAGCTAGGGTTACCGGGGGTTAGAAATTGGGTTGCTGTTATACCCTCCGTTTTTTGTGCCAATACAGTTGTGAAGCGGATTGTCCAACAGGTGGAAGGAACGGTTGAACTCACCCATCCGGTCGGATGTAGTCAAGTCGGGTTAGATTTAGAACTCACAGCGAAAGCATTAAAGGGAATTGCCAGGCACCCGAACTTCTTCGGAGTTGTAGTAGTCGGTCTTGGGTGTGAACGGTTTCGGGCACAAGAATTAGCTGACAGTATTGCCGCTACTGGTAAACCTGTCGAATTGATTATGATACAAGAAGAAGGTGATACTCAATTAGCAATCTCTAAAGGAGTCCGTTTGGCACAAGAGTTAGTAGAACAAGCGGCCAAACAGCAAAAAGAGGAATTTCCGTTATCGGAACTATGTTTAGGTCTTAAATGTGGTGGAACGGATGCAACATCGGGAATCGCCGCTAATCCAGCCCTCGGATGGGTCACAGACCAAATTGTAGCCGAAGGCGGCAGTGCCATGTTGACCGAGGTCACAGAACTGATTGGGGCTGAGCATGTTCTGGCCAGACGGGCCGTAACACCTGAGGTGGGACAAAAAATCCTAGACACTGTCCGGAAGATGGAAAATAAATTAAAAATCGGAACGGCCCATGGTGATCTCCAAAATCGCTCGGCATTGATCTCGCCTGGCAATGAGGATGGGGGAGTAACGACAGTAGTAGAGAAAGCACTCGGTGGAATTCACAAAGGGGGAACCGGACCCATAACTGGAGTACTTGATTATGGAGAGCCTCTCGTGAAGCACGGCCTATATGTCCTAGACTGCCCTGGTCATGACGGAGAAGCAGTGACGGGACTAGCGGCCTCCGGTTGCCAAGTCGTCGTTTTCACCACTGGAAGAGGAACCCCCACTGGTTTTCCGGGTGTACCTGTGATTAAAATCACAGGAAACACTTCAACCTTTGAGCGAATGAAATTTAACCTTGATTTTAACGCAGGGGAGATTATTGATAAAGGCTTAAGCATCGCTGAAGTTGGGGAAGGACTCTTGCAGACGGTCCTCGAAACTGCCTCAGGTGTGCCTACCAAAGCAGAAATCGGCCTTCATGATGAGCTGTTTTGTATTACCAGAAGTTACGGTGGTTAAGCAAGTGAACTCGTTTAGTTGAACAACGAAAATCCGTCCACTTCCACTTGTAGACGTGAAGGCTCACGATTGGATTAAAGGATAAAGTTTTTTGAGGGAGGTTTGAAGTATGTCGTTCGAACTAAAAGGAGTATATGCTCCTATTCCAACACCGTTTGTCGACGGCAAAATTGCCTTCGATAAATTGGAGAGCAATTTAGACAATTGGCTTGGCTCAAAGCTTGAAGGCTTGGTCGTATTGGGTTCTAACGGTGAGTTTGTATTATTGAGTTCTGAAGAAAAAATTCAGCTTATTACGTTTGTTTGTCAAAAAGCCAAGGGACGTAAACCTGTCATTGCTGGAACGGGTGCAGAGTCCACTGCAGAAACTATTTACTTAAGCCACCAAGCTGCCGCCGCCGGGGTTGACGCAGTGTTAGTGGTAACCCCCCATTATTATAAAGGTTCTATGTCAGACAAGGCACTGAAACAATTCTATCTTGATGTCGCCGAGTCTAGTCCTGTTCCTGTTATCTTGTACAATATGCCGGGTAACACAGGGATTAATTTATCCTACAAGCTTGTCGCCGAATTAGCTCAACATCCTAACATTATGGGCATTAAGGATAGCGGGGGAAATATCGTCCAGATCGCGGAGGTAATTCGTAACACCTCTTCTGATTTTGCCGTGTTTGCTGGTTCTGCCAGTTTTCTCTATACCAGTTTGGCTTTAGGTGCTAAAGGCGGAACCTTAGCCCTCGCCAATGTATTCCCTAATGAGTGTGCTGAGGTTCAGGAACTATTTGAGGCAGGCAAATGGGAGGAATCTAAAGCATTGCAACTTAGACTCTTGGAGAGCAATGCTGCGGTAACTGCTCGTTTTGGGATTGCGGGTCTTAAAGCCGCTTTGGATATGCTTGGTTATTATGGAGGAGATCCCCGTCTACCCCTCCTGCCTCTAGGCGATGTAGAAAGAGCTGAGCTTAGAGTAATACTAACTCGTACACAATTCGTTACTAACCTTTCTTAAATCTGTTATCCTCCTCCTTTTTTATAATAGAGCTGCTTAACAGGCAGCTCCTTTTTTCATATAATTAGCCCGCTTGATGCAAGCCAAAACACATATTTTGGGTTCCAGATAAGGAGTTCAGCGATGACAATATTATTAACCCGTATCCGCAGTATAATTACTTTATGTCTAGCGATTGTTTACTTAAGTAACCTGTATATCAAATCTGATTTAATAACGAATCTTAATCTAATTCTTCTGGTCATCGTACTCGCACTGAGCATGACTGTTGTCACTGGTACAGCAAAAGTGATCGGGTATGCGTCCTTTGCACTAAGCATTATTCTATTACTTGTCTATCACGCTCCGCTAAGCATATGGGAGCAAGCTTTGCAGGGTAACCTTTACCTAGTAGTTATGTTTACCTTGGTACCGCTGTTAGGGATTCCTATTCAGTACGGAGGGTATTTCGAATCTTTACAAGGTGTATTCAGGCGCTATGTCCATACAAACAGCCGTTTTTACTTGTTAGTGAGTTTTATTTCTGCATTTATCGGATCTTTGGTTAATATGGCGGCCGTGCCATTAGTGCATCAAATTAGCCTGGCTAGCGATATAAGTTCTAATAAAAAATTACTTAGTGTTGCTATCAGTAGAGGGTTTACCACTGGCACGATTTGGGCGCCAACGACGGCAGCAATAGCCTTGATTATAGAATTAACGGGTGTCGAATGGCCTGTTTTTTTCCCGTATGGCATTTTATTTGGGATAATAGCTGGTTTGATCGGATATACCATGATGTTGTTGGTACTGAGAAAAACAGATAATAGTTTTGCTCCAGTTGCGGCAAAAACAACTTCTGTAGATAAAGAAATTAACGCAAATGCAAAAATCAATTTTCGGAAAGTTCTAGAGTTAAGCTTTTTTGGGAGCATATTAATATTTCTCATTACAATTGTATCCCTAATAACCGGAATATCAACGATCAATGTGGTTTCCATTACTTCGTTGGTTTTCCCTGTCATCTGGCTGGCCCTGATCGGTCGTTTGCCAGTACTAATCAGAGAGTTTAAGGGGGGCTATTTTACTGAAAGACTACCAAAATTAAAAAATGAAATTGTCCTTTTTGTTGGGGCAGGATTGTTCGCAACTAGTATCTCATATTCTCACCTTGGGGATTATGTACCACAATTTCTAAACCTGATCGTGGGTAATAACGCTTTGTTACTTGCCGTTGTCATTATTTACGGTAGTCTCACTTTGGCAATTTTGGGTGTACATCCGATTATTACGGTCACCATTCTTAGTGGAACGGTTAGCCCTGCAGCTTACGGAGCGACTCCTACATACATGGCCTTGATTCTGGCCATAAGCTGGGCGATGGGAGTTACAATATCTCCTTCAGCAGCAAATGTTATTGCGATTTCTGGATTAACCGAGCAATCTCCAATTCTGGTAGGAGTTCGTTGGAATGGATTATATGTTCTGATTGTATCAGCTGTGCTAATTATAACCATGACGCTTTTTAGAGCTATCGGATTAATATAGGTTATAATAATAGAAAGTACCTGCTTGCAAGTAGATTTTTTGCGGGTGGATATTCTGTATAACCAGAAAGGGGCAATAAAGTGAAGAATCTATACGCAGCCTGTACTGTGCTTTTAACCACCTGCTCGAATTGCCAAAAAGATGAAAACATATTGTTTGTAACCGACGACACGAGTTTTGAAGTGACTCGTTATATGTGGGAGGCTGCCCAAGAGTTTAAATGCAAGAGCATCGTGATGATGAGCGATCGTACTATGCATGGGCAAGAACCAACTAAAATTGTTGCGGCTGCTATGGAGAGCGCAGATGTGATTTTCGGCATAACAACCTTCTCCTTGTTTCATACTGAGGCAAGAAGAAATGCCATTGCCAAGGGTGCTAGATTTATTAATATGGTGGATTATAAAGTCAGTATGTTGGAAAAGGGCGGACTTTATGTAGATTTCATTGAACAAGGTAAAGTATTAGAAAAAGTTGCCGAGCAAATGGTTGGTGAGACTATACGAATCACGACAGCTAAGGGCACGGATGTAACTGCGAAAATTACAGGAAGACCAGCTCTACCTCAGTATGCAAGAAGTTTGGAGAAAGGAACCATTTCATCTCCTCCGGACATTGAATGTGCTATTGGACCCTTGGAAGATACATCTAATGGAGTAGTTGTTGTAGACGGTAGTATCCCTCACCCTGAATTAGGTCTATTAACTGACCCAATAAGACTGATACTGGAAAATGGCAAAATAGTCGATATAAGTGGCGGCAAACAGGCCCAAATACTTGCGAAAATCATGAAGGACTTTAAGGATCCTAACGCTTATTATTTGGGCGAAATAGGAATAGGCTTAAATCCTATGTGTTCTTTAAACGGACGTATGCTGGAAGATGAAGGGTGCATGGGAACTGTGCATTTCGGATTTGGAAGCAATACTTCTTTCTCCGGGATCATTGAAAGCAAATTTCATTTAGATATGGTTTTTGTCGCTCCAACGGTCACTGTCGATGGGAATATTATTTTAGATAGTGGTAAATTACCTTTATAATAAGAACTAAATGAAGATTGTCCCTTCGAAAGAGTATAACCCCGCAATCGATTGCGGGGTTATACTCTTTCGAATATTTCTTCACGGACAACATTCGTTCCATATTCTAATCTTTCTAGGCTGCATATATTGTATAAAATCAATTATTGGAACAATGGAACGGAATGTAAGTACAGTTACTTAGAGAAATTAAATAATAAATAGTAAAGAGGGCAGAGGGAACGATGGCAGGTAAATTTAAAAAATGTAAAGCATGTGGAAAGCTAGTGGCACCTTCAGCGAAGGATTGTCCCTGTTGTGGATTGAAATTAAAAATGGGGCTAGGAAAGAAAACACTTATCGGTGTTGTAGCACTCGTTGTATTACGAATGATTAGTTCAGTTTCCAAGAGTGGTAGCACTTCTACCGCAAAGATTAGAAGTCTAGCACCCTCTCCATTATCGGCTACTCAAGCCATTAACGTAACCTCCTCGGATTCTAAACTCTTAGATAAAGAAAAACGTGAAGTTGTCGTCCTGACGGGGGAAACAGTAGGTTTGGATAAGGCTGGGGGAAAATCGTTTTCCTATCTAACAGTCAATCCGGGCAAGACCGTTATAGGATATCTGTTATATGACGTATCGAAAGGTCTGAGTAGATTTACAATGGAAGCAAGTCAATGTGTTACAGGCATTCCAACAAGATTAATTAGGCAATCGTAGAGAAGCTCCTTCCTGGTTTTTTAGCTCCCATCCAAACGGTGGGGGCTTTTTTCTATATTTGACATAATAAGCCTTCACATTTTCGACATATAAAGGTCACTGAATGGTAACAAGTTTATATTAGTATCATAGCAACAGATAATTATTAAATATTAATTGAACATTGATAGGTGATGTGCCGAAAATAATTCATAATAAATTTGAAGGTGGTGATGCGTATGGTTGTACTAATTATTAAATGTGAAAATCACGTTTAATATATTAGTTAAAATAAATAATTAAATTTGAAAGAGGTAATTAATATGAGGAAAAATACAAAAACAAAATCAATCGTTATAGCTACAGCTCTAGTAACACTTTTATCGGGCACAACTGTATTAGCAAATACGAATAGCAGTAATGCAGAACAAGCACAAAAGTGTTATCAAAATCAAACATACGAAACTCAGAGTTGGTTTAAAAGCCATTTAGATAGTCTTGTAAGTTCAGGCACACTTACGCTGGATCAAGTAGACACTATTCAAAGTGCGGTACCAAAAATCGGCTCAGATAAAGGTCAATTCAATAGAGGACATCATTACGGGCAATACCAAACACTTCTGAAAGATCTAGTAAAAGCCGGAACGATTACTCAGGCCCAAGCAGATGCTATTCAAGGATTAATTAAACCAGGTAAAGAAGCCCCTGCACAAGTGGACGTTAAAACCGTTCTGGACGGTCTAGTAAAAGCCGGTACAATTACCCAGGCGCAAGCAGATGCTATTCAAATTGGAATTAAGCCAGCAGTAGAAGCAGTAGAAGCCGTGGAAGCAGTAGAAGCCGTTGAGGCAGTAGAAGCTATCGAAGCAGTAGAAGCTGTCGAAGCAGTAGAGGCTGTTGAGGCAGTAGAAGCAGTCGAAGCAGTCGAAGCAGTAGAGGCTGTCGAAGCTGTTGAAGCAGTAGAAGCAGTAGAAGCCGTTGAAGCAGTAGAAGCAGTAGAAGCCGTTGAGGCAGTAGAAGCCGTTGAGGCAGTAGAAGCCGTTGAGGCAGTAGAAGCCGTTGAAGCAGTAGAAGCCGTCGAAGCCGTCGAAGCAGTTGAGGCAGTCGAAGCTGTTGAGGCAGTAGAAGCTATCGAAGCCACACCAACTACGCCAGCAGTAGAAGCAGTAGAAGCCGTTGAGGCAGTAGAAGCCGTTGAAGCAGTAGAAGCTGTTGAAGCAGTCGAAGCTGTCGAAGCAGTAGAAGCCGTTGAAGCAGTAGAAGCCGTTGAAGCAGTAGAAGCCGTTGAGGCAGTAGAAGCAGTAGAAGCCGTAGAAGCAGTAGAAGCCGTAGAAGCAGTAGAAGCTGTAGAAGCAGTAGAAGCCGTAGAAGCCGTAGAAGCAGTAGAAGCAGTAGAAGCTGTCGAAGCTGTAGAAGCTATCGAAGCTGTAGAGGCAGTTGAAGCTATGCCAGCTGTAGATATTAAAACCGTTCTGAATGACCTAGTAAAAGCCGGTACAATTACTGAAGCTCAAAAAGACGCCATTAGAAGTGCGCTTAATCCAGCTAAAGAAGGTACCCCAGTAGTAACCCCGACTACGCCAGTCGAAGAAGCTACACCAGTAGTAACCCCGACTACGCCAGTCGAAGAAGCTACACCAGTAGTAACCCCGACTACGCCAGTCGAAGAAGCTACACCAGTAGAAACCCCGACTACGCCAGTCGAAGAAGCTACACCAGTAGTAACCCCGACTACGCCAGTTGAAGAAGCCGTCCAAGCAAGAGGTTTTTTTAACACCATTCTTGATGGACTAGTAAGAGTCGGTGTGATTACCCAAGCTCAACTAGATGGCTTTCGAGGCATTTAAAGCCTAAGCAAGAGCTTGTTTATATATTTGACCTAGCGCTATAAGGAAAAATGAGCCGGACGTCGGAACAAATACAGACGATCGGCTCCATAGGAACCAAAGGCCCTGCAACTTGCAGGGCCTTTGGTTATTTACCAGCATTTTTTCATGAAGTAGGAATTGTTCGGTGTCAATTATGCTATAATGACTTGGTGGAAAACTCCATAGGTAAGAATGAGAATAGAGGAAGAAGAGCATGTTTCAAGCACATATTGGAGAAATAGCTGCTTTAGCAACAGCAGCCTGTTGGACAATTACTGCAGTTGCCTTTGAATCTGCAGGAAAAAAGGTTGGTTCACTATCTGTTAATTTAATTAGACTTGTCATAGCCTTATTGTTAATTTCAGTCTTTAACCTATTTACTCGGGGAATGTTGTTACCCTTAGATGCGACGGGTTCAACCTGGTTTTGGTTATCCTTTTCTGGTTTAATAGGCTTTGTTATTGGAGATCTTTTTTTATTCCAGGCCTTTGTACAAGTAGGCGCGCGCATATCAATGCTAATCATGTCAACTGTACCGCCGATTACGGCAATAACGGGTTTCATCCTTATGGGAGAAAAAATTTCATTATTAGGTTTAACTGGAATGGCCATTACCATTGGGGGAATAGCACTCGTAATCCTTACCCGTAATTCTGGGGACAAAGTCATTACAGTAAGGCATTCGCTAAAAGGCTTAATATATGCATTTATTGGGGCATTGGGACAAGCGCTTGGGCTAGTCTTCAGTAAATTTGGAATGGGATCCTATAACGCTATTGCTGCAACTCAAATCAGAATTATTGCAGCTATTATCGGTTTTGCACTTGTGATTACTATTTCTAAAAACTGGGGCAATTTAACTATGGCGTTAAAAGATAATAAGGCTATGAAACATATCTCGATTGGATCATTTTTTGGGCCGTTCATAGGCGTTTCACTTTCATTGATTGCTGTTCAACATGCACCAACAGGCATAGTTTCAACAATAATGTCAATCACTCCAATCCTAATTATTCCGGTGTCAATTATCATGCTTAAAGAAAAAGTAGAGCTAAAAGAGGTTTTTGGTGCCCTAATATCGCTAGTTGGTGTATCATTATTATTCTTATAAGTGCTGTCTCTCCTTCGTAGTGAGGAGAGGCTTTTATAATTGAAGGGCTATGCTTAGCTTATGGTTAAGCTGAAGCTGAAGCCTTTTTTGTAACCTTGTCCAATACCAGTGAATACATTGGATGAAGGAGGGGTTAATATGAAAGTTTGTCTAGATCCGGGTCATGGTGGTTATGACCCAGGTGCTGTCGGAAACGGTCTGAAAGAAAAAGACCTTACCTTAGACATTTGCCTAAGACTTAAGCCATTGCTTGAGGCCAATAAGATGAGTGTCATCCTCACTCGTGACGGAGACTATGCCCCTGGGCGACTTGAGAAGGACCTAGATGGAGAACTATTGGTCCGAGTTAAGATTGCCGAAGACTTTAAAGCAGACCTCTTTGTCTCAGTCCATATTAATGCTGGCGGGGGCACGGGTACAGAGGTACTCATTCAGGGTACCGGAGGACAGGCCGAGATGGTGGCCGGAAAGGTTTTAGCTTATCTCGTTCGAGCAGGAGACTGGGTGAACCGGAATGTAAAAGTCCAGAACGTCCTAGTAATGCGCGAAACGAGTATGCCAGCCATTCATACAGAAAATGGCTTTATCGATAATGCAATAGACGCGGCAAAGTTGAAAGACTCTAATTTTCGGCAGTTACTGGCAGTGGCCCATGCCAAAGGAATCTGTGATTATTTTGGAGTGGTATACAAGGAGCCGACCCTATCACAGCCAACGCTTAACGTTATGTATAGGGTCATTTTAGATGGTAAGCAGACCATGGCATTAAGTTACAAAGAAAATGCAATCTCGGAAGTAAAAAAAGCGGTCAATGGTGGCCAAGCAATCAAGGGCGTTGTACAGCAAACTATAGATGGTGCTAGCGTTTTCGAGTATACAATTCCTCAGAGTGCATCGAAAACACCAATCATGGGTAAGGAAACGATCACACTTGAGCAGTGCCAGCAGTTTTTGTCTAAGCATAATCCGGATGCCAAAGATATTATTCCCTTCTATAAAATAAAAGGGGAATTGCTTGGAATCAGATGGGGTTATGCAGTGGCTCAGATGATTAAGGAAACCGGTTACCTCAAATTCGGTGGGGCAGTATTGGCAGAGCAGAACAACTTCGCTGGAATTGGAGCCGTCGGAGGCGGGGCTCATGGCGCGACCTTCTCTACACCGGAAGAAGGTGTGTTGGCCCATTTGGAGCATGTATATGCTTATGCTTCAATAGATCCGTTGCCAATCGGCCTTCCAAAAGTAGATCCCCGTTTTGATTTGGTTAAGAGGGGAAGCTGTCCAAACTGGGAAGAATTAAATGGTCATTGGGCGGTGCCGGGAATAGGATACGGCGAAGATGTGGTTAGGATCTACTCGGAAATTGCTAAGGAACCAATCATTGCTGACAATAAAGAAACCTCGCTACTAAGAAAAATATTGCAGATGATATTGAATTTCTTTATGTCCCTATGATCCTCAAGTTGTGATTAAAGAATGGCAACAAGCGTCAGCGATTAAAAATCGCTGACGCTTGTTTAATAGTCATTATTGGATCAAAGCGATTGTAGGGCGTTGATAATGACTCAAAATGCCCTGTGACAATAAATGGCCTGTTCGCATAGCTTATTAAGACAGAAAGAAAACTCGAATAGTAAAAGTTGCCGTAGTGAAGGGAGGAAAATGTATGAACGTAAAAGAAATTAGTTTAAGTACTGTTGTCGCCTCGGTAGCAACTATCCTATGTTCGAGTTTAGGCGGGTGGGACGCAGCATTGAAAGTTCTTGTAGTGCTTATGGTCATCGATTACGTGACAGGGTTTCTCGGTGCCATTAAAAATAAACAAGTGAACAGTGAGATAATGTTTTGGGGAGGAATCCGAAAGGGTCTTATCCTTGCAGTAGTGGTGGTAGCGGTCCTGCTCGATGAAATGGTTGGTAACCAAGAGCCGATTCTTAGAACATTGGCCATATACTTTTACGTAGCGAGGGAAGGGATATCGGTAACAGAGAACTTAGGAATCCTCGGGGTGCCCCTGCCCCCTAGTATCAGTCGAGTGTTAACTCAACTTCAAAAGAAAGATGATCGTAATATTAAATGAAGGATTACTTTTCACTTTCCTTCCCCTTTTAATAGGGGGATTTTTTCAAAACCACAAAGGCCTCAGCGCGCTGAGCTTTTGTGGTTTGTTTTGGGTAGTTCCCTATTCGCCATCACTGCGCTATCTTGGGGTATTTAAGTACCAAGTCTAGAACGAGATCATATAATAGAAAAGCAGTAATTGGTAAATTAAGGGGGGTATAGCGTGTATGATTTGATCTTTGACCCAGGGCATGGAGGGCGGGACCCGGGGGCAGTTGGGCCAACAAGGTATGAAAAGGATCTCAGCCTTACGCTCGCTAAGCAAACGGCAACAATCTTAGTGGAGAGTGGTAAATATAATGTGCGTTTTACCCGGGATATCGACAAGGATTTCTGTGGTTACTATTTCAATGTTGAGACTGATTTAATCAATCGAGTGGATATCGCTAATGAAATGAGAGGGAGCGTGTTTGTCTCTTTTCATATCAATTCGGCGAATAGAGAAGCCCATGGTAATGAAGTGTATGCGTGGCAACCAGGTAGTCGAGCGGAGAAACTAGCAAAAGCTATTAATGCTCGGATGGCTGCACAGCTTGATATGGTTGATCGTGGTGTGAAATTTGCGAATTGGTATGTGTGTCGTAAAACCCATATGCCTGCTTGTCTGGTTGAGTATGGTTTCATCAAATCCGAAGAAGATGTAATCATAGCCAAAATGGATCAAGCAGCCCTATCAGTAGCACAGGGTATTGCAGATTATTTCGGGGTTATCTTAACTTTAGAAGCAGAGGAGGAGGACGTGCTGGAAAATGCTATTCTGATGTTTAGTGATGAGGACTATTGGTCAGCAAAAGATGTAAGCGCCAAAGATGGAGGTATCGCAATATTTGTTAGGCAGGGCAAGGATAAGACGATCCCCATAGATGCTATGAAAGCAAAGCAATTGATCACAATTGGTGGCCCCGAAACCGGTCACACTAATGAAATACTACTCTCTGGAAAAGACAAGTATAAAACAGCAGATGCAGTGCGTAATTATCTCAATAGATAAGGAAGGAGAGAGGAACAGTATGGATCTACAAATGTTGATTACCTTTGGAATAGGGATTGTGTCACTATCGTGTTTCTTTGGAACTATGTTTGGTGTTCAGAGGTTGGTAGCTAAAGGTGTTGATACAGGTAAGGCGTTACAGACCGCGGAGAGTTTCGTGGACACTGTTATGATAGCCAATGACGCCCTCAAACCATTTATTCCTTCACCTGTCGAGAGTATTATCGATACAGTTATAAAGGCGACACAAGCCGGAGTGCATTCTGCTGAACAGTTATACCAAAGCAATCAAATTCCTCCAGATTTGAGAAAAGATAAAGCTTTGGAGTATGCTATCAATTTAATTAAATTAACTGGGCAAAAGGTTACGATAGAACTTGAGCAATCGATCAGTGAAACAACGGAGGGGGCTGTCTTTATTATGAAGCAGCAGGAGCAGATCCGGATTGACATCCTGCGTGAGTCGGGCCAGTTGCGCGCCGCCAACGATGCACAGTTTCAGCTCGAGTTCGCCGAGAAGATTGCCGAGTACGAACGCCAAGGCAACGAAGAGGCCGTCAGAAGGTTGG